>JABHOG010000016.1 GCA_018694835.1 Planctomycetota bacterium | reverse complement strand
GATGAGATCGCTCCCGAGAAATTTCGCCCCCTCTACGAACTGGTGGCCTTCACTCACATTCCATACGCATCCGCCCTCCGGTTGCAGCAACTGCGGCATCAGACCATCGAGACCATTGTCCGCGATTTATCCTTTCAGCAGGGGTGTCCCGATGATGCTCGTGAGCGTATCGAACAACATCTCGAGGCTGATTCACCCTGAATTCGGGAACTTCCTACCTCGATCTTGCCGAGTTCGCTTCCGCATCCGATCGACGACGATAGAATTCCACCATCGGAAGCGGGTGCAGTTCACCACTTCCGGCCCTGGCAGGGCAAAGAGAGCGAGAGCAGTCTTCCGATGCAGGAACAGATTCGAAACGTGGCGATCATCGCCCATGTCGACCACGGCAAGACGACGCTGGTCGACAGCCTCCTCTATCAATCGGGAATGTTCCGCAACGAGGAACTCGACCGCCTCGCAGGAGGCCAGCACGGTCTGATCTTCGATAGCAATCCTCTCGAGCGAGAGCGGGGGATCACCATCCTCGCCAAGAACTGTGCCATCGAAGTTGAGCGCGGAGATATCCGCTACCGCATCAACATCATCGATACTCCCGGTCACGCCGACTTCGGTGGCGAGGTCGAGAGGGTCCTTTCGATGGCGGATGGAGCCTTGCTGCTGGTGGACTCCTACGACGGTCCGATGCCGCAGACCCGATTCGTCTTGCAAAAGGCGCTAGAAAACGGACTCACTCCGATGCTGATCGTCAACAAGGCGGATCGGCCGGACGGACGCCCGGCTGAAGTTGTCGACGAGGTATTCGACCTGCTGGTGAGTCTCGAAGCTGGTGACGATGCACTCGATTTCCCCATCTTCTTCTGCTCTGGGCGCGACGGTTGGTGCTCGGAAGAGGTGGATGGAGAGCGCTTTGATCTGCAAAAGATCTTCGACGCCATCATCGAACACGTTCCCGCACCGCCGGTCGAGGTCGAGGCACCTCTACAACTCAGAGTCAGTACT
Organism: Planctomycetota bacterium; assembly: GCA_018694835.1. Taxonomy (GTDB): domain Bacteria; phylum Planctomycetota; class UBA8108; order UBA1146; family UBA1146; genus QNYK01. Next base: position 12,902 of record JABHOG010000016.1, on the reverse strand, counting down.
CTCGACCACTCCGAGTACGTCGGTCGTATCGCCATTGGTCGTATCGCAGCCGGCACCCTCTCCGCCGCCGAGGAGATCAAGGTACTTTCGGAGGATACTGGGGCGAGAACTGCTCGTGCCCAGGAGGTCCATCTGTTCGAGGGGCTCGGACGAAAAAAGGTCCAACAGGTCAAGGCAGGCGACATCTGTGCGGTGATCGGCATCGATGGAATTGAGATCGGTGACACCATCGCCTGTGCTAAAGAACCGACGGCACTTCCGGCTTTGCGAGTGGATGAACCAACACTTCACATGACCTTTCGGGTCAACGATGGGCCCTTTGTCGGCAGAGACGGCAAGTATGTCACTTCGAGGCAACTGAAGGATCGGCTCGACAAGGAGCTGGAGCGAAACGTAGCGCTTCGAGTGGTCCAGGGCGACCGTCCCGAGGAGTTCCTCGTCTCTGGCCGCGGACTGATGCATCTTGGAATCTTACTGGAGACGATGCGTCGTGAAGGCTTCGAGTTGTGTGTGGGGATGCCTCGTGTGATCGAACGTCTCGTCGACGGCAAGTGGCATGAACCTTTTGAACACCTTGTGCTGGAAAGCCCCATCGATGCTCAAGGCTCAGCGATGGCTTTGATCGGCGAACGACGCGCCGAAATGATCGACATGACATCGAGAGCCGGTAGTGACATGGTGCACATGGAGTTCAAGATTCCCGCACGTGGCCTCATCGGCTTGCGTACGCGACTACTCACAGCCACTGCCGGGCGAGTCATCTCCCATCACAGTTATCTCGAACATGGCCCCAAGTCGGGCTCAATTCCTCGAAGAAATTCCGGATCACTGATCGCCGTCGAGACGGGACAGGCTACACCCTACAGTCTTGATGCCCTGTACGATCGTGGCACCTTCTTCGTCGAACCTGGAGATCAAGTATACGAGGGCCAGGTGGTCGGAGAACACAGCCGCGAGCGCGACCTTGAAGTGAACGTAGTGCGCACCAAGAAACTTTCCAACGTACGAGCATCCGGCAAGGACGACAGTACCAACGTCCGACCGCTCAAACGATTGAAGCTTGAAGAAGCACTCGAGTTTGTTGTTGAGGGAGAACTGGTGGAGATCACTCCCACCAACATCCGCATCCGCAAACAGTTGCTCAAGGAATCAGACCGCCGTCGCGCCGGCCGCAAGGCCAAGAACGAGAGCTAGCGAACCTCTTCACCCCGGGGTCCATCAGTGATCAGCAGGGACTTCGGGATAAAGGGTATGAGTTCCCGAATCGGTGATGATTCCGGGAGTTGTCCCTCGCACCTCGAACGCTTGTGTTTCGTGACCTGATTTCGTGGCGCGAACTTGCCAATCCCCCGCTTCGATGCCATCGACAAGAAAATTGCCCTTTTCATCCGTTCGAATTCCACTGTTGCCGAGTTCAATGACACCTCCTGAACCCGTGGAAAAAGAGATGTTGATCGAGGATTGATGTTGCGGCTCAGGTTCTTCTCCTGGTCTCGAGACCGAGACTCGAACCCCTTCCATCGGCTCCCCTGTGGCATCCACGATCCGCCCGGCGATGGCGGCACCAGGTTGCAGTGAAATGGTGATGGAAGTGGTGGCGCCCAGTTCTACATCGACCTCTGCCGTCTCCTTCACATACCCCTCTGCCTCGATCGTGATTCGATGAGAGCCTCCCTCCAGCCCGATGATGTCAAAAAATCCATCTGGATGGGTGTACTCGACACCAGAAGTGCCTTCACCGAAGAAGAAGAAATTGCCCGTCGAGAGAGCACCAGGATCCAGTTGAAATGAAGTGATTGGTTGGAGCGTGATGGAGTCCACCACCGTGCCTTCGATTCGCCCACCCTCGGTCACCACTACCTGTGCGTTCAGGTTTCCCGCATCGACTGTGGGATTTTCTAAAGAATTCCAGTGCTGTCCTTTCGTGACAGTGATGCGATATGGAATCTCCTCTGAAACCTCGAACCGAAAGTAACCATCTTGGGCACTGGTCGTTCGGATTCCATCTCCTGCTCCTCCCCCGCTCAGCATCGCGCGAAACTGATTCTCTGGAGGGACAGCTTTTCTTGCCGTCAGGCGAACCCCACCCACCAACACACCCAGATCATCGATGACTCGTCCTTCGATGACAAAGACGGTGGCCAGGTCGAGTCGAACACCCTCGATCGATCCAAGTACCGAAAGAGGCACAGTTGCTGAAGATCCGTACCCAGTCGCCTCGGCATCGATCTCGTAGTCACCGCGGTTTTCCACAACGATGGAGAACTCGCCGCCAGCATTGGTAGTGGCACTCTGCACCGTATCACCGTCAGATGCTGCTTCCATGACCAGCCCGTTGGCTCCGCCGAAGGTGAACGTGAATCCCTGATCTTCCTCTTCGGCACCCGGTAGTGCCAACTGCCTAAGGTTCACCCTGGCGCCCTTGACCGGCGCCGTATCTGGAGACAGCACCACTCCACGGATCGTCAGCCCCTCCTTGAGCACCACATCGCCGAGATATTGATCCCCTACCGTGTATCCAGAAACATCGAGTCGGGTATCGGGATGGTCGTGATGAGAGATCGTCATCATTCGGTCCTGCGGCTGGCTCGGATCGACCCGCAGTTCAAAGGTCCCATCATCTTCGCTGATGGCGATGAATCCCTGCTGCGAACTCCCATTTCCGGAAAAGACCGCCCCGGAAACGGCCACTCCTCGTTGATCCACCACCCTGCCATGGAGTAGTGCCGGAGACTTCAGTACCAGTTCACCGACATCATTCACTCCGGGTTTGAGGTCGATCAATCGACTCGCCTTGACATACTTCGATGAATCCACCACCAGTTGATGCATCCCGACCGTCCCGGTGTAGAGCTCGAAATGACCCACCTCTGGATTGTTGGCATTCTCTTCCGCCAGTAAGGATCCCTCGCCTCGCCGAGCAGCATGGTTGGACTCCTCGACGTCGAGTCCCCTGAACAGTTTCACCGGAACATCCTGAGGGGCGCCTCGTTCATCGACCACCACTCCGCGTAGGATGCACTGATTGCGCAGCTGGAGAATCACCTCTGGAGTTCCAGGGGTAACATTGACGGGCTCTGATTCTGCATGATTCAATCGGCTCGCCCAAAGTCTGTAATCCCTGACAGGAATCCCCGCCAGCGTGAAGGTTCCATCTGTTCGACTGATCGTTTCGGGCCAGATGCGATCATCTTCCGCCGAGGAAGTTCCCATGACGATGAAACCGGTGGAGATGCGGCGCGTGGCTCCGGAGAAAACAGCCGCACCAGAGACCGGGCGCTCCTCTGCATCGATCACGATTCCGTCGATGTGCAACCCTTCGGTAAGGGTCACGATGAAGCGCCTGGGATCCTCAGCATCCGCTCTCACATCGGTGACCACCTGTCCCACCAGCGAAGGCAATTCCTCTTGCAAGCGACGATCGTTATCACAATGGATAAACAGATCTCCCACGAAACCGGCTTCCACCTCCATCATGAACAGACCGTCACTGTCGCACTCCACCAGTGGCTGGAAATCCAGATCCAGAGAAGCACTGGCAAAAATGGCTGGGTTGCCATCTTCATCCACGACTCGTCCCGAGATGTACCAGGGCGCAACTTCGACACCCCTCTTGGATTGCGAGGTGGTGGAACCAGCAGAACTGGTGTGAGCAGATCGGTCAGCACTATCGTCGACACCAGTGTTTTCTTCGATCTGTAACTGGTCCTGTGGGGAAGGGCCGGGGTCGGTGAAGGGACCCGGATCTGCTGGATCAAACATCGTCCAGAGAAGCAGAAGCAGCGCCACAATGAGCAGCGGAACGAAGAGTTTCACGAGGACCTCATTTCACAGTGGAAGCGATCATGCTACCGCTCTCCCTTCGGCGAAGTCCATTATTATGTGGAGTACAGCATGGAGTACAGCAGCAGTGCCCCCGCAGCCTGCTCTCGGTCCTACTTTATCCAGATACTTGTGCAACTCGGTGCAATGGCGCAGGACATTTCAGCAAGATCCGTGAATACTGTAGGATAGATGATGTGAACAAGGAGAAATTGGACGATGATCACTGGACAGTTGCTTACAACTGTTCGGATACACCGATTGCGCTTCTCTCCCCCCGTTGTATCGACATCACCGCGGACTGGACTGAAGCCGTTGAAAGGGACATCTCTTGCGTGGATTGGTCGTTGTTCTGACACTGCTGGTGATGATTCTGGGATTCTTGGTTTCCCGTTTTCCCTCCGATGAAACTCGGACCGAGCGTGATACCGGGCCATCTGTAGCGCAACCGGATGCTGCCACAGGAAACGCCGCAGCGAACCGCAAAGATGAAAACCCCACTTCGAACGCATCCGGTTTCGAAGAGCCAGACTCGGTCGAGCTGGTGATGGGCGATACGGAGTCACAGCGAACCGATCCACGGCCCGATAGCGGTGTCGGGCCAGCGAGCGCCCAGCGGGTTCTCGAACAGGCCATCGAAGAGCAGGACCTCGAGGCCATCTGGCAACTGGCGTTTGATCTGATCGCCGGCGGCCACTTCAGTGAGGTGGATCGTCTCTACGAACAATTCGCCGATGCCTTCAACGGTGGTGATCTCGACTCGCCCCTGTGGAAGAGTCCTGATTTTTACAGCGGCAATCTGATGCGCGAATATGCCGACAACGAAATCGCAGTGCTCGATTACCTGGGCCATCTCGCCCAGCTGGAGACTCCCGGTGAGTTGCTGGCAGATCTGCGCAAGGAACTGTTCGAGGGAGAAGCGGCGCTGCTGATTCTAGGCTATCACGAGGGGCGCGATCCGCAGCTGGTTGCCGGCTGGCTGCCCTATTACCGCCAGCGCATCGCCACATGGTCGGGAGATTCGTTTCGAGATCATGAGATCATCCTCGCCCTGGGGCACATCCCGGTGGCAGAATCGGCGCTGATGCTGACAGAACTGTTCGACTGGACCACATCATCGCAGCGACTCGATGTAGTGCGAGCTCTCGGTCGAAACGGTACCGCCCCGGCGCTGGATGCACTCAGAAACATAGCAGCGGATGATCCCAATCCGGTGCTGCGTCGAGCGGCAAGAGAAGCACTGGTATTGCTCGGAGGATAAGAAGCTACGCGGCTGAGGATCAGCGCGGCTGCTTCACCGGATTGCCCGCGATGCGGATGATCGCATCGGCGACCTCCTCCGGCGCGATCAGTGCCGGCACCGCCGCCCACCAGTTGGTGTTATCGTTGCCAAAGGTGACAATGCCGGCGTGCTCGGTCTTATCGCTATCGAGTTCTGGATCGAGATCATATGCCCCCAGCACCCAGCGCAGCGTCTCGATCTCATCGAAATCTCCGGTGAGATGCAACCAGCCTTCCCAGTCGCTACCACCATATTCTCGATAGAGAGCGAGAGTCTCGGGATCATCCTCATCCGGGTCGATGGAGATGGAGAGAAAGAGAATATCCTTACCCATGCGATCACCGAAGAGCTTGTGAACCTTGACCAGGTTCTGGGTGACGCCAGGTCATATGCCCGAACAGGTGGTGTAGAAGAACTGGATGACGACGATGCGGTTCTTGACCAGATCGCTGTAAAAACGGTGCTTTTTTCCCTGATGATCGATGAGAACCGTATCCGGAAACTTGTCGGAGTAGCGACCGCTCGGTGATGAGTGCGGTTTTGCCCGTGCTCCCTTGTCGATGAATGGAAGTTCCTTCTGCGACACATCGAGGTTGTCCTCGCTGGTCGCAGAAGTTTCCACGGCACGTTGAATTCCAACGCATCCACAAGTGTTCAACAACAGGATCAGGGCAAGAACAATACGCACTGCTTACCGATCTTCCTGTTCCTCGGGCATCGGAGAATCAGATGTCAACTGACCCCCTTCCGGGTCCCAATCTCCGCTGTCGGGTTCACAGACATCATCGTGGAAATCGCCGGGGAAGCCGACGCCTTCCTCTTCCAGATGCGATACATCCCCAGGACCAACCACTTCGCCGCTGGCGAGGGTCTGTTCGTGGTCGAAGAGCAAGTGATGTGGATCGATACAGCCAGTTGGCATTCCCGATTGCAGCGCCGCTTCTTCGCTCCAGGCGTGATTTCGGATGCCGTCGTTCATACTCTCTTCGCCCGCTTCACGCGGATCAAAGGTGAACATCATGCGCATGTCCTCATGTTCGATGATGTGACAGTGGCAAACAAAGGGACCCTTGAAGGTGCGGAACTTGATCAGACACTCCGCCTCTTCTCCGCCTTCCAGGTTGATCAGGTCGGTGTTCCACCGGTACTGAACCGGGAAATCGGGATCGTCCCGGTCCTTTCCATCGATGCTCTGCACCTGGACTCCCTCGAGGTGGGCATGGATCGGGTGGAACCATCCTCCGCCGCCATTCTTGAAGATCCATCGTTCACAACTATTGAGCAGCGGCACCGCATCGGTTCTTCGTGGGCTGTAGTACTTGGAGTTGACAACCCAGGCACCATTCTTTCTCGAGAAATCGAACAGCCGGGTGGCCACCACTTCATCTTCACTGTAGGCGTGATATTCCCTGACCGTATCTCCTGCGCTCACCGAATAAACACCGTTCTCGACCCCTTCCATCTCCTGAGGGCCAGGGGGATCGCCATCGAGTAGACGAAACTGCATCCACGGTGCGTGCTCCTTGTCGGGACGGATGCCCTTTGGCTTTCGACCGTCCGTCTGGTGCATGATGTTTTGCAGGTAGTAAGTATCGACATCTTCAGGCAACTCGCTGAAATCGATGATCACATCGAAACGCTCACCGGGGCTGATGGTGAAGCTCTCCAGGTCGGTCGCTTCTTCGATCTCCCAGCTGTCTTTACCGATCATCAAAAACGGGATGCCATCCCTCTGGTTTTTCCCCTTGCGGCTATTGAGCCGCAGATGCAGGTACCTGGCGTTACAGGCATTGAGGATGCGGAAGCGATACTTGCGTCTGTACACATCCATGTAGGGCTGCGCGCGACCGTTGGCGGTTTTGACATCGCCGATGTGTCCGTTGTGATCGAGCAGGTCGTACGCCAGGGTGCCGTCGCTATTGAACTTGAAATCTTTGAGTGCCAGTACGTGATCGAAGTCACCGTAGAGCTTCGGTAGAAATCCACTCTGCTGATGCTGGACCTCGAGCTCGTCTTCTGACAGATAGAACCCCGCAAGACCTCGATTCACATTGAAACCTGTAATGTCCATGGCGTGATCGTGGTACCACATTGTAGTCGGCAAGTGTGCCAACTCGAACGGCCCTGCCTCCTCTACTGTTGCCGGGTAAGGCGTATCTGGAGAGGCGTTCAACCGAGGTCCGATGTTGGGATAATAATAATCGCGGGTCTTGTCCTGAAGAACATAGAAATCAGGCGACCCGTCAGAGTGCGCCGGACCATGATCTCCATGGAGGTGGATCGAAGTCTCCACCGAAGTCAAATTGGAATACCTCACCACCGTGGGTTCCCCATGGCGAGCCAGGAAGGTCGGCCCGGGGAAACTGGGAGGAGTCGCCGATGCGGTTCCCGGCTTTCCACGGTAAGCAAATGCCGGGGTGTCGACGCCAGGAAAGAACTGCCAGGCTCCTTCCACCGCTTCCAGCTCCCAGTACTTCTCCGGTAGGGTATCCCAATCGGGAAGGTGCGCCGGATGTGAGGGGTAAAACTCGGGAGCGATTCCATGATAAACAGCATCTGAGCCGAGCGAGGCTTCGGCAGTCCCTGGCATCGGATCCAGCGATGATCCCTTGTGGATGACCGGCGGCTTGAAGAAAGGCTGGGTAAAGGGCTCGTAGCCAAACATCCCCGCCTTGAAGTAACGATGGCCAAAGACTGGCTTGGTGGCTCCGACGACCCCAGCCGCCAACGCACCCTTCAGAAGATCTCTTCTGTTGATGGGCAAAATATACCTCCGCAATTGATAATTTTGACACTCACGCTGTAATCCAATGATTCACCAGGGGAGAGTCCCACGAGAAACGAAATATTGTGTCGATGCGCCGCTCAGATATTGCGACAGATCAATAGGCCCATCTGGCCATTGGTCTTCAATAATGCAATCGCTTCACCGTTGATACTATCCAGGTTCGGAACCGAATGCACAACGATTACCATCACCCTGAAGCAACTTGATGCCCTCTTGTGGAGTGACGCAACTTCCAACATGACATTCCTGTCCAAGGTATATCGATGTCATGAGAAGCACCCCTTCGCTGCTATAACAATTCCGGGAATAATGATCGAGGGACTCGCTGCGACAGCGGGATGGATGTTCTCACATACGTCGTTCGTCATTTCGATGGAGGCGAACATCATCATCTTTAAAAATCACCCACCGCGCTCCGAAGTGTCCACGAGACCGGAGTGCTTCGATAAGGCATCGAGATGCTGGCGCCGATGCTGAATAAGCGATCAGACGAGACCAAAACCCATGGTCTCTTTGTGGGTGCTAGCGGCTAGGAATTGACGAGGAGTTCCATGACGAACCGGGTCGCATTGCAGTCGTGTTCATTGTGATTCTTCACCAGCGTAAGATTCTTCTTGGTGCCTTTCGACCATGCTTCGTAGGTATTCTTGACCCTGGCTTGGTCTTTGATTTTCTCGCAGTATCCGCCGATCTTTCCTAATGCATAAGAATGTGGGCGAGGAAGTCCCCTTTCTGCAGCAAACAAGGTTAGCAGCCCATGCGATTTCGTTCGGAGCATATCTATAGTTGTCTTGGATGTGTTGGGATCCTTGAGCTTCTTTTTATTTGACCTGTAAGTAGTACGGCATTTTTTAAAATTCTCGTTCTTGTTCGCCAGCGGCTTAAGATCGATTCCTACATCCTTGATATTGACATCAAATCGAGTGAATAACTCTTCTTCTCTCTTGGTGAAGTAAACCAACTTTCTTCCTTCCAACCTTGCTCTATTGCTCAGCTCTTCAAGAAACTGCTTGAGCGGCTGGTGATTCCATATCTTTGCCCGGGCGGCCACTTCGAGACCGTCGCCGAACAAGGTGACCTCGTAAGATCCATCCACAAGCACTCCACCGAGAATCGGATCGCGCTTCTCCTTATTTATCGAATCAGCCTGCCCCTCGACATCGAAGTAGATGGCTCTTTTGGCTTCTTCCGCGGTTATTGTTTGGTTCATCATGTATCTCCTCGCGTTTCTAGTTTCAATTTTCATCCACATGGTCAGACCAGGATCCCTGGTCGATTTTCCGAAGGTCTTTCTCGAATAACATCGCCTTCTTCGACAAGGTTAAGGCCTGACGCTTCGATCGACCTTGCCATTCCCGGGCCACGCGCTCTCGGGCCAATCGGAAACGCTCGAGCCTCTCCATGGCATCCGGTAGATCTTTGATCAGCCCCCAGTAGTGCTCCTCGATTTTTGTGTAGCGGGACTCGGCTCCGTGGTAATCCCTGCCCTCATTGTCCCGCATGCTGTGATAGGCGACGGTGGCTTCCCACAAACCAGCGATACGTTGGACCACTTCGAGATCGACCCTGGATTCTCCAGTTTCCTCCGTAGACACCACCTTCACGGGAACTTGCAGATTCAAGAGTTGCTCCCGATCCGGTGCTTGCGGATCCTGCCAGGAGATCTCGAAATCGATGGGGAGAGGCTCCCCCTTTTCATGAGCAGGAAACTCCACCCGCAGAGCGAGGGGTCGGATGGCCCCACCGACGATCTCGCCCAGCGAGAAGGTCGTGATCTCACCGTAACGATCGACACTCTGACGACTGAGCCCTTCCACGATGACACCGGACGGACACTTGCAGATGACCCGGACATTCCGAGCGGTAACCGCCTTCAGCTCGCCCAGCTCACCAGTGACCACCTCGACGATCTCCTGCGGAGTGGCGGCATCGTGCAATCGACCTCGACCGCCCTCGGCCAATGCGTCCAGTTGCAGGGGAGAATACCGATCACCGATGCCAACTGCCGAGGTCATTACACCCCGCTCGGCCATTTCCCGAGCATGCTCCATCAGTTGCCCCGGTTCGCAGATGCCGTTGTTGGCATGACCATCGGAGAGAATCAACACCCGTCCTTCCTCGGCGAAACCCGTTTCGATCACACCGGAAACGCAACGGGCACCCTCAAACCAACCTCCGGAGAGGTTCGTGCTTCCCCCCGGACGCAGTTCAGCGATCGCTGTCATCGCCTTGTGCTTGCCGGTCTCGTCCATGGCCAGACCTTCTTCCAGAACCACCACGTGGTGATCAAAGGCGACGATGGAGAGGCGGTCCTTTTCCCCGAGGGTTTCGGCGATGCTCACTGCCGCCTGGCAGGCTGCTACCAGTTCTCCGCCACCCATCGATCCCGATCGATCGATCACCAGAGCCAGATTCACCGGCTTCTCTTCCATGCAGGTCTCCTCCTGTTCCGGTGCGATGACCTCCAGCAGAAGGTGTCGGACGCTGGACTCTCCAGCAGGAATGCTGTCTCTGTCCCAGCGCACCTGGGCCCTAACCTGTCGCATCGTGTTCACTTTCATTGTCCTTTCGTGATCGAGTCAATCAGCTTGCCGATCAGGCGTAGCTGTTGCTCCTGTTCCCTGTTCAACGGACACTTCACATGGATCTCCACATCTCTTCCGGCGCGGATCACATGGTCCTCTACCCGATCCTTCGGTGGTCTTGCAGGACTCACCCGGGTCGCAAACTCATCGGCATGCCTCTCGAGGTACTCGGCAGCCGTCAGCATTTCTTGTGCATAGGAGGAATTCCCGGTAGAGAAACCCTGCTCGATCGCTTGCTCTCCCGCTTGCCGCAACGCTTCGATCTCTGCGGGTGAGAATTTTCCTTTCAGAACTTCTTCCAGTCGTACCTCGCCTCTGAGGATTTTCTGAATCGTCGGCAACGCCACCTGCGAAAGCGCCAGGTCGATCTTTTCGGGCGAGAACCCCAGGGCCTGTAACCGGACCCTGAATCCCGTGGTCAATTCGTCGATCTGGCTCTGCGGATCGTGCGGCGTGTGTCCTGCGGCTCTGAGCAACAGGGTTTTCACCGTTCGCGCCTCGGCTGGGGGCAGCTGCTTCGCCTCACACAGGGCATCCGCCAGCCGCTCGACTGTTTCCTCCTTCGGAGTACCGGACTTACCGTTCTCCATGCGAGAGAGGTAAGCGGGATCCATCTCGGCCGAGACAGCCAATAAGCGCATCGATACTCCGCCTTTTTCACGCAACTCGCGGAAGACTGATCCAAAATTCTGCGATGACATCTCTGACTCACTTTCCGGGGGCCCCCAGCTCGGGGACCCCTTACCATTCCTGTATACCTAGGCAGCTTCTGCTCGAGGACGCACCTCGGCGTAGAGTTCCCGGGGCGCATCGTTGAAGTACTTGAGCAACGCCGGGCACAACCAACCGACCATGTCGAGCTCGTTGCACTTGTAGACATTGCCGCCACACTCTTCGTGCATCCACTCCAGCGACACCTGGTGCCCCGGGAAGGGCAGCTCGGAGAAGATCAGGGTGAATCCGTTGCGGCCATCCGGCACCTGCTCGGCGAGCCGATCCATGATCAGGTCGGCACCAGCCACGAACGGCTCCCGGACCAGGTCGACCGCGTCGTCGTCGAAGACCCACAGACCCTCGTGGTAGTAGGGGTGGATCGCCTGAATGCTGTTACTGTTCGTTCGGGACATGAGTCCCTCCTTTCGTTTGGGCACCTTAAATGTGGTGCGCTACAACACAATACAGGGTGTTGATTCGCATGTCAACACCTCTATTACGCCGAGATCCCAGAATCCTGACAACACCCCATTAAAGTGCTGAATATGGCTAATAAAGAGGAATCTACGACCATCGACTCCTACCAGGAGCTGTCCTTTTTCATCGAATCGGAGGGAGAGAGGACCATGGATTCTGCAGCCGACTGTACTTTTGGAGTAGGATATCCAAAAATTGGAGGACTCATGGATCTGGAATCGTCGCTGATCAAACTGCATGAAATTCGGCAAAACATCGCCCTATTGAAGGACCAGGAACTGGCCCTCAAAGGACAAATCCACGAGTTGAGCCCGGAGCCGTTCCGGATGACCCTGGGAGATCACAGATTCGTGATCACCCGTCCCTATCGAATGGCAACCATCGTCGATCCTGAACTGGTACCTGCCGTATTTTCAACAATTCGACCAAGTAAAAAATTGGTAGGCAAGCACTTTGACGAAACTGGTGAAATAGCTCCTGGATGCGAGATCGAAACGTATCCGGGAAAGATCAAGATCACCCCGGTGACGAGGGAAGACAATTAGAAGTCGCTCGTCGACTTTGGATTATTCAACCCACCCTTTCTATTAGACTATTCGAATCGCCCATACCACGTGGACAAAATCTGCAACTCGCCTGTCGAGCAAAGCAAGTTCGTATTCACAGCCATCACTCCCAATAATCACTACCAGATACCCTTGCAGCCGTACCGCCCCCTACAAGCGACGAATCGCACGGCTTCTGTTGTGGCAGCAGCAGGACACACAAATTATTTCATGACCAGGGATCATGCATTATGCACCCAATGGTGTCCCGCTAGCCCTGGATCCCTCTACGAATTAGTGCCTCGGGCTCTCACCTCGGCATGGATCTGCTTCGGTGCCTCGTTGAAGTACTGGAGCAGTGCCGGGCACAACCAACCGACCATGTCGAGCTCGTTGCACCGGTAGACGTTGCCACCGCACTCCTCTCGCAGCCACTCCAGCGACACTTGGTGCCCCGGGAAGGGAAGCTCGGAGAAGATCAGGATGAAACCGTTGTGAGCATCGGGAACCTGCTCGACGAGCCGGTCGATGATCCGATCCGCACCGGACACGAACGGTTCCTTGACCAGACCGACTGCGGCGTCGTCGAAGACCCACATCCCTTCATGGGAATACGGGTGGATCATCTGGATACTGTTATTGCTAGGCATGAAATGCCCCTTTCACGAAAGCCCCTCCCCGACAGCAAG
>JABHOG010000015.1 GCA_018694835.1 Planctomycetota bacterium | reverse complement strand
GGACAGTTACCGGGGCCACTGAAGATCGTCGGTTGTGCCGGAAAATTTCCCGCCGGTGCCAGTCGCATCGATGTAGGAGCCAACGGCACCGGAATGCGTTTCCTGACCGCGCTGCTGGCGTTGCGTGGCGAGGAAACTCACATCGATGGTGCTTCTCATCGTCCAATCTTACCGCTGGTCCAGGCTCTGCGAGATCTGGGTTGCAACATTGATTGTGAAGGAGAAGGTCCTCCAGTTTGTATTCGAGGAGGATCGATGGAGGGGGGCCGGGTCGTTCTGCAGGCGGCAGTTTCGAGTCAATTCGCCAGTGCCCTGATGCTGATCGCTCCGCACCTTCCCGCCGGGTTGATTCTTCGACTGGTGGGGCCCATCTATTCCCGGCCGTACATCGATCTGACTGCCGCAGTCTTGCGCGCCTTCGGCGTGAAGGTGGGAAATCAACCGAGAGAGATCACAGTGAAGACCGCTTCGGAATTTCGATCTGGCAGAATCGAAGTCGAGGCCGATGCCTCTTCCGCGGCGTTTCCGCTCTGTGCGGCAGCGCTCGTTTCCGGCGATGTTACGGTCGAAGGTGTCGGAAGCCGCTCGCTGCAAGGAGACCGGGTGATCGGCGAGATCCTGTCCGACATGGGGTGTCCGGTGGAGATCGGTGAACGATCTATTCGGGTTCATGGCCCACCCGTGAAGGCGATTTCACGAAACATGGAGGGAACCCCCGACCTGGTTCCCGCAGTGGCGGTGGTGGCAGCATTTGCTCGAGGTGAATCGATCTTTTCGGGAGTCTCCCATCTTCGGGTCAAGGAAACGGATCGTCTGATGGTGCTATGCCGTGGCATGAAGGCGATGGGGATCCGCGCAGAGGTTCGCGGAGATCTGTTGCGTGTGGTCGGGAGCGATGGGGTCGATCTGGTCGCGGCGGATCTGGATCCAGCGAGAGATCACCGGATGGCGATGGCGTTTTCCTTGCTCGCCTTGAAGGTGGAGGGGACCCGGGTACTGGACGCCGATTGTGTCTCTAAATCGGATCCACAATACTTCGATCGCCTCGAGGGATTATTTTACCAGCGCGAAAATTCCTCATGAGAGATGTAGATGCCGAAGTGATCGTGGTCGGAGGTGGGCACGCCGGCTGCGAAGCGGCGCTTGCGGCGGCACGTCTCGGTCGCGAGACGATTCTCGTCACCTTGAGCGAGGACACCATCGGAGCTCTCTCCTGTAATCCTGCCATCGGAGGCATCGGCAAGGGGCAGTTGACTCGCGAGATCGATGCTCTCGGAGGGGTTCAGGCACAGGTGGCAGACGTCGCCGGTCTCCACTACAGGATGCTCAACACGTCCAAGGGTGAGGCTGTCCAGTCGTTGCGAGCCCAGGTCGATAAGGATCTCTATTCGAAAGAGATGCGACGACTGATTTCCGTCCAACCGCACTTGCGAGTGGTCGAGGGTTCGGTGGAGGACATTCACATCGTCGACGGTGTGGCGGCAGGAGTCCAGCTGGAGGATGGGGCGACGGTGACTTCTCGTAAGGTGATCCTCACCAATGGAACCTTCCTGCGAGCGGTGATGCATATCGGTGAAATCCAGTCAGAGGGAGGACGGATCGGCGAGGGAACCGTCCGGCAACTGACCGGAGCGCTGGGGGGACTGGGGCTGGAGACGGGAAGGCTGAAAACTGGAACTCCACCAAGACTCGATGGATCATCGATCGACTGGTCCCAGTTAGAGGTGCAACGGCCGGATGCGAATCCTCAAGGCTTCAGTCACTGGAACCAGTTGCCCGAGCGGGAATGGATGAACTGCCATACGACTCGCACCGATGAATCGGTTCACGATGTGATCCGTGAGTATCTTCATCGCAGCCCGATTTTCTCGGGACAGATCGAGGGTGTGGGACCCAGATACTGTCCCTCCATCGAGGATAAGGTGGTTCGGTTCCCCGATCGGCAGGGACACGTGGTTCACCTCGAGCGAGAAGGACTGCAAACCCCTTCGATCTACGTCAACGGGATTTCCACCAGTTTGCCTGCCGAGGCGCAGGAGAAGTTGGTGGCGAGGATTCCAGGACTGGAGACGGCACGCTTCCTGCGCCACGGCTATGCCGTGGAGTATGACTTCTTTCCCCCTCATCAGATCGCCCGTACCTTTGAATGTCAGGCACTCTCCGGCCTCTACCTGGCGGGCCAGATCTGTGGAACCAGTGGTTACGAGGAGGCCGCCGCACAAGGATTCCTGGCAGGGGTCAATGCGGCGCTCGACCTGGCGAATCAACCGCCCCTGATCCTCGGGAGAGATGAAGCGTACATCGGCGTACTGGCAGATGATCTGGTTCGTTGCGACCCTCGAGAACCGTACCGGATGTTCACCTCCAGGGCTGAGTTCCGATTGATGCTGCGCCATGACAACGCCGATCTGAGGCTGGCGGAGAAGGGCGAGATGCTGGGGTTGATCAGCCAAGAGCAGGCGGATCGAGTTCGCAGAGATCAACAACAGATTACAGAAACGGTGAGCCGCCTTCATCGGGAACGGCATGGCACTCGCACCTTGCATGAGATGATGAGAATCCCGGGAGCGACCTGGAGCGGGCTCATCGAAGCGGTCCCCGGCGTCGAGAACTGGGATCTCGACGTTCGACTCCGTGATCAGGTTCGAGTCGCCGTCCGATATGAATCATACATCGAGCGACAACAGGGCGAGGTCGAAAGGATGCGTCGCCAGGAGCAATGGTCTCTCCCTGCAGATCTCAACTACGACACCATCCCAGGGCTGCGAAATGAAGCGAGAGATTGGCTGAATCGCCTGAGACCCGATACCGTGGCTTCCGCTCAACGGATCGCAGGAGTGAGTCCTTCCGACATTTCGTGCTTGATGGTGGCACTTCGAGCTCGAGGTTTGGAAGAGGAACTGGAGTCCCATTGATCGATGAACAAACCCCCGCCAGCCGAATGCGCTGGTGGATGAATCTCTGGCCTCCTTTCCTGTTTCAGGGAATCCGCATCACCGAGATAGATGCTGAATTTCAGTTTGCTGTGGTTCGAGTACGGAAGACGATTCTGACTCGCAACTTGATGGGGACCACATTCGGGGGAGCTCTCTTCAGTGCGGCAGATCCGTTCTTTCCCATCCTTTACTGGAGATATTTGGCACTCCAGGGGATCTCGAGTACCTGCTGGAGTCGTGCCATCCGGGGAGAGTTTATCCAACCGGCAAACCGATCCGTGGAACTTCGATTTGTCATCGATACCGCTCAACTGGAGCATGCCTGCAGTGAAATGAAGTCTCATGGCCGGATCGACCTTGAAGACGTGGTTGAGGCTCGCCTGCCCGACGGAGCGATTGCGGCACGATTTCATGTCACCAGTGCCCTGAGGGGCAAGGAACCCGGATCCGCTCCACTTCACCAGATCAATTCGCTAGACTGAAGGGGCTCCACCATGGGGTTCCGTTATCGTCGGGCCTGGAGCGAGAAATGGTGTGCTCAAATGGACCCATCAGAATCCGGAGCTGGGCTCCCTGCTTTTTCTTCGAGAAAACTCGGTCAGAAAGGTTGCGGGAGTCGTATCGACCCTCGATTCGTGGCCGTTGAGGAAACGGTGGCTTACTCCGGTGCTCGATACCAGATGCATGAACTGAAGGAAAAACTGCCCG
The DNA here is from genome assembly GCA_018694835.1 of Planctomycetota bacterium. Classification (GTDB taxonomy): domain Bacteria; phylum Planctomycetota; class UBA8108; order UBA1146; family UBA1146; genus QNYK01. Next base: position 219,132 of record JABHOG010000015.1, on the reverse strand, counting down.
ACGGACGCATCGTGAATCGCGATGTGATTCGTCATCCTGGGGCTGCAGTGATCCTGCCGATATTACCCGATGGTCGTATCGTGCTGGTCGAGCAGCACCGATCTGCACTGGGCCACAATTTACTGGAAATTCCTGCCGGACTGATCGATTCGGGCGAGCAACCTGTCGAATGTGCAGAACGGGAAGTTCGTGAGGAGACCGGGTATCAGGCGGGTAAGATCACGCACATGTTCGACATCCTGCCAGCGGTCGGTTTTAGCGATGAGCGGATGTATATCTACCTCGCCGAAGAGTTGAAATTTGTGGGGCAGGACACCGATGAAGATGAGTGGGTTCAGGTACATTTTTGTACTCGTGAAGAGTTGGAATCACTACTCTCCAGCGGGGAGATTATCGATGGGAAAACGGTCGTGACACTTCTGCACTGGTTTCGAGGGTCCCGATGATGCCCCGTATCGCTATCGTGGGGAGACCCAATGTAGGGAAGTCTACGCTGCTCAATCGCCTGGCTCGCAGGCGTGTCAGCATCGTAGATGATCGTCCTGGAGTGACACGGGACCGAATCAGTGTCGAGGTGGAGATTCTCGATCGAAACATCGAGATCATCGACACAGGCGGGATCGGAATCACCGATGAAGTGGAACTCGATTCAGATATCCATTACCAGATCGATGTGGCGATCGCCAGTGCAGATCTGATCTTGATGCTGGTCGATGGTAAGACTGGACTTCATTCTCTCGATGAACAGGTCGCTAATCGGCTCCGACCACTGGGGAAGAAGTGTCACCTGGTGGTGAACAAGTGTGAAGCCGATCGGGAAGCCGATTCCATCTCCGAATTCTGGGGGCTAGGTCTCGGTGAACCCTGGCCAATTTCCGCGGAACATGGCGATGGTGTAAGTGAGTTGATCGAGAGATTCGTGTCTGACATCCCGGTCGGTGACACCGAAACTGCCAAACCAGCATTGAAGATTTCCATAGTAGGGCGTCGCAATGCCGGAAAATCGACATTCATCAACGCCTTGATCGGTGAGGAACGAGTGATCGTTAGTGATATCGCTGGCACCACCAGAGATGCGGTGGACGTCCGATTCGAAAAGGACGGGATCTCATTCGTTGCCATCGATACCGCAGGGATGCTTCGGCGAGGAAAGCTGAAGGATTCGGTCGAGTTCTACGCCCAAGCACGGACTCTTGCGGCGATCGGTCGCTCCGATGTGGTGGTTTTTCTCATCGATGCGGTCCATGGAGTTTCTCAACTCGACATGAGGATCGCCCGAGAAGTGATGAATCGCCATCGACCCTGTGTCATCGCGGTCAACAAGTGGGACCTGGCCAAGGACCAGACCACGATGGAGGAGTACGAGAAGTACCTCGCATTGAAATTGCCAGGAATCGGATTTGCGCCAGTTCTCTTCATGACTGCCAAGGAAGGTCGCAACGTGACGAGATGCATCTCTCTGGTGCAATCTCTGGCGAAGCAGGCCGTCACCAGAGTGGGTACTGGAGTCTTGAATCGTGCCGTGGAATCGATTCGAAATGGACCCAGGCCGAGGGTGAAACATGGTAAAGAACCGAAGATCTACTACGCGACCCAGGTCGATGTGATGCCACCCACGATAGCGATGTTCGTCAATAAACCCGATTTCTTCACACCTCAGTTGAAACGCGCAGTAGAGAACAAATTGCGTGAACTGCTCGATATTCCTGAAGTGCCGGTCCGGATCTTCTACCGAGAGAAGGGCAAGAGGGATGAGTGATCGGAAACCTCTGCGAGTTCTGGGGATCGATCCAGGATTGGCGAAGATGGGCTGGGGAGTGATCGATGTGGATGGCCCCGGCTTTGCGCTGGTCGAATACGGTTCGCTCCGCACCTCGACCGACCTGCCACACTCGGAGAGGTTGCTTCATATCCATCAAGAGGTGAAGCGTGCGATTGCCCTCCATCAGCCAGATATTGCAGCGGTGGAAGAGGTATTTCACGGCAAAAACGCTCGTAGTGCACTTCTTGCGGGGGAAGGTCGAGCGGTGTGCATCCTGGCCTGTTCGCTGGCACAGTTGAGAGTGGTGGAACTGGCGGCAACAGTGGTAAAGCTGGGGGTCACCGGCAGTGGCAGGGCCAGCAAGGATCAAGTGCAGGCGATGGTCCAGCGGATTTTGGGCTTGGCTGAGCCTCCCAGGCCAGCGGATGCTGCAGATGCGTTGGCGGTGGCGATCGTTCATGCCCAGCGAAACCGCTCCCGGGTTCTCCTTCAGCCCGATGGGACCGGTGGCGATTCTCGATGACCCCGGCTAAACTCGGGCTTCATGAGAATGCAGTCGAGGTACTGCAACCACAGTAGCAGGTCTTCGAAGATCTGCTCAATCCAGTAACCACTGACATGCGAGAGGAACTCAATGGCGAAGGAGGAACCGATCGAGGTGACGGCAATCGTCAAGGAAGCGTTGCCGAATACCACGTTTCGGTGTGTGCTGGAGAACGGTCATATCGTTCTCGCCCACATCAGCGGAAAGATGCGCAAGCACTACATCCGCATCAACCCAGGTGACAGTGTAACTCTTCAGATCTCCCCTTATGATCTGACCAAAGGTCGGATCGTCTACCGGGAAAGATAAGATTCTTGCCAAATAAGACTCTTGAAGGAACTGCGATTCGTCACGGCGCTGGCAGCCATCGGCTTCTAGCACGGACCATCGCCATCTCGACATTGCTGGCGGTAGTCTCGCTGACTCCGCTCCTCGAGGCGCAGGGGATCGAACCTTCCAGTCGTCGCGACAAGAATTCTCGTATCGCTCCCGATGTCAAACATGCCGCCCGGTCCATCACCGGACGTGAGGCGATGGAGCATCTGCGTTGGCTCGCAGATGACCTGCGCGAAGGCCGCCTGGCTGGAAGTACCGGCGCGAGTGACTCCGCCGACTACATCGCCAAGCGGTTCGAGGAGATCGGTGTCAGTCCGGCGGGCGATGCTGGCAGCTGGTTTCACAATTTCACCATACCCGGAAGGGATGGGGTCCGCGGATCGATTGAGACGGGAAACAGAATCCGCCTGATGGTTTCCGACAAAGCATCACGCGAAATCCTGCTGATTTTCCGCCAGGAATTTCTTCCCCACCCACGATCTGCCGATGTCGATGTCGCTGCCATCTGTGCGTTCATGCTGGACCCTCTGGAGACGTGGGCCGATCGAGAACGCGATCCAGTGGTGGGTCGCTTCGCCGTGTTACCGGTCGAGCAGAAGATCTCCGATGAGGATCTTGTGTTGTATTGCGAAAATCTCAAGGCCCGAGGCGCAATGGGACTGATGCTGGTGGGGGAATCCTGTCGGCCGAGTCCTTCCGAGGTGTGGCCCCCGGCGGATGCCCAGGACTTGTTTGTGTTGCCGGTCATTCGAGTTCACGGGGCTGGTGTCGCCAAGATCTGGAAGATCTCAGGAAGACCGCTGTCGTCGTGGAAACGACAATCCTCCGATGAGGGAGCGGTCGTGATGGGCAGGCCACATGTGGTGATGGAAGTTCGTCGAGATGGCAGGGACATGAGCCTTGGACGAAATGTCGTCGGACGGATGCCCGGCACCGATCCGGATCTTCGGGATGAATATATCGTCGTGGGAGCCCATTATGACCATGTCGGGCGAGGTCTTTCCCCTGGCCTTTCGCGCGATGGGGCCAGCGGCGAGATCCATAATGGCGCGGATGACAACGCCTCAGGGGTTGCAGCGCTATTAGAGGTGGCAGAGGCGTACGCTCTCAATCGTTTGAAGACCCGGCGGACCCTGCTGTTCGTGGCCTTCGATGCGGAAGAACTGGGATTGCACGGATCGACCGCCTTCGTCGCCGATGGCGGATTTGATAGCGGGTCCATCGCAGGGATGGTCAACATGGACATGATTTCTCGTAATCAGAAACGAGTGGTCAAGGTGGGGCGTCGTGCCAGCGATGAACCTCTGGGTCAGATCATCTATGAAATGGCTCGGTTACTCGAACTGGAGATCGATGAAACCGGCATGGACGCTGTGCTTCAGAGATCAGACCAGGCCCCTTTCCTCAAGAAAGGGATTCCCTCCGTCTTCTTCTTCGGAGGTTTCCACGAGGATTATCACAAGCCCACCGACGATGTCGAGGATGTGATTCCGGTCAAGTTGCAAAATGTTGCGAGGCTCGCGTTCCTGACATCCTGGGGTCTTTCACAGATGCCCGCACAAGAGGATGAAAAATCGGAATCTACCGACAGCGATCGCTGAGTTCCATTTGAGCCTCGACCGTCGCGGAGTTTATTGGTCTTCGCTGCTCGAACCGGAAACTCCATCGCGGATCGCATCGACGATATCGGCATTGGCCAGTGTCGTCACATCACCCAGTTTTCGCTGCTCCGAGATATCCTTCAACAATCTCCTCATGATCTTACCCGAACGAGTTTTGGGCAGGTCCGGAGTGAAGACGATACTCGAAGGCTTGGCAATCGGTCCGATCTTGGTGGCGACATGATTTCTCAATTCACCGATCAGATCATCATGACCTTTGACCGAGGAGCGCAGAACCACGAAGGCGGCGATCGCCTGGCCCGTGCGTTCATCCGTGCGTCCGACTACCGCAGCCTCTGCCACGGCTGGGTGATCGACCAGCGCGCTTTCGACTTCTGTGGTGGAGATGTTATGGCCAGAGACCAGCATCACATCATCGACTCGTCCCAGTAGCCACAGGTAGCCGTCCTCATCCACCTTGCAGCCATCCCCCGGGAAATAGATGCCGTCGTATCGGCTCCAGTACACTTCCCGGTACCGTTCTGGATCACCATGGATCCCTCTCAGCATCGATGGCCATGGCGAGTCGATGACGAGAATCCCGCCGTGTCCTCGTTGCACTTCCGTTCCCTCGTCATCGACCACGCGCGCATCGATTCCGGGATAGGCGGTCGCGGCTGAGCCGGGCTTGGTGGTGGTGACGCCCGGTAGAGGTGTGATCATGATGGAGCCGGTCTCGGTCTGCCACCAGGTGTCCACGATGGGGCAGCGTTGTTGACCGATGTGTTCGTGATACCACATCCACGCCTCCGGATTGATCGGCTCGCCGACCGATCCGAGCAGGCGCAGGCTCGTGAGATCACATCCTGCCGGTAAGGACTCTCCCCATTTCATGAAGGTGCGGATCGCAGTGGGAGCGGTATAGAGGATAGAGACCCGGTACTTCTCGATCAATTTCCACCAGCGGTCCTGCTCTGGATGGTCCGGGGTACCCTCGTAGATGAGGCTGGTGGCGTTGTTGGCCAGTGGGCCGTAGACGATGTAGGAGTGACCGGTGATCCACCCGCAGTCAGCGGTGCACCAGAAGAGATCGTCCTGTTTGATGTCGAATACATTTCGGAAGGTGGAACTGACTCCTGTCAGGTACCCACCGCAGGTATGGACAATTCCTTTGGGTTTTCCGGTGCTGCCTGATGTGTAGAGGATGAACAGAAGATCCTCGGAGTCCATCACCTCGGCGCAACAAGTATCATCCTGCTGGGGGATCACATCGTGCCACCAGTGGTCTCGATCCTGCTGCCAGTCGACCTCGTTCCCCGCACGCTTCAGAACCAGCACCGATTTTACCGTTTGCTGACCGACTAGCGAATCATCGACATTCTTTTTGAGAGGCACGACGCTTCCGCGACGCCAGGAGCCGTCCTGGGTGATCACTGCTTTGCAGGCACAGTCGTCGATCCGATCTCGCAAACTGTCTGCGCTGAATCCACCAAAGATCACCGAATGGGCCGCTCCGATGCGGGCACAAGCGAGCATCGCCACGACGATCTCCGGCACCATGCCCATGTAGATGGCGACGGTGTCTCCCTTGGCCACCCCCATCTGCTTGAGACCGTTGGCACAGCGGCACACCTCCGACAGAAGTTGCTGGTAACTGAGGGAGCGGGAATCACCCGCCTCACCCTCCCAGTGAAAGGCGATTCGGTCGGGGTTGGTCGCGACATGACGGTCGAGACACGACTCGGTCACATTGAGCGTGCCGCCGACAAACCAGCGGTAGAAGGGGGCCTTGCTGTCGTCGAGTACCTGGTCCCAGGGCCGGCTCCAGAGCAGCTGCTTTGCTTCCTCGACCCAGAATCCCTGGGGGTCTGCAGCGGCCTTCTGGTAGATCTCGGCGCTGGCATTGGCATCCCTGGAGAGCGCTTCGGGGGGAGGGAATGAGCGGCCCTCCTGGAACAAGTTTTCGATCGTTTCCGACATCTGAGGCCCTTCGTCTGCAAACACGCTGATCTGTAATGAATGAGGATACCGGGCCCCCAGCAATGGATCGAGGGGGTTGCTGACTCCCTCGCTAGATCCTGATAGAATCACGGGACTCCGTGACTTCGGTCACGGGGCTTTTTTCTCAAGAATTCCGAGAGAGAGGTTTCGATGGGTCGTGTCTCAGGACGCGCCACCCGCACCATCGCCCTCCTGATGGTGGCTGTCTTCGTGTCGATCTCCCTCGCAGAAGCGACGGGAGTGGAGTCGATCACTACTCTGGCACCTGCCTTGGCAGAAGTGTCTTCGGCCGATGCATCAATGCTCCTGGCAACCGCACGAGGTGCCAAGGAGTTCATCCGCAAGGGTGTCCCTCAGGGTGTGCTGGTCATCGATGGCGGCTGGAAGATCCAGGATGGAAAGTACACCGGTTCTGGCAAGAACAAGATGGTGATCGCAGACCATACCCTGGAAGCAGGCAACTTTGACATCGAGGTCAAGATGACCTTGAACAAGGTGGGTTCCAATTACGCGGGCATCCAGTTCGGGCAAGGGCGTTTGGTTCTCGGCGGCGACGGATCAAAACTGGTCTTCCGCGGGTATCCCAAGGATGATCGCCGGGTCGAGATCTGTCCGCTGGCGGATTATGTCAGTCAGGGCGAAGCGTTTCAGGTGCGCATCCGGCGCAGGGGAAACCAGTTATTGCTGTTCATCAACGGCAATAGAATCCACTCGGAAAAAGGTGTAGCAGGACCCATCGGAGAGTTTGGCATCATTGCGGGAGACGGTCCTACCGAGGTCCAATCCTTCCGTGCGTCCGGCAACTTGCGTGCCAGTGGTCGCAAGCAACGGGTCAACAGGGAAGCCAACAAGGCCCTCAACAGAGATGAACGGATCACTCGTAGTCTCGAGGGGGGAATCGATTTCATCCTCGACCAGGCGCTGGTCGATCCCGCTGGTGTCAGTCCCTCACGCCCGGAAGCGATTCCAGGTGCCAGAGCACTCGAGGCATACGCCCTCATCGTCGCCGGCATCGATGCCAGTCATCCGGTGGTTCGTGCGCACCTGGATGCGTGTAGCAAGGCGATGCCAACTCAACGTCGTATCTATGATGTTTCCTGCTGGACCTTTGCCCTCGATGCGGCGATTTCACAGGCGGAACAAGATGCACTGCTCCTGCAGCCGGAGCTGAATGATATCCATTTGTTGAAACTGGCCCGCAATCATCGAAAAGATCTGGATATCGCCGCCAAAATCATCCTGAGTGCACAGAATCAAACAGGAGGCTGGCGCTACTTGCACAGCGCCACCGATGCAGACACCTCAGTGACTCAGTTTGCTTCACTGGCTGTCGGGGTCTTTGCCAGGCGAGGGATCGAGATTTCCGATGAGTGCTGGCTGGGGATGACCAACTACTGTCTCTCGGTACAGATGCCCTCAGGAGATGAAGTCTCACCGATCATCATACTTGAACCGGAGCGTGAAACCGGACAAGAAGAGGATCAGGGTGGCACGGCAGTGGCGGAAATAGAACCGCGGGCACTCAGTGCGCCAGAGATGCAAAAGGCCTGGAAGAGGGGCTTTCATTACGAAGATAAGGCCCCGAAATCGGGATCGTGGAACATGACATGCGCGGGGGCCTCGTCGCTGCTGGTCGTGCATCGCTTCGGTAAGGAATCCCTCACCGCTGAACTGCGGAAAAAGGTCCGAGCATCGCTTCGTGACGCAGTCGCCTGGATCGAGGCGGACTGGAAGCCGCATGATAATTTTTACGGAATGTACAGCCTCGAAAAGGTCGGCGATCTCGGAGAAGTGCATACCTTTGGTGAGCATGACTGGTATCTGGAGATGAGTGATTATCTGCTGGATAGCCAGCAGAATGAGGGCAATTGGAGTGACGGTCAGGCGTCATATCACGGCGAGTCCGATCGACTCAATACCTCCCTTGCTCTGCTGATTCTGAAACGCGCCAGTGCATTGCTGACCCGTGGTCCGCGAGATGTGGTGATCTACACCGGTGGGGTCCGGTCGGATCAAGCATCCTCCGACGAATGGATCTTGATCCCACGCCTCGGAACCTCGGTGCATCTCCCCAGTCTGGTTCGAACATTGAGGCTTCGACCACATCCAAAGATGCTGCGGATGCTGGAGGAGATGGCGCAATCGCTTCCTAGTTGGAAGCGTCCCTTGATGGTTCCCTATCTGGCTCTGATTCGAGAGAAGGTCAATAGCCGGGGGGTCCGCAAACTTCTCGATCGCTGCGAGGAGACGATCCGCCCCAATGGCTTCGCTGATCCCGAGGAGATGGTGGGTTGGTACCAGACCTGGAGTCGGGCCCGGGAAATTGGCGAGGATCAATTGCCCGAGGCGGGGGATGAACTGATCGGAATCGCAAAAGCTGCGGCTGGAGATCCAGTCCTGAGGGAAACCGCGATTCGCGCCGCTCTCCAGCTGGGATTGCAGAAGTCTGCTCGCCTGATGGTCCAGGATCTGGAATCGAAGCACTACGATCTGAGAATGCTTGGTTACCAGGGGATTCGCGCGCTCTTCTCCGATTCTCCACCCGATTTTGACCCCGAACTGCCGGTAGGATCGCAACAGCCCCGGATCGACAAGATCCGCAGTTGGGTTGAAACGCGGCTGTAAGCCGATCGAGATCGTTCGAAAGTCGCTCAGTTGTTTTCAGAGTGGCTCGATGATGGCTTTTCCTCCAGTTACCATCCGACCGTGATCTGCGTAGTGATTCGATTGCGACTCCGTCGTGATCCGCTTGTAGATCGATCGATTCCCGCTGCCTGTAGTGCACTCGGGGACATGCGATGACACAGAACATCAGGAAAGGGGCCAGCATGCCCACCCAGGAGACCCGACAGGGAATCGATTATCGCGTCAAGGATCTGGCACTGGCCAAGTTTGGTCGTCAAGAGATCCGTCTCGCCGAGGAGGAGATGCCCGGCCTGATGAGTCTTCGTCAGGAGTACAAGGGGAAGCGGCCCCTTGCTGGTGCTCGCATCTCGGGTTCTCTCCACATGACCATCCAGACCGCCGTGCTCATCGAGACTTTGGTCGATCTCGGTGCCGAAGTTCGCTGGGCTTCGTGCAACATCTTCTCGACCCAGGATCATGCCGCAGCGGCGGCGGTGGTCGGTCCAGAGGGCACCATCGAGGAGCCCCGGGGAGTTCCGGTGTTTGCCTGGATGGGAGAGTCTCTTCAGGAGTACTGGGAGTGCACGGTGTCGGCGATGACCTGGCCCGATGGTCCGCCGAACATGATTCTCGACGATGGTGGCGATGCGACGATGTTGGTGCTCAAGGGCCGTGAGTTCGAAAAGGCCGGTCGAGTTCCTGAGTTCGAGGAGAGCGATCCTGAGGAATGGAAGTATGTCCTCGAGATGATGAAGGTCAGCCTCACGGAAGCACCGGAAAAATGGACAACCATCGCCGAGAGCATCCAGGGCGTGACGGAGGAGACCACTACCGGGGTCCACCGTCTTTATCAGTTGGAACAGGCGGGGACGCTGTCGTTCCCTGCGATGAATGTCAATGATTCCGTGACCAAGAGCAAGTTCGACAACCTCTATGGTTGCCGCCATTCACTGGTCGACGGCTTATGCCGCGCTACTGACGTGATGCTCAGCGGGAAGACCTGTGTAGTGCTCGGTTTTGGCGACGTCGGAAAGGGCTGTGCCCAGGCCCTCAGGGGGCAAGGAGCTCGGGTCGTGATCACCGAGATCGATCCGATTTGCGCTCTGCAAGCCGCGATGGATGGTTATCAGGTGGTTCACCTCGATGACGTGGTGGAGGATGGCGATATCTTTGTCACCACCACCGGGAATCGAGACATCATCTGTGTCGATCATATGAAGCGAATGAAGAATAACGCCATCGTTTCGAATATCGGCCACTTCGATAATGAAATCGACATGGCAGGTTTGGCTGCGGTTGACGGAGTCGTCTGTGAAAATCTGAAGAACCCGGAGGAGCACCAGAATCAGGTCGATCTGTGGAACTTCCCCGATGGTCACTCGATCATCGTACTGGCGGAAGGTCGCTTGATGAATCTCGGTTGTGCCACTGGCCATCCGTCCTTCGTCATGAGTGCCTCCTTCACCAATCAGGTGATGGCACAGATCGAGTTGTTCCTGTTCGGCGAGAAGTACGAGAACCGCGTTTACGTGTTGCCGAAGACCCTCGATGAAAAGGTGGCGCGTCTTCACCTGGATAAACTAGGTGTGCGATTGTCCGTGTTGTCGGATGTGCAATCGAAGTACCTCGGAATTCCGAAGGAAGGTCCTTACAAGGCGAACCACTACCGATACTGATCGGTTTCAGCGCCCACAATCGAAGTTCTCATCCCAGGGTCCGGTCGTCAGTATCTGGCGTCCGGACCCTGTTTTTGGATCTCGACCTTCGTGCCAGATTTCACGTCGTGTCGTGTTGTAGCAGGGTCGATCGAGGAACGATCTAGCGGGTCCAGGGAGCGGTAGATTCCCGATCGATGCCGAGTCTTTGAAGTGCCGCTTCGAGTTGCTTCGCTTCGATCGCGCCGCTACGGACCAGGGTGGAGAGTGCCGCCACTTCGATCGCCGCCTGGTCGATCTCGAAGAATCGTCGCAACTGTTCGCGGGTGTCTGATCTTCCGAATCCGTCGGTTCCGAGGCTGTGCCAGGGAGCCTGGACCCAGGGACGCACCAGATCGGGCAGTTCCCTCATGTAGTCAGTCACCGCGATGACCGGGTCATCGGATGTGCCGAGCAGTTCGGTAACCCGTGGAATTCTCGCTTCTTCACTGGGGTGCAGCAGATTCCAGCGATCGACATCGAGCGCCTGCTTGCGCAACTCCGGATAGGAGGTGGCGGACCAGACTTCGGCACGAACCTGATGGTGTTCGAGCAGGGAAGTGGCCGCAGCGCGTGCCAGTGGCAGCATCGGCCCGCTACCGAGCAGTCTCACCACCGGCCCCTCGCCGGTGGGCGCCTCATCGAGGCGATAGAGACCATCGAGAATGCCCTGTTTGCAGCCCTCAGGCATCGCTGGCATGTCGAGGTTTTCGTTGTAGAGGGTGATGTAGAAGAACACATCCTCTTCTTCTGCGACCATCCTGCGCATCCCCTCCTCGATCACCACCGCCAGTTCATAGGCGAAGGATGGGTCGTAGGTAACACAAGAGGGATAGGCGGAGGCGAACAGGGGACTGTGTCCATCCTGATGCTGGAGACCTTCGCCGTTGAGGGTGGTTCTTCCGGCGGTGGCGCCGAGCAGGAAGCCACGTCCTCGCCCATCTCCCATCGCCCAGATCTGATCTCCGACTCGCTGGAATCCGAACATCGAGTAAAAGATGTAGAAGGGTAATGTGACCTCACCATGGGTCGAGTAACTGGTCGCAGCAGCGATGGTAGTGGCGAGAGAGCCACACTCGGTGAGTCCCTCCTGCAAGATCTGGCCATCCGCTTTTTCGGTGTAAGAGAAGAGCAGTGCGTGATCGACCGGTTGATACTTCTGTCCACCAGGAGCGTAGATCCCGACCTGCTTGAATAGCGCTTCCATACCAAATGTACGCGCCTCATCTGCCAGCACTGGTACGATTCTATTTCCGATGCCCTCGACCTTGAGCAGGTCTCGAAAGAGCCGAGCAAAGGCCATGGTGGTCGAGGCTTGTAGTGATCCCTTGGTGCCGCCATGGTACTTCTCGAATACCATCGAAGAGGGGAGTGCCGGTACTGCAGCCTGCGATCGACGTCGGGGGATCGATCCTCCCAGTGCTGCTCTTCGCTCCTGCATGTATCGCACTTCTGCTGAATCTGCTCCGGGATGGTAGTAGGGAGCAGATTCCACCTCTGCATCCGGGACCGGGATCTCGAGCAGGTCACGAACCGCTCGAACCTCATCTCCTTTGAGTTTCTTGATCTGGTGGCTGATGTTGCGAGCCGCTGCCTGCGGGCCCAGGTGGTGTCCCTTGATGGTCTTGGTCAAGATCACAGTGGGGCGTCCATCGGGACGACAGGCCAGATCAAAGGCTGCGGCGACTTTTCGACGGTCATGTCCTCCGCGACCCAACTGTTGAAGTTGTGAATCACTCCAGGACTCTAGCAGTGTGCTGATTTCAGCATCGCCATCGCTCAACTGCTGGCGCAGCCATGAGCCATCTTCTGCGACCGCTCTTTGCCAGACTCCATCGACGATCGAACCGATTCTCTTCAGTAACCTACCGGAAGTGTCCTGTGCCAGTAGTGGATCCCAGAGTCGATCCCAGACCACCTTGATCACTCGCCAGCCGGCTCCCTCGAAGGCGCCTTCGAGATCCTGGATCACTTTTGAATTTCCGGTCACCGGTCCATCGAGTCGCTGCAAGTTACAGTTGATCACGAAGGTGAGATTGTCGAGCCGTTCGCGCGATGCGATGCGCAGAGCTCCAAGTGTCTCCGGCTCATCACATTCACCGTCTCCGATGAAACCCCAGACTCGCTGATCACTGGTGTCCTTGATCGAACGCGCGGTGAGGTAGCGATTGAATCGAGCCTGATAGATGGCGTTGATCGGTCCCAGTCCCATCGAAACGGTGGGAAACTGCCAGAACTCCGGCATCAGGCGTGGGTGGGGGTAACTGGAAAGTCCTCCCCCGTTCACCTCTTGCCGAAAGCGGTCGAGTTGGGTGGTTTGCAATTGTCCTTCGAGATAGGCACGAGCATACATTCCCGGGCTGGCGTGGCCCTGGAAGAAGATCTGGTCCCCTCCTCCGGCCGCATCGATGCCACGGAAGAAGTGCTGTTGGCCCACCTCGTAGAGGGTGGCGGCGGAGGAAAAGGTCGACATGTGACCGCCCAGTCCATCGTGCTGGGTGTTGGCCCGGACCACCATCGCCATGGCGTTCCAGCGCACGATGCGCTCGATGCGATGGTCCATCTCCTCATCGCCGGGGTAGGGCGCTTCTGCTTCGACCGGTATCGTGTTCTGGTAGGGAGTGATCGCGTGTGAACCCAGCGGTAAATGATGCGCCTGGGCATGCCAGATCACATCATCGAGTAGCCCACCGGCACGCTCGGTTCCAGCCGCCTCACTGACCGAATCGATCGATTCGAGCCATTCCGAGGTCTCTTCAGGGTCTGGATCTGTCGGAAGATGTTCCATCCGATCTTTGGTCCTCTCCATCGACATCAATCGGCAGATGGATCTTCCGGCTCGGGAAGGATCACCGGGATGCCGTCTACCACCGGAAAAACTCGCTCACAGCCACTGCAAGCGAGCCCATCGGGGCGCTGTTGCAGCGGCTGGTGCTGCGGGCAAGGGCAGCGAAGTAACGCCAGCAGCATTGGATCCACCTCGCCTGAATCGGCGTCGGAAGCCTGCTCTGCGCCCTGGCTCATGATGGACTCCCTCGCTCTGGCGATCGGGATCGAGGAGTGCCATGGTGGCAAACCTGCCGCCCGATCTTTACAGTAACGATTCTCCGAAATCGGTGCTCCGGAGCAACCGAATCGCACCATCACTCGGGGGATTGGAGGTCCAAGATGCCAGGAAAGGCGCCAGGTGAGCATTTCATGACCGAATTCGTTGATCCCATCTTGCTGGCTCGAGGTTTCTGATGGTGCAACTGGAGTTGATCGAGGGGCAACTGGTTCGACGCTACAAGCGTTTCCTGGCTGATTGTCACCTTGCCGACGGGGATGAGGTGGTGGCCCATTGTCCCAATCCGGGAAGTATGAAGACCCTCATCGATGGTCAGCCGCGAGCATGGTTGAAGTTTGTCGATAACCCCAAGCGCAAACTCCAGTGGACCCTGACTCTTCTGGAAGTCGGAGAGGGAGCTCAGGCACTGGTCGATACGTCATTACCCAATTCAATAGTGGCCGATGGCATCTTGCTGGGCCAGGTGCCGCGACTGGGAGAGTTTTCATACTTGCGCCGAGAAGTTGCGATCGGTCAGGGGACCCGGCTCGACATGGTACTGGGAGAGATCGAGGATCCGGATGAGGAAACCGGTGATACCTTCATCGAGGTCAAGAATGTCACCATGAGATCTGCGCACTTCGATGACCGCGCCGATTTTCCCGATTCGGTCACCGCACGGGGGAAAAAACACCTGGAGGTACTGGCAGGCCTGGCTTCCTCTGGCCGCAGAGCCGTGCTCTTCCTGCTGCTGGGGCGGACCGACGCGAAGCGGGTGGGGTTTGCCCACGAGATCGACCCAGCCTACTGTCAGGCTTTGCAGCAGGCGGTGTCTGCCGGGGTCGAGGTGATTTCTCACCGGGTACGGATCGATCAGGGTCTGATCACTCTCGGCGATGAAGTTCCGGTCGAACTTCCCTGAGGATCCCGGACAAGGCGCTTGGCAGGGCGGGCCATCCTGGCTTATTCTCTCCCCTCTTCCCGATCTGGAGGCACAGATGAGTAACCGAAGTTGCGACCAGTCCGTCGATCTATTGCGTGAATTGAGTCTGGCCACTGCTCCACCAGGAGCCGAGGACGAGGTGCGAGCCATCGTCCATCGGGAACTGGCAGGGCTGGGTCGGTTGCAGCATGACGCACACGGCAGCGTCATCGTCGATGGAACTGGGGCCGGTCCGCGAGTGATTCTCGATGCTCACATGGACGAGGTGGGATTTGCCGTCCAGTCGATCGACGACGAGGGGCGAATTCACTTTGTTCCCCTCGGCGGTTGGTGGGGCCACGTGTTACTGGCACAAAGAGTGGATTTGCTGGCCACCGGTGGGCGCAAGATTCCCGGTTCGATCGGCTGTAAGCCTCCCCATTTTCTCAAGCCAGCAGAACGGGAGAAGGTTCTCAAACTCGAGAGCATGTACATCGATGTAGGCGCTCGGAATCGTGCTGAAGTGGAGGAGTGGGGCGTGATGGTGGGAGATCCCATCTGTCCTCGGGGGCAGTTCGATGAACTGGCATCTCCCGGACGCTACTGTTGCAAGGCGTTTGACGATCGTGTCGGGGTCGGAGTCCTGATCGAAGCGTTTCAACGACTGGCGAAGAACTCCTCACTGCCCTGTCAGCCGGTGGCGGTGGCTGCGGTCCAGGAGGAGGTGGGTTGTCGTGGCGCAAGAACCGCCAGTTCCATCAGCCGTCCCGATGTTGGGATCATGCTCGAAGGAACTCCCGCCGATGACTTGCCAGGGATGACCTCACGACAGTCAGTTCTGGGAGGAGGACCACAACTTCGGTTCCTCGATCCGACTGCGATCTCGAATCGACGACTGGTTCGACTCTGTCAGGAAGTCGCCACTTCCGAGGGAGTACCGCTACAGATCGCTGTGCGACGAAGTGGTGGGACCGATGCTTCGACCACTCACCTTCACGGACAGGGTGTGCCGACGATCGTGATCGGAGTTCCGGCACGCTCGATCCATACTCATTCCAGTGTCATCGATATCGATGATTATCGTCATGCCGTGGATCTGGTGGTGGCCTTGGTCGGGAAACTAGATGCCGAGACTGTCGCTTCGTTGACCGATTACTCCTCGTAATTCGATTCGAGGCCGCTCTCCGAGCAGATTCGATCGAGATCCCTACGACGCTTCTGGCGTGCAGGGGGTCGTTCGCCACCGCATTGGTCCAGTTCTTCCAGCAGTTGCAACGCTTCGTCTTTGCGTTCTGCTAACGCATAGATGCGGACTCTCGCTTCCATCGAACTGAATTGATATTCAACGGCAACTACTCCGCTGCCGATGTTCACGTCCGCCTCCTCGATCAGTTTGTTGGCTTCCTTGGTCTGGCCTGAGAGGAGCAAGATCGAGGCGAGCCGTGCATAGGAACGTGCGCAGAGTGGATGGTGGCTCACGTGCAACTGTCGGATCGCCAACAGAGCGCTTCGGGCAGTCTGCTCGGCGGCCACCAGATTGCCGCAGCGTTGCTGGCAGCAGGCGAGAGCTCGCCTGTGCCGTGAAGTGTGGTCCGATCGGTCGCCCCGCAGTTCGATTTGCAAATCGACCGAACGGGACAGATCCGTGAGCGCCGTTTCGAGATCTTGTTTGCTGGTGTCCTCGGCAGGTAACTCGAGCACGGTTCCAGCGCGATGGAGCAACGCTGTCGCCAGCAGCGCTGGATCCTCTTCTTCTACCACCGCGATGACCTGGTTGAGGATTTCTCGAGCTTCCTCGGGGTAGCCTTGCAGCGAGATCGATTGGGCCAGTGTGAGTTTGTATTGCACCTGCTCAATATTCGGTCTTGCGGCAACACTGACCAGTAGATCCCGGCTGATCTCCTCCGCCTGAGGGTAATCTCCCCGGACATTGAGCAACTCCGCCAATTCATGTTGGATTTCGCGGGAGTCTGCAGCGGGTGATTCAGGTGGGACCAATTCGAGCGCCTTCTGGAGTGCATCCTCAGCCTCGGAAAGACGCCGTAACCGCCGGTGAGCCCTGGCCAGTTTTCGATAAGCATCGATCCGTTCTCTGGCGGTCCAGTGGGGGTGATCATTACGTAGTTGCGTCTCGGCCTGAAGTAACTCCGTCGCTCGATCTGCGGCACCAGTCTCGAGCAGGATCGAGGCGAGAGATCCGAGCAGTGATGCTCGGGTTTGTGGTTGCTCATCCATTCCAGAGAGAAGATCTTGTGCACCCTGGTCGAGCAGAGAATGAGCGCTGATGCGATGAAGGGATGGGTTATCTCCTGCTTCATGCAAGAACAGGCCGGTCAAAAACTGCGTCATCTCTCTCGATCTCATGGCCAGTTCCTGTGCCTTTTGGGCCTTTTCTGCGGCAGAAGCTCGAGCACTCAGCACATCGCGTAGCAGGGTAGAGATCTGACCAGCACTGGTGGGGCGGTCCGATTCATTGCGCTGCATTGCCAGTCGACAGATGTTGGCCAGATCATCGGGGGTGTCGGGAGACCTCTCCTGGATATCTACCGGTGGCCCCTTCTGCAACAGCCTCAGTATCTTGTGACCGGGGAGGGGGATATCCCCGGTACGGTAGGGTGGATTCCCCGAGAGGATCTCGTAAAGCAAGGCTCCGACCGAGTAGACATCGGTCCAGGGACCGATCGAGCCCTGATCGGGGCAGGCCTGTTCCGGAGACATGTAGGAAGGAGTCCCCACCACCGATCCATCTCTGGTGATGACGGTCGAGCCCTCCTGGGAGGACGCGAGAGAATCGGAGATGACATCCTCGAGTGGCTCATCTTCGATGTCGGAGAGGATCCTCGCCAGGCCCCAGTCCATCACATAGACCTCACCAAATTGACCCACCATGATATTGGCGGGTTTGACATCGCGATGAACGATTCCGCGAGAGTGGGCATATTCGAGGGTGTCGCAAACTTTCAGCAGAACTTCCAGCAAACGATTGCGGTCCCAACCCGAGGTGCCATCTCGAGCGTATCGGATGAAGTCTCTCAACTCCTGTCCAATCACTCGATCCATGGTGAAGTAAAATCTTCCATCGGCATCGCTGTTGAGCTCGTGTACTGGAACCACTCCTGGGTGCGAGAGTTGAGCCGTCACTCGAGCTTCACGAAGAAATCGACGGAGACGCTGAGGAGGCGCGTCGCCCGCCTTGTCCCCCAGCACCACTTTCATCGCCAACTCACGTTGCAGGACCGGATCCGAGATCTTCAAGATCGCGCCCATACCTCCGCGGGCAATTTCTTCGAGGTAATCGTAGCGTCCGTCCAGATTGGGAATCAGCGGTTCGGATTCTCCGCTGTCGAGCGGGTTACTGAGGTCGAGGTCTTGGCTGTACCGATCGAGTAATCGTTCTGCCAGAGCATCGGAGTTTGGAGCGGATAGCTTTTGCGCTCGAGTCAACCTGTCGTTTCTTCGCCGTTCGAATTCTTGCAGCTGGCGCTGCAGTTCGCCCGCAATATCAGGGTGATCCCTGGAGGCTTGCTCGACCGCTTTCACGATTGGATGGCTTCCACCGAGCAATCTTGCGAAGAGGAGCTCTGCCGGGGACAGAGGCGAAATTTCCTGTTCTGGGTCAGATTCACTGTCTTCAGACAATTGGCTGCTCCCGAGGGTCTCGTGCCGCTCTCCCAGAGGAGAGTGTGAAATTTGCTCTGGCCTGCGATATCATGACGTAACGGAGGTGCTCATGACAGCCCAAGATTCACCAGATACAGATGGTGCTGAGGATCAGGATCCTGAACCGGGAAACCCGGACCCTGCAGCGTCAGAGATCCCCGAGGTCAGTTCCGTCGAATGGCTTCAGCAATTTGCCGACGGCGATGAAGCGGCCTTCGAGCGGCTGCTGGAAGAGGAACTTCCGAAATTGAGGCGTCGGGTCGAGGATCGATTAGGAGTCGATCTGCGACGTAGAATCGATCCGAGTGATGTGTTGCAGCAAGCGGCACTCGACGTGTACCAGTTGCGAAGCGGGTTCGAAGATCGTGGCCTTCCCGCTTTTCGGGCCTGGCTCAAAACCGTCACCTTCAATAATCTCAATCGTTTGATCGAGAAAGAACTGGCTCAGAAGAGAGACCCTCGGCGCGAAAAGCGCCGGGCGATGTCGGCGGGAGCCAGTCAATCCCTCGATCCTCTGGGAAACCTGGCGGCTTCGATTTCATCTCCCTCTGCAGGACTTCATCGGCAGGAAGCGTTGAACTTGCTTCAAAACTGTCTCGACATGCTTGGAGATGACGATCGAGATCTGTTGCGTTGGATCGATGAGGAAAACATGGGATACGAGGAGGTGGCCAGGCGCCTCAGCATCAATATCGATACGACACGCAGGCGCCACAGCCGGGCGATCGCCCGACTGAAAAAAATGGCAGAGACGATGCGTGCCGGAGATTCGGAACAGAACGGGGCTCCCTAGGCGAGTTCTGGGTACTTTTCCGGGGGAATCCATTGCCCATGTTGCAGGTCACCTTGACCGAAGAATCTTGAGACCTAGCATCGACTCGTAGGTTCGCAAGGCGGGCCGCCGTAGCCGGCTCGATCATCGCCGGTCCTCTGTTGCGTGGGAGGTCCCATTGGACCGCTTCGGATCAAATGCTGGTTATGTCGACGCACTCTTCGAGCAATTCAAGAAGGATCCTGACAGTGTCAATGTGGCCTGGCGAGAGTTCTTCGTCGGCTATCAGCCCCAACCAGATGCCATCCATACCATCGAGTTGGAGCCGAATTCTTCACCAGAACCGCAGGTCGATACCGAGCCCCGTTCCAGAATTACGAGCGATACACCCTCCACCGAGGATTTGACAGTCACTCCCTCGATCGTGACCCGGGAGACTTTGAAGTCGGAACAGTCGGATGACGCAGAAGTCGATCCAACGATCCCGCTCCAGGGGATTGCTGGACGAATCGTCGAGAACATGGAGCAGAGCCTCGAGGTTCCGACGGCAACCACGGTTCGAACCATTCCGGTGCGACTTCTCGAAGAGAATCGAAAAATCATCAACGAACACCAGGTGGCCTGGGCTCGCAGTAAGGTGTCGTTCACTCATCTCATTGCATGGGCACTGGTCAAAGCTTTGAGAGTTCATCCGGAGATGAATCATGGATTCCAGCGGTTGGACGGTGAACCGCAGCGGATCGCCAGGACGGTGACCCGTCTGGGGATTGCAGTGGATGTGGAGCGAAGGGGTGCCCGATCGCTGGTAGTACCCAATCTTCGAGATAAAGGTCCACTGGATTTCCGTGAGTTCCTGGCGGCCTTCAATGATGTCGTGGGTCGTGCGCGTAGAGGAAAACTGACTCTGGCAGACTTCGACGGTACATCTGTTTCCATCACCAACCCAGGAATGCTCGGGACCAGCATGTCGGTACCTCGACTGATGTCGGGGCAGGGCGCCATCTTCGGTATTGGTGCGATTGACTTTCCGCCTTCCTGCGCAGGAATGGCAGAGGATACGGTCAGTCGCCTCGGCCTGTCGAAGGTGATGACCTTGACCAGTAGTTATGACCACAGGGTCATTCAGGGGGCTATATCCGGAGAATTCCTGGCCACAGTAGAGAGCCTGTTACTGGGCAAAGACCGATTTTACGAACAGATCTTTGAACAACTCGATGTCCCTCACGAACCGTATCGTTGGTCGCAAGAATCGAGCGAAGAGGTCGCGGAGGTGGACGGCAACTCACCGGAGTATCGACAGGCGAAGGTTCTTCAACTGGTGGACGCTTATCGCTCTCGTGGCCACCGGATGGCACATCTGGACCCCCTCGGAAATAGCCCGACTCCAGACCCGGAACTGGAACTATCCAGTTATGGCCTGAGCATCTGGGATCTGGATCGTTCCTTCACCTGTGGCGGAGTCGGAGGACAGGAACGTCCGAGGAAACTGCGAGAAATTCTCGACATCTTACGTCGAACCTACACCCGATATGTCGGCGCAGAAGTTTCCCACATCTCCGATGCAGTCGAGCGTGATTGGCTTCTGCAAAAGATGGAGGTTACCGAAAATGAAGCACCTCTGGAACTTGACGATAAGTTGCACATACTTCGAAAGCTCAATGAAGCGGAAGCCTTCGAGAAATTTCTTCACACCAGTTATGTAGGGCACAAGAGATTCAGTCTCGAGGGAAGTGAATCGCTGATTCCTGCCCTGGATGCTCTCCTCGAGGAGTGTTCTGCCGGTGGCGTCGAGGATGTGATGATCGGCATGGCGCATCGAGGTCGACTCAATGTGCTGGTGAACATACTCGGAAAACCGCTCGAGCAGGTGTTCGAGGAGTTTGAAGATTTCGACATGGAGAATCCTGAAGGCTCAGGGGATGTGAAGTATCATCTTGGAGCCCAGGGGATCCATCGCGGCCGTAACGGGAGATCGGTCAACGTGACGTTGGCTTCCAATCCCAGTCACCTCGAATCGGTTTGCCCCGTGGTCGAGGGGATGGTCCGAGCGCTGCAGGATGATCGCGAAGGCTCGGTTTCGGTGGTTCCCTTGTTGATCCATGGAGATGCGGCACTGGCCGGACAAGGGGTGATCTACGAGACACTCAACATGTCGCAGTTGCCGGGGTATGGCACTCACGGCACCATTCATGTGGTCATCAACAATCAGATCGGATTCACCACGTCGCCCGAGGTCGGGAGGTCCTCTCGATACTGTACCGATGTGGCAAAGTCGGTCGAAGCACCGGTCTTCCATGTCAATGCGGATCATCCGCAGAAGGCGGTTCGGATGATCCGTCTCGCATTCGAGTATCGGGCTCGATTTGGCAAGGACGTATTCGTCGATCTGATTGGTTATCGACGCTGGGGGCACAATGAGGGAGATGAACCCGCATTCACTCAACCGCTGATCACTCGCAGAATCGAGAAGCATCGGTCGGTCAGAAAACTCACAACCGAGCGTTTGCTGGCCAGAGGAGAGATCGATATCGAGACGGCGGAACAGATGCTCGGTGAGTTCCAGTCGATCCTCGATGGTTCACTTCAGAAAGTTAAAGCGAGTTTGACCGAGAGAACTGCCGCTCAGGTCCGTCCCGATCTCGAGGAGACGGAGGGCATTGCAGTTCCTTCAGTGGATACGTCGATTCCGATTCCTGAACTGGATCTGTTGCTGGCGGAGGTGACTCGAACTCCTGATCAATTTAATTTGCACCCGAAGTTGCAGAAGCAGTTCGAGCGCAGATTGAGCCTGGCTCGCGAAGGCGCCATCGATTGGGGGCTCGCGGAACTGTGTGCTTTTGGGTCGTTGGTACGAGAGGGAACTTCAGTTCGACTCTCCGGAGAAGATTGTGGCCGAGGTACTTTTAGCCAACGCCACAGCGTGTTGAGGGATGTCAATCGCGGCACCCTTCACGTGCCGCTCCAGCACCTCCCCGATTCGGAGGGGAGTTACCAGGTATTTGACAGTCTGTTGTCCGAGTTCGGAGTCCTCGGTTTCGAATTCGGATATAGCCTCCAGAGAAGCTCAGCACTGACCATATGGGAGGCACAATTCGGGGATTTCTCCAATGGTGCCCAGGTCATCATCGATCAGTTCATCTCCAGTTCCGAGGAGAAGTGGAACCAGAGTTCTGGTCTGACGATGTTGCTTCCTCACGGCTACGAGGGACAAGGCCCCGAGCATTCCAGTTCTCGTCTGGAAAGATTCCTGCAACTTTGTGCCGAAGGAAATATGCGGGTGGTGCAACCCAGCACCCCGTCGCAATACTTCCACACCTTGCGGCGGCAGATGCATGAGGCGAAGCGAAAACCACTGGTGGTCTTGACTCCCAAGAGTTTGCTTCGCCTTCCTGCAGCGAGAAGTGCTCCGTCTAGTTTTACTGCTGACAAGTTTCAGGAAGTGATCGTCGATGGTGCTCCTGGAAATCATATCACCAAGTTGTTAGTCGCTTCGGGGAGGGTCCTCTACGATCTACTGGCGGAGCGAGAGAAGCGCTCTGCGGATGATGTATTGATCCTTCGCCTTGAACAGTTGTACCCATTCCCTCGCGCTGAAATCCAGTCGGTCCTGGCTCAACTACCGACAAGTTGCGACGTCAGATGGATTCAGGACGAACCGAGAAACATGGGCGCCTGGTCCTATTTGAGGGATCGCGACGGGGGATTCCTTGGCGGTGGGCGTAGGGTAAGATTCATCGGCAGGGCCTGGAGTGCCAGCCCTGCCAGTGGGTCGAAGGCGGTTCACGAGGCGGAACAAGATCATCTGATTCATCGTGCATTCGCCGATGACGACGGTAATTAGGAGTACTCAGGTGTATTTAGAGCAATCGGATCAACTCGAGCAATGGATGCAGAGAGCGACTGCCGATGGTCGGTATGGAATCGATCTCGAGTTCATCCGGGAGCGGACCTATTACCCGCAACTGGCACTGATCCAGATCGCGGTGGGAACCGACCTCGCTCTGATTGACCCCCTCGGTGAAGTGGATCTGACTCCGTTGATTGATACCATCTCCGATCCTTCGGTGATCAAGGTGGTTCATGCAGGATCGCAGGATCTGGAGATTCTCGAGCAACTCAGTGATCGACCTCCGCGAGCGATCTTTGACACTCAAATTGCTTCCGCATTCCTCGGACTCGGACTTCAACCATCCTATGCAGCGACCTGTGGGCAACTTCTCGGAGTGGTGGTGGAGAAGGGCGAATCGTGGACCGATTGGTTGCGACGTCCGCTGACCCCGGAGCAGGAGATCTACGCGATCGACGATGTCCGGCACCTGCTGCCGATTCACGATCGCCTGACTGAGCAACTGGAGTCGGAGGGTAGGATCACCTGGGCACTCGAGGAGATGAAGAAGTACGACCTCGATTCCACCTATCATCCCTTGATCGAGACCAGCATTCGAAAGGTCAAGCGTGCGGGATCACTGAAGGAACGCGGCATGGCGATCCTGATGGATCTTTATGCCTGGCGAGAAAAGGAAGCCCAGACCAAAGATCGACCCCGTCGTCGAATTTTGCCGGATGAGATCCTGGTCGAGGTGGCTCGTCGTGCGCCTCGAGATGTGGAAGGACTGCAGAAGATCCGCGGTCTGGACCCCCGAGATCTTCGACGTCATTCCGGTGCATTGCTGGCGTCGATTCAGCGAGGACGTGGGGTCGCTGAGGAGGATTTGCCGATTCTTCACAAGAAGAGAAGACTGGAGCCACAAGAAGAAGCGGCTCTGGAACTCTCCACCTCTGCCCTCCGAGCTCTCTGCCGGGCACAACGAATCGCACCTCCACTGGTCGCTCGAGGGGATGATGTTGAAAATCTGGTTCGTGCTCATTCTGCCGGCGATCTCGTCGAAGCCGAGCACTCCCTGCTAAGGGGATGGCGTGGAGAGATGTTCGGGACCAAGGTGGTCGGCTTTCTCGACGGAAAATTCCAGCTGGGATTCGATCAGGAGACTGGTTATCCCAGCCTCCGCCCGTGCCTGTGAAGTGCCGATGATGGTAGCGGTGCACCATTCCGGATGACCCTCTCCGGATGACCATCGCAGAAGGCTATTGCGGGACCCGAATCACATCCATGAAACTGGATACGCTGAAGATCGCCTGTCCTGATCCAGCCGGACCGTACCCCGGAGGAACCGGTAACTGGTGCTTCTGGTGAGTGTCCCTCCATGCGACCAGTAATCGAGCATGATATTCGAGGGGAGCGGGGGGCTGGGATTCTCCAGCAGCCGCCTGATCCTTGACCAGAGGCGAGAGTGGCTCGGGGCACCAGACGGTGAATCTCGGACACACTCCCTGACTCATGAAGAAGTCGAGGCCCTCTCGAGTCGATTCCACCGCAGCTTCTGGTTCGGTGTAGCCATGGGGCCGAGACATCTCGATACCCGCCACGAAATTCGGGATGACATTGGCGGCACCAAAAACATCGACGGCATCGATGATACGTTTGTGCCATTCAGATCTTCCTACATAGGTTTCCTTACCGGGACAGAGCAAGGGAAACAGGCGCTCATCCCAGATCTCGTAGTTGGGATGATAGATCTGGATCCCCGCATCTTTGAGGATCTGTTGCTCTGCAACTGGAAGCGCCTGGGTCACCGCCTTGGGTATCCACCGGCCGGGGAATCGCTCCTCGATGGCCCTGGCGTAGGCTGCATAGAACTCGGCTTCTCCCTGTCCTCGCAACTTCCTGATGATCGATCCACCCGTCAAGGTGTAGGCACGTGAACGATCATCGAGATTGTCGATGATGGAGAGTGCCTCGAGCATTTCGTCCATCGGCTTGACGGTACGATAGGGCCGACCTGCTGCGACCTGCTGCCGATAGTTTTCATTGATGTCGCAGAAACGACACTCTTCCTTGAAGCCGAAGTACTGGCACTTTCGATAGGCGGTCAGGTACACCAGGTAGCCCCATTCGATGGTGGGAGCCACTTCGTGAACCGGTTGTCCTGATTCCAAATTTTGTTGGTAGTAATCGGGAATCTTCTGCAACTCGACGGTGGAGATCTCTTCCCTACCACAGAACAGATGGAGGGAATCTCCGGCCAGATCGATGCGCCAGGGAGAGTGAGGATTGACCCGGACAGAGACCGTGGTTCGGTTGAAACTCCAGGGGCCGCCCACCAACTGGATCTCTTCCGGAGCGCGGAGATTTTCCTGCTGGTCCATCGATTCGATGGGAACCATGTCGAAACTGAAGATGAAGTAAGACTTGCTCTTGAAGTTCGCACAGTGACGAAGTGATTCTCGAGTGAAGGAAACGCCGATCCTCAGCAGGTCTTCCTTGACCAGTGCTTCGACCGGCAAATCTGGAAACATCTGGGACAGACGTTGGATCTCGGCGAGTTGCTGGTCCGCCAGATGGAGTGGTTGGGACTCCATCTGGTTCAGTTGTGATTCTGGTGGGGCAGAGCGTGAGCTCATCAGGAGTCTCCGTTTCCTGGACCATCGAAGGGGGGCAAACTCTCGAGCCGGGATGATCGCAGTCTCGACCCACGGCCACAAGTCATGATGGTCACCCGATCTCGTCAAAAACTGGTGCTGTAGCCCAGTCCCAGCAAGATCTCGATATCGTCCTGCTCGATACCTGGCGGGGGCTCACTGTCATGCCGGATGTTGATCTGGGAGTTGAGGGAGAGCCCACCGATGATTCGAGTTCGAAGACCGAGGCGACCCTCTGCCAGGATATTGGACGGGTCATCTAGCGAGATGAACAGGGTGTGGTCATGGAACACCTCTATCCATTGCTTACCGATGCTCCACTGGATATCTCCGGCCACGCGAAGGGTATTGGTCGCCTCATCGAGGGCGGAGATGAAATCCTCGTTGAGTGCCGAGATTCCCGACTCCTGCGACCAGGTGATTTCAGCGGAATCCAGCAGCTGGATTCCGGCGCCAATTCCTGCTGTGGTTCTCAGGGAAAGGTCGGAAAATCGGTCATTTCTGGCAGAGAAGTTGGTGTACAAATACCAACCTTCGCGAGGAAAGAAGTCATATTTGAGTTCCGCTCCGGTGGTTCTCTTGCTGATCACCTCTTCATCTTCACCGTAGGCCCAGTGAAGTTTGGAATTGAATCTGTGTGTGAGGTAGCGAAAAGTGTAGTCCATGTTCATCGAAGCGGATGTGGTGCTGGTATTGCCAGAGGTTCGAGTTCCGTTGAGGGTGATGGTGGCCTTCTGGGTCGAGGTGGGTGGGGCCACGGGGGTCGGATTGATGGCCACCACGTGGGTGTTGGAGATGGTTCTCTCACCGAGAGCGTTGCGCACCAGCCAGGATGCTTCGGTGAGTTGTAAGGGGCCACTGAGGCTTTCACCGGCATCGGTGACCAGAGTCGGGGCCCCGGAGACCTCGGCGGCAGTGACCCGTGCCGCTGGGATCTGGATCGATCCCACCGCTTCCACATCTATGGTGTATACCCCCTTCTCCAGCTGGCGAAGGGTACCGATGATCACGCTGCCATCGGTCAACTCCAGGCGATCGATGACTTTCGCCGGAGAATCTGGCGGGCTCGCTCCCAGAACGATGAAAAGGAGCAGAGAATAGATCATGATGAACTTTCCTTTCTGGCGAGGAGGGGGAGAATAAGGCCCAGCAGTGCAGGAGCCTATCGGAAAACAATCAGATCCTTCGTTTGGTCTCCGGTGACTCTGATGGTCGAAATTGATGGTGAGCGATGAAGGGGAAGTCCAACGGTGGTCACAACTCAGCAAGAGCGACCTCGTAGTCAACCGGACCGGTCGGGTTCACGCCAGCGGCGTGGCTGGCTGGCATGGATCACGGCGATGGCCACGTTCATCTTGGTCTTGCCGCTAGCTTGGCTGCCGGCATCGCTGGCATGTCGATTGGCCAGGGGGCTGGCTCTTCCTGCCTGGTTCCTGGCTCGACGCAGGAGAGCGGTCACTCTGAGCAACCTCCGTCACGCCTTTGGAGCCACCTGGTCCGAGAAGAAGATCCACTCCGTCGGACTCGAGTCGTGGCGTCGAGTGGCGGTTTCGGCAGTCGAAGCGATCCAGATCCAGCGCTGGCTGCAGGATCGCCGCTTTGTCGATTCGGTGGTCTGGTCCGGTCCCTGGGAACAGTTGGATCAGCGTCAACGAGCGGGTGAAGCGTTCTTGCTGGTCAGCGGGCATCAGGGGCCCTTCGAGGTGATCTTGCCACTGCTGGTACAGCGCGGCTGGCGAATGGGTCTGCTCTCGCGGCCGGTCAAGAATGCTTATATCGATCGGGCCATGGACTGGTTGAGAGGTGCTACGGTTCCGACGATTCTCGATCCCGCAGGAGCATTGCCGGAGATGGGCAAAGCGCTACGCGGAGGAATCTCTCTGGCACTGCTCATCGACCAGAACACACGGGACGGTGTATTCGTCGATTTCCTCGGTCGCCCTGCCGCAACGACCCCTTCCATCGGGGTTCTGACTCGGCGATATCAGGTGCCTGTGGTCTACCTCCAGGCTCGCCGCCTGGAGGCGGGGAAACGCTACCGGTTGCACTGTGAGATCGCTGATTTGCCCTGGGGAGAGGGAGTTCGCTCTCATGTCCTGCAGGTCACCCGAACCGCCACGGCCAGGATCGAGACGATGGTCCGGGAGACCCCGGCGGATTGGCTCTGGCTCCATCAACGCTGGAAGGTTCGCCCCGATGGTTCTCGCGAGTTCTTGATCTGAAATCTCTGTCGTCGGTGACAGAGCCGATGCGCCGGGGTATCCTTGCCGGGGACTGGAGAGGCTTACCATGAATCCAACAGCGGTCCGAGACATCCGTGTAGACGGTGTAGAACCGATCTTGCGCGGAAAAGTACGTGACATCTTTGATCTGGGAGATCAGTTACTACTGGTCACCAGTGATCGAGTCAGCGCCTACGATGTGGTGCTTCCACAGGGAATCCCCGACAAGGGAGCGATTCTCACTCAACTGACTCGGTGGTGGCTCGATCGATTGCCCCCCCATGTCAGGCACCACATGATCTCGACCGATCCAATGCAGTTTCCTGAACCGTTCCGCAGTGCTGCCCGTGAGTGGGGACCGCGTGCGATGCTGGTCAAGAAACTGCAAATGATCCCGGTCGAATGCGTGGTGCGGGGGTTTGTTGTGGGTAGTGGCTGGAAAGATTACCAGGCGACCGGTTCCATCTGTGGAATCCCACTGGAGGCAGGCTTGCGCCAGGCGGATCGCCTCGACGATCCCATCTTCACGCCGGCCGCGAAGAATCACCAGGGACACGATGAAAACATTTCCATCGATGCCGCCGGAGAGATGGTCGGTCACGAACTGATGAACACCTTGCGCGATCTCTCGGTCGAGGTGTTCAGCCATGGACGAACTCACGCAGATGATTGCGGTTTGATCCTGGCCGACACCAAGTTCGAGTTCGGACTCGATGCCGAGGGGCCGGTTCTCGCCGATGAGGTCCTGACCGCTGATTCTTCCCGCTACTGGCCTGCCGATCAGTACCAAGTCGGGATCAGCCCGCCCTCCTTTGACAAGCAATATGTTCGCGATCATCTCGCTTCCTGTGGCTGGACCGGAGAAGGTCCGCCGCCAGATCTTCCCGAAACGGTCATCGAAGGCACCACTGCTCGTTACCGGGAACTATTTCAGCGTGTGACCGGAGTCGATTGGGAGACCTGGAAGGAGCAGCAGTCATGAGCGCAAAGGTACTGGTAGTGATGGGGAGTGATAGCGACTGGTCCGTGATGGAATCATGTGTAGACCAGTTGCAGAAGTTTGAGATCGAGGCGGAAGTTCGAGTCTGCTCTGCCCATCGTACGCCGGAAGTGGCGCATGCCCTCAGCCAGGGCGCCGCGGATGCCGGCTATTGCGCCATCATCGCTGCAGCTGGTCATGCTGCGCATCTGGCGGGAGTGATGGCCGCTTCGACCACCTTGCCTGTGATCGGGATTCCCATCGATTCCAGTGCTCTCGATGGGTTGGATGCGCTACTGGCGACGGTTCAGATGCCACCGGGAGTTCCGGTGGCCACCGTGGCGATCGGTAAGCCGGGTGCGGTCAACGCAGCGATCCTCGCTGCCCAGATCGTTGGATCTAGCGATGCCTCGATGCGTGCCCGCCTGGAAGATCACAAGGTGGAGATGGCCAGCAAGGTCGCCGCCAAGGATGATGCACTACGCGGTAAGGTCGCCGGCAACTGATCGTGAAGGATTGCGAACAGTTACTTGCTGCGACCGTTGGTTTCCTCACCGTATGTCACGAGCCCCTCATCGAATCGCTTCGAACGGCGGCTGCAGTAGCCCCGCCTCGGTGATCCAGCCGTGGATGTGGGATGCGGGGGTGACATCGAAGGCGGGATTCTTGTACCCGATCCCTTCGGGTGGACGCTCATCGGCAGCGAGGGACCACACCTCCGACTCTCCACGCTGCTCGATGGGGATCTGAGTTCCATCATCCAGTGAGAAGTCAAAGGTCGATGAAGGTGCTGCGATGAAAAAAGGCACATCGTGGGCTCGAGCCAGTGAGGCGATGGTATAGGTCCCGATCTTGTTGGCGGCATCTCCATTGGCGGCGATCCGATCGGATCCTGTGATCACCAGATCGATCTCTCCCGCCTGAAAGAAACTACCGGAAGCACCGTCACAGATGACATCGACGGGGATTCCACTCTTTTGCAGTTCCCATGCGGTCAGCCGTGAGCCCTGCAGCAGCGGCCGGGTCTCGTCGGCGAGAACTCGGAACCGTTTTCCGCTGCGCCACGCCTGGTACAGAACCGAAAGCGCTGTCCCTTGACCTGCGGTAGCGAGCGCTCCGGCATTGCAGTGAGTCAGGACCGTTCCACCATCTGGAATCAGATCCGCTCCTGCAGCGCCGATGGCTCGACAAAATTGTTGATCTTGCAACTCGATGGCACGCGCTTCTTCCAGCAATCGAGCCCGCAGGCTGACCCCGTCCAGATCGGCGCACGACGGTGAGCGGGCGATCCGATCCATCCGGTCGACCATGTGCTGGAGATTGACGGCGGTGGGACGTGCCTGGCGCATCGGGTGGAGCGCAGCGTCCCAGCGCGCTCGTACCTGCTCGATCTGCTCGCAACCTCGTGAGGCGAGGCACAATCCGTAGGCGGCGGCGACCCCGATGGCGGGGGCTCCGCGCACCGCCAACTGCTGGATCGCTTCGACCACATCGGATGGTTGTTCGAGGATGCGCTGCTGCTGACTTTTGGGAAGAAGTGTCTGATCGAGGATGTGTAGAGCACCGTCGATGTCTCCGACCCACTCCAGGGTCATGAAGGAGAGATTCCAGGCTTCTGAGGCTGTCGATTCCGCTGGGCCACCGGGCATCTTGAAGGTCCTTCCTTGCGCCGGCAGATGATCGCCGGCTGGAACGATATCTTTGACAGCGGTTGCGGATCGGGCAAGGGGTCTGGCGAGGAGTCGCTGATCTCGCCGTGTAGAAGTGGTGGCGATCCAGCCATCCCCACCGAGGTGATCCCCACAGAAGCGAGTGCCTGTTGAGTTTCCCGGGGCAGTCGTCCTCGCCGAGACACGATCACCTGGCGCGGAGCCAGCTGGGCGATCCACTGCGCCAGCGGGAGACTGTGCGAACCGTGGTGTGGCAGTAACAAGACATCGATGGGGCCGGAGAGGGAGGTGCTGCTCAGCAGGGGTGCCTCGGCGTCTCCAGGGAGCAATAGCGAGCCTTCGGGGCCGTTCACCTCGATCACCATCGAGCGATCGTTGGTCGAGATGGCAGGACCGGGAGCTCGTGGATCGGGGCTGGCCAGGACCCGGATGGACCATCGACCGATCCGCATCCGATCGCCGGTCGAGAGGTGTTTCACCGCAACACCGTGCTGTTGAGCCTGCTGTTCCAGCGCGCGACCCACCGCAGAGAGGGAAAAGTTGCTCGAAACCAGCAAGCCTCCGACGGTTCCGCTAGCGATCAACTCGGGTACGGCGGAGTAGTGATCGAGATGGGGGTGCGAGATGATGATCCAGTCGACGCGTGAACGACCGGCTTTCCACAGTGCTTTGCGGATTCGTGCAGCACCGCCGTCGGGAGCGTCGAGCGATCCCGCATCGTAGAGCAGGGTCGCCTCTGGCGAGTCGAGCAGCAAGCATTGGCCGCGCCCGGTCGAGAGCAGACGGCTGGCGCCTTCATCGGGGAGGGAACTCTGGATAGCCACGCAAAGCAGTGCAGCCAGCGCCGCAGTCATGGCCCAGCGCATTCGTCCGGCACTGATCAGCAGCAGCGCCAGCATCGTCAGCGACAAGGTGGGCACTCCGATCACTGGTGCTATCCAGGGACTCCATGGTGATCGATCGGCCCATTGAGGGATTGTTTCGAGCACGGCACCGATGGCATGCCAGCCGTGGCGTAGGAGTTCTGCGGGCAGCAGTTCAAGAAGCAGCAGTTGGACCATCGACAACACGATCCCGATCGATATGGGAATCAGCATCACCAGGGTCCAGAGCGGTGACAGTGGCGACATTTCAGGACTCCACCATGCCAGCGCCACATGAGCACCGAAGAATGCGCCCAATCCTGCAGCCAGGATCGAGCGGGAGTTCCCTCGACCTGCGGTAACCAGGTGGATCCCTGCCACTGCGCACAACGAGATGGTCGCTGCCGGAGATGGTGGCGCCAACCCCATCGCACACCAGATCAACATCGAGAAGGAAAGGGCATGAAGAGGAGTGGGGATCCGTCCTCCCAGTAGGCCACTGGCGAGCATCGCGCCAGTCATGGCGGCTCGGATCGCTGGTGGATCCGCTCCAGAGAGGAACGCCTGACCCAGCACCACCAACGCACCGGTACAGCGCACCATGTGAGACCAGGGTGGCCGCAGTCGTCGAGCCATGAAAAGAAACAAACTCAGCACGATGCCGATGTGCAATCCACTCACGGCCAGCAGATGTCCGAGGCCGGTTCTGTGCATCGTCCACCGGGTCCCGGACTCGAGCAGTCCTCGTTCTCCCAGTAACAGCGCACAACCCCACCATCCATCGGTGGCCAGCAAGCGGTCAATTGCCGCCTGACGCCAGTGATCGGCGCGCGACATCCAGCCACCGCTTTCGATGATGCTCCACTGCTGTGCGTCGATGACCTGGCGACGACTTCCTGAACCGGCTCGCAAGTACAGTTGTAACCGATCACCGCGTCCGAGCCGGGCGGCTCCAGGCAGGGTGACCCGCAGTTTTCCGACGATCGGATGGCCACCCTGACGGATCTGATCGAGGCGGACGGTGGTCCAGCGTCTTTGGCCATGCCACTTTCGATGATCTTGACCCTGGCGCGGCGGCGAGCAGACCACCGCTTCCAGCTGGACCGGTCCGGAGGGGAGGTTCGCTTCCACAGGGGGTGGACCCGGCCCGAGAAAGAGACCGATGGTGAGGGGCAGAAAGGTCCGAAGTAACAGTGACCGTGGCCCTGGACAGCAACTGACGCTGGCCATCGCCAGCAGCAAGATGGGAGCGGGAAATCCACTCGGTAGTGGCCACTGCCACGGCACCAGGGTGCCGATCCACAGAAACAGTGCCGGTCTCCACAGAGGGGAAAGTGGAGTGGCTGTCCTTCTCGTCTCGTGGTCGGAGACTGGCGCCTCGCACGATTCGGAGATCGGTCCGGTGATCTCATTCGTTAGTTTATCGGTGCTGATCGCTACTCCCCTGAATCATTACTTGATTACCGATGGCAGTTTCCTTGGCACTGCCCCATATGAAGGAGTTACAGGGTGATTCCACTGGTGGCGGAAGCCAGTCGACAGGTGCATCGATGGTCCGGATCGGGTCCAATAAGGGCAGTGGCGAAACGGCTCACTACCAAGGAGATTCGCATGTCGAGGAACACACTGATTGCACTGGGGCTGGTGGTGGGACTGACACTCCTCCTCGGCTGGTTTCTCAGAGATCAATGGTTCGACTTCGGGCCGCTCGAGCACTCCTCGGTGGCGGTGGAACCACTGGTGGAATTACTACCGCTCGATCCTGCTCTCTCTCCACCGGAGGTCGATCTCGCAGACACTGCACAAGCGGGGCCGGTCCAGATCTCTGGAATCATTTCATCCTTCGAGAGTTCGGTGGCACCGGCGGCGCAGGTCTTCCTCTATCGAGTTCAATTCCCTGCGCAGTTCAATGACCGGGGAGGAGTCTCGTTGTGGGAGGTGCTGGACTGGGATCAACTCCGCGATGGGGGGGGATCCCAGATCACGACCCTGCCATTGAGGAAAGATCTATCACAATCGTTGATCCTGCACTCCGAGACGGTGGCGGACGGTCGCGGGAGGTACCAGTTTCGGGATCTGAATCGGGGATCGTATCTGGTAGCGGCGGTGACGGAAGGTTCATTGGTGACTCCGGCTCATGAACTGATCGAACTGGAAGATGCCCCCATCCGCCGCGATCTGTGGTTGCTGAGGGGCTCACAATTGACGGTCCAGACCATCGATTCGCAAGGTGTTGTCGCCGATGCAAAGGTGATCGTGCGCGGTAACCTGGTCGACCCGGCAGCCGGTGGGGAAGCCTGGTACTTTTCCAGTGAAGAACTGTTGCTGTACATGCTCAATCCACCGATGCAGGGGGGGCGTACCGATGCCGATGGGCGGGTCCAGTTCCATCGTCTGCCCGGCCTCGATTACCAGGTTTACGCCATCAAAGATCCTCTGGCTCAAGCGAGTCAGAGATTGACACTGAGTACATCGCGAGAGATCACGCTGCTGCTCGATACCGGAGCACGCATCGACGGGGTCGTGGTGTCGACCTCGGGAGTCGAGATCGAGGGAGCGATCGTCCGATTGAGGGACCCGGATCAAGGTCGCTGGGCTCAGTTGCCGAGACCCCTTCCCCATGCCGTCAGCGATGCTTCCGGTCGATTTCAGTTACTCGGAATTCCTGGCGGCACCTTCGAGATCAGTTGTGAAGCGAAAGGCTTTGTCGATGGTCGATTGAGGGGCATCGAACCCGATCCAGAATCACCCCTTCCCATCGTGGTGGAACTGGAACCAGGAGCGCTGATTCGAGGAATCGTTCGTGACGAGTCCGGGGATCCCCTCGCGGGGATCGAGTTGGAGGCGACCCAACGTCCTCGAGGCTCGTCCGATAAGACCTTTTCGGATGAGCAGGGCGAGTTCGTGATCGACACGGTGAAACCGGGGGAGTATCGCCTCACCTGTAAAGGCACCGAGTGGAAGCAACAGCGTCTGACCATCGAAACCGGTCCCGACCAGATCGAGGTGGTACTGCAGAAGGCCCCGATCCTGACCGGTCGAGTGATCGATCCGAGGGGGAACCCCATCTCCAGAGCTCGAGTACAACTGGGGCAAAACTGGGGGTCTGGAGATTCCGCATCCACCGATGACAATGGCCGATTCACCCTTCTGTTACACCTCGATGAGACCGGCCTGGAGATCCTCGCCCGCGGCTTTCTGCAATCGACTCAACAGATCGACCCAACGGTGGGTGGGGATCTGGGAGATGTGGTTCTTGCCGAGGCAGAAGTGGTAGAGGGAATCGTCTACTCACCCGACGGAAAGCCGGTTTCCGGTGCCCGCATCACGGCCAACCAGGTTCGCCAGGGTGGTCGTAATCGGCGACGCGGTGGCAGCAGTACTGCCTGGTCGAAATCGGATGGGAGTTTTCGGATCTCTTTTCCTCGTCCAGATTCGCAGTGGCGCTTGACTGCTTCCTTCCCTTTACTTCTGGCGAGTGAAGAACTGACGATCGATCCCCAGGGACAGAACACCACCGGGGTGAAACTGATGCTGCGCTGGGGGGCAGTCGTGAGCGGCATTGTGACCGGTGAAGGGATGCCAGTTCCAGACGCCACCATCTCCTTTCAAACCGGAGGTCGCGGTTGGAATCAAAATAACCGCAGCACACGAACCGATGAGACCGGCCACTTCCAGATCTCCGGTCTGGTCGAAGGCAAATTCTCAATTCGTGCCAGTGCTCAGGGGTTCGGCGACACTCTTCTTTCCGATCAACTGATCCGCGCAGATGAGCAGTTGCGTATCGATTTGAAGTTACTGCGGGAAACCACTCTCTCTGGCATCGTCATCGATCAACGAGGGGCCCCGGTGAATGGAGCCCAGCTCTCGGTCAGCGATTCAACAGGTGCCCGTCGCGGAGGCCTCACTGGGCTGGACGGTTACTTCTCCATCGATCAACTGGCCCCGGGCCTGGTCGATGTGCGGTGCGATTCATCGGGCTATCTTCGGACCCAACTGCGGGAAATCGACCCTGTCCACGGACCCATCGAGATCGTGCTGGAACAGGAGTTCTCTCTGAGGGGAGTGGTGGTCGATCTGGAGACGGGAGAAGGGATCCAGCGGGCTCGAGTGAGTGTCCGCAGCGAGTCCTCCATCGAGCAGGGTCGCAACAGCAGGGGGCGTTGGGATCGATCGAATCGTGAAGGTGAATTCAAAGTCGATGGATTGAGCGCGAACCAGTACCAGGTCTCCGCAGCTGCCGATGGATTCGTCACGGCGACTTTTTCGGTGCAGATTCCTTCTGCCGATACGGATGAATCGATTCTCATCCGACTCGATCCCGGAGGCCGAGTCATCGTCGATGTGGTGGATCAGGCGGGCACCATGGTGAAGGGGGCGAACCTGCGCGCCACACTGCTGGAGGAGAACCCCGCTGAAAATTCATCCGCCGATTCGAACTCGAGAAGGGGTTCCAACCGTTCGGCGGCCAACACCACCACCGACGATACAGGGAGAGGAATTCTCGCCGGACTCCTCGATGGTTTCTATCGCGTTTCCATCGATCATTCCATGTACATTCCGACCCAATCGGTGGCGGTGGTGAAGAAGTCGGACGGCAGCGCACGAGTCCGGGTGGTGCTCGAAAGAGGCGCCTCGATTCGCGGGCAGGTGCGCGACAGCAGTGGAACTCTGCTCCAGGGCGGACGGGTGTCCGCCCGCAGCCCCGGTCTTCCTCGGCGTAACGGTGAGATCGATCAATCGGGCAACTACTCCGTCTCGGGCCTCTCTGCTGGATCGTATGATGTGATCTATGAGAGTCGTCGGACGCCGCTGGATCCGCCTCCGCGCGGACAGGTCGATCTCAGTGGGTCGGACCAGAGAGTCCTCGACCTGCGACCCTGAAGTCGATTTCCGAATCGCTCCACCGTCATGGTACTACCTCTCGATTGGCGTTTTTTGGCCAATTTCGTTATGCTTCTGTAGGCGTACCAACCGATTGCCGGCCCCCTCTCGTCGCTTCAGGTGAGTGGGGAGCTTGGATTCGTAAACTCGTCGGCGCCAGCGACTTCGGAAGGATCCATATCTCGATGGACAATTTTTCTTACGATCGACCGCGGTTTCGTTTTTATTTCAGGGGTTGGATGCGATTACTGGTCGCTGTCTTCCTCTTTTCTGCGGTCAGTACCATACACATCTTCATCTCCGGACCGGTAGTCTCTGCCCTGGGTCTCAAAGCTCCGATTGCGGCCTGGCAACCATCCGAGATGATGGAACCGAATCCGATGTTGGGTCCTGCTTTCGCGGAAGGCGCCGTGCTGGATTCGGTACTTCCCGATTCCGAACTTCCCATTGCCGTAGCGGGTGGGGATGACGAGACCGAGAAAGCGCCAGTGGATCGCGAAAAAGAGCAAGCGCTCGCCATCATCGGTGTCGAGGCGCGAATTCCCGATGATGTTCGCAAGCCGATCGGGATGACTCTGGAGGAGTTGCAACAGTTGACCGATCGGACCATCGTCGAGGGCGAGGCCTTTCTCGCCGAATTCCCGGTCAGCGAGTATCGAACTGCGGTCATCACGGTGTTGTGCCGTCTCTACCTGCTGAATTCAAACCGAACCTTCATCGATTCGACTCGTCTCTACAAGGAGCGAAATGGTAAGGATCCCGATTCGTCCTGGATCCAGGTCTTGCGACGCAACTACTTCGCCCGGATCCAGGCTCATCTGAAGGAAGCGATCTCGGCGATTCCCGAGGGCGAGGCGATCAATTGCAGGCTGGTCCGGTTGAAGGCGGACACCTTCTGGCACTCCCAGCAGTACGCCAAGGCGATTGGTCAGTACCGGATCCTGGTCGACCAGTGCGGTTCTCTCGAGGATCTCGATGTGGTTCGTTGCGCTCTTCTCAATTCACAACTCCGTGATCATGATCACTCGGGTGCGGTATCGACCGCGGATTCATTTCTGGCTCACCATCTCGAGTCCGAATTGTTGCCCCATGTCTTTCACCTGAGGGGTAAGGCATTGCTCGAGGCGGGGAGGTTGCTGGATGCCCTGCACTGGTGGAGGTCGATCGAAGATGTGATTCACTCCGCCGCAGAGGGCAAGCCCGTGGTCTTCGATGGGAATCCAGTGAAACTCAGTCTCAAGACGCGCGGTGATTTTCAGCGATACCACGAGGAGATCAATTTCACCCTCGGATTTATCGAATTCGCGATGGGCGATTATCTCGCTGCAGAGCAGAGTTTGCGTGAGGAACAGGAACTGTTGATCGCTCGGCAGGGAGAGAACCGGATCACCAATGTTGGCCAGGTTTACATCAACAGGACCGAGCGAGTGTATGACACCTTGGTTCGCCTGGTGGGCAAGCCCGCTCCCTCATTGGATCTGGGAGACGGCTGGATCTCCAACGTCTCGCTCGACCCGATTCAGGAGCAGGGCAACGTGGTGCTACTGCTCTTTGCCCCCTACAACAATGCGCGTTATCGCGACACGATCAAGAATCTTCAGCAACTCTATGTGACTCACTGGCATGAAGGACTTCGTGTCGGCTGGGTGGCGATTCCCAAGGGAAGAAACGATCTCTCCGGACAGCTGGATTCCTTGACAGTCGAGGCGGGATCGATGGGTCTGGCATTTCCGGTCGGGCTGGAGATGAACAAGGACTACGTCAATTACAAGGCGTACAATGCTGCTGTCGGGGGGGGGACGCTGGTGGCGATCGATCGCTCTGGTAATCTGTCCTGGTACAAGATGGATCCGACCTTTCGCGATGAATCGATCATTTCTATCGTCGCCCGGCGACTGTTAGAATCGGATTCTGGCTCGAAATAGGGCATTCATCCGACCCCTGTTGAGGGGATACAATGTTCCTCGATGTCGCCGGTTGCGACAGTCCTCGCATCTCGGTTGGATTCCATCTCATGGATTCCACTCATCGAAGGAATCGATTCATGAACCCATCGTTGAGAATCTTGTCGCTGTCGCTGATCGGAATCCTGATCCTGACTGCGCGACTGTTGCCCGCCACTGAGTTTTCCGCTGAGTTCGCCGCTGAGTTCGCCGAAGAGATCCGATTCGAAGTGGTCCCAGCCGTGGAACTGCCGAAGGACGAGGATGGCCTCTCCGCCAAGGAAATCCGCAAACTAGTCCAACAGGCAGCGATGTCGGGGGATGCCTCGGCACTCGCCGAGGTCCTGCGTACCGTCGGCAAGATGCCGGGCCGCGATGGCGCCGCTTCGGTGCTCGCTACTGCAGCAGCACTGGAGAAGGGGCCCGACGACATCTACTGGTTTCTGCTCCAGGGGGTGGCCGGGTTCAAGGGGCCCGATGCCTTCACCGAGATGGGCGAGTTCGTGATCCGATACAAGTCCAAGGCGATCGCCAGGGATCTGCTCAATTCTTTGCGCAAGTGTCGATCGAAGTATGCCAATCGAGTGATCCGCCGAGTGCTGGAGCAGGGCAGCGCCGACATGCAGATGATGGCGGTCGATATCGCCGCCAATGTACCGGTCCGTCGCACCGTGGATATTCTGATGCCGATCCTGGCTCGAGAAGACGCCAAGGAGAAGGGTGGGAAGAAGCCCGCGACGGCACTCAAGCGCGCCATCATCGCAGCCCTCGAAGCACTTACTCGTCAGCAACTGGGAGACAGTCTGATCAACTGGGAGGGGTGGTGGAGCAAGGAACGAGTGCGTGGTTTGAAGGTGATCCGCGATGAAGCGGAAGATCAAACCGCTACCACCGGGCTCGCTCGCCCGCTGGACCCGGTCCGGGCGCGTCAGTTCCTGGGACTGGAAGAGATGCCCGCAGGTTCAGTGCTGGTGGTGAAGGGGCCGACTGCGGCCAATGGATTTGACACCAACTACGACCACATCGAACAGGTTCTCGACCGAATCAAGGTGGCCAACACCGTGGTCGAGAAGGGCGAACTGGAGGATCCCTCCTTCTCTCTCGACAAGGTGGCGGCGATCTTCATCAACTGCTCGCAGATTCACCAGTTCTGTCAAAGTCCCGGCCACACTGCAGGAGCCTACACCGGCAAGAGATTGCACAAGTGCGAGGGCCCGGCTCCCCACGACACCGTCCAGTTCAAGATGAAACAGACCGCCGTCGACAAGCTGGTGAAGTGGGTTGAAAAAGGTGGCTATCTGTTTACCGAGGACTGGGTACTGGTCGAACTGCTGGAGGTCGGATTCAGTCGCTTCGTTCGAGCGGGT
This sequence comes from Planctomycetota bacterium, assembly GCA_018694835.1. Classification (GTDB taxonomy): domain Bacteria; phylum Planctomycetota; class UBA8108; order UBA1146; family UBA1146; genus QNYK01. Next base: position 179,761 of record JABHOG010000015.1, on the reverse strand, counting down.
GCTCCCCTCGAGGGAGGAGAAGTGGTCATCAGTCCCGAACGTGGCATGACTGCTCATCCGATGCTGAGAGGCGTCTTCATTCCACCGGTCGATCTCGACGCGCTCCGTCGTGAACGGTGGGCGGGCTACGACGATGAAGACGACGATGAAGATGAAGACGAATACGATCCTTCGGTCGAGGATGACGATGCGGATGTGGACGGCCGTCGCGGAAAGACCGCCGTCGGTGAGGCAGGATCGGATTCCGATCCCGAAATCGAAGATCCCGATATCCGTCTGGTCGATCACCGCTGGAAGATTGACAAGGAGAGCCCAGCTCTCGACATCCAGTCGAAGAAGGTCCAGGTACTGGTCGATTCGGAAGATCTGAGGAAATTGTGTGGGGAAGGCGCGGTGGCGATCACCTTTCCGGTCAAGCGCGGTCGAGTGCTCCACGTGCTGTCGCACTTCGGCAAGCAGAGTAGTTCTGAAAATGAAGCGACCATCGAGAATATCCTCGTCAACTTCTTGTTACAGGTGAGGATCCGCGCCGGCGGGATGCGCTAGCCCACAGGCATCTTTGGATCCACTGGAGTGAACCTGCTCAAGTTGACTCCTTGCCAGGGAGCGTCTACCTTGCTCACGGGAGCGAAAGCGCTCGGTCTAGCGGGGAACAAACACGGTGACGCAAAGGCTACGGTGACGTAACTGTTGCGGTGCTGCTCAAGTTACAGGGATGGAAACCGCACCGGGCACCAACATTGCCGTATGGATCTTCGAGATCCAGAGTGGGGAAATTTCTTTGAAACTGATTCGATCTGGAGTCCAGCAGCGCAGAACTCTCCTGGTTCTTCTGGCGAACGCTTTTCAATCGCCACGACTCTCCCTTCGCATCCCGTCATCCTTTCGCAGCCATTCATGTCGCACGGCACAGAAGATTTCCTGTACACAGAAGATTTCCAGCTTTCTCCATCACCTGGGTTGGTCGCTGATGCTGTTGCTGATCGTGTCCACCGGCGTCAGCGCCCAGCAGAGTGCCAGTGGGCTGTTCGGTACCGATGAGGACTTCACTCTCACTTATGATCGACTCGAGGCGGATGTCTCGACCGAGGGGGGTGGCCGATCACTGGTAGTGCTTGGGAATGTGGTCTTCGAGGGGCGAGGGTTCGCACTGAGGGCCGATGCCATCGGGATTTTTATCGAGGGTGTGGATGAAGAGAAGGGACCGATTCACCCGCGGATTCTTGCCATCGGCAAAGTCCTTCTCTCACGAGGAGAACAAACCTTCCAGGCCAGCACCATCTTTCTCGATGTCGATGAACAACAGATGGTTCTTTCCAATGCTCGCCTTCGAATCAGTCAGGAGTTGCTCGAGAAACTGAGATCGATCCCAACCGACGATCCGCTACGGAGCCGATTGGTCGCGGAATCTTGGGTCGCAGGTGTTTCCGATGTCGATGAAGGTGGCCCCACTAGATCTCACCTTGGCATCGAGGCGCAACAACTTCGAGTTTCCGATTTTCGTGATATCGAAGGGGAGGGGATCACCGTCACTACCGACCAGTTCTTCGATCCCGAATGGGCGCTGGTGGCGAAAGTGGCCCGTGCCAGGTCTCGCAAGGAACTGGGCCAGCGTGCCGATGAAGACCTTCCGGGCGGTTACATCATCGATGTTGAAGACGCTCGACTTGAAGTGGCGGGGATCCCGCTGATCCCCTTCTCTTCCACCAGCTGGGATACGCGCTGGGGAGGGAGGTCCTTTCCTCTGCGAGATTTCCGTTTCTCCGATTCTTCCCGCTTCGGACCACGGATCGACACCGCATGGAATGGTGACCTTCTGTTGTCAGAAAGATTCGAAGACGAAATCGATCTGACTCCTCGGATCGATTGGCTTTCCGATCGTGGGACCGGTATGGGGCTCGACTTCGAACTGGGTCGAGATCCGCTGCGCTGGGCCGCCGACCCGGACGGTCGTCTCGAGTTGTTTGGCTACGGTTCCTTCTGGGGCATCCAGGACCAGGCCGATAGCGACAGTGATGGCTCGCCGGTGTCTGGTCGCGATCGATCCAGAGCGAGGGCCTTTCTCCATGCACGCTACGGCCCTCAAACCCTGATCGATGGCGAGTTGGCGACAGCTTCCGATGGCGGTTTTGTCGAGGAGTTCTTCAGGGCGGAATCGAGAACTCTCAAGAAGCCGGAAAATTACCTCTCACTCCGCCAGATGTTCGGCGAGAGTTACGCCGCGACCGCAATCGCCAGGGTACGAGTTTCCGATCACAGAAGTGTTCTGGAGAAGCAGCCGGAATTCGCATTCCACTCGCTCGATGCCAGTCTCGCAGGAATGCTGAGGTGGGATTCAGACCTGACCCTGTCGACGTTGAGATGGCTCCCCGAGGAGGGATCTGTCGATCCAGAACTGAACTCGAAGCGTTCCGATCTGCGCACCGAATTCAGCCTGCCGCTGGGGCTCTCCAGATGGATGCGATGGGTGCCGAGTGCTGGAGTCCGCTATACCAGCTGGAATTCGATCGATTACGATTCTCAGCATCGGACTCTGTTCCATGCTGGGGTGCAGGGAGCCACCCGACTGTCGCGAGTCTTCGAGGTGAAGAATTCGAAATGGGGCATCGATGGCCTGCGTCACGTCGTCGATTTGACGGCGAATTTCTCCAGTCATTTCGATAGTTCCATCGCCTCGCTCGATGTTCCGGTCCAGATCGACGAGATCGATGCACTGACAGACTTTGACCAGGTTCACCTGTCGCTGGTACAGAGATTGCAAACTCGGGATTCCCGCAGTGATCGGGAACGGATTCAGCGACTCGGAACTCGAACGTTGGCGGAGGCGAGAGTCGATGCCTTGTTCTATCCCGATCCCGATCGCGACAACGGCGGAGAGCGCTGGGGGCTAATCTTCTCGGAACTGGTCCTCCATGGAACCGCCGGTTGGAGCCTGTTTGGCGAATCCACCCGGGATGTCGGGGTTGGAGAGTCGATCGAACGCAATGCCGGTATTCGCTGGCTCGACCTGGATAGCGGCCTCTTCGAATTGGCGCTGCGAGAGCGTCCAGAGGCCCACAAGACCTATCTGATCGGGGGGAGAACCGCCGCTTCTGATCGATGGGACATCGGTCTGTTCGTCGAGTACGATGCCCTGAATGATCAAACGATCGGGCAGTGGTGGGAAGTAGGCCGCAACTTCCGCACCTTCCGCATGCTCTTCAGCCTCGATCTGGAGCGCGGGGATGTCGATGAAACCACCTTCAGGGTCGACATCGGTTTGCGAGAGATGATGGGGGCGATGCGCGGCTCCAGGATCGGATCGACCGGTTCAGGCCGGATGCGCTGAGCGCCATCGATCCAGCGAGCAGAAGGAGACTCGATGCAGGGACCTGCCATCTATCCGGGTACTTTTGACCCGCCACACAAGGGCCATCTTGACCTGATGCGCCGTGGCGTGCGCCTGTTCGGAGAACTGGTCGTGGCGGTCGCCGATAACCGTGAAAAGGACACCTTGTTCACCCCCGATGAGCGGGTCGCTTGGCTTCGCCAATGTACTGCAGATCTTCCGGGTGTTCGGGTGGTGAGATTCAAGGGGCTGGTGGTCGATCTGCTCGGTCGCGAGGGGTCTCGTATCCTGCTACGAGGGATTCGTACCTTTGCTGATTTTGAGGCGGAATACACCATGGCTCTGACCAATCGCTCGATCTCGGCGGAGATCGAGGCGGAAACTGTCTTTGTCATGCCTTCTCTGGAGTATTCCCACTTCTCCAGTCGTCACGTCAAGGATATCGCCTCCTTCGGCGGTGACGTCCGTTCCTACCTGCCAGAGCCGATCTCGGTCGAGGTCTCCTCAAGACTTGAGGAGTTTCAGGGACCGGGCTCGGTGGAATCTGGCGGGCCACAGCGGTAGGATTCCCCACTGCTGGTTGTCAGTATTCCGCTCCAGTGCAGGAACCTTTGCCGTGACCAGGAGGATCTAGATGAGTCAAAAAGAACGAGTCGCAGTCTATACAGATGAGGCTCCGGCGGCGATCGGGCCCTATTCCCAGGCGCTGGTGGTCGATGGTTGGGTGTACTGTTCTGGTCAGATACCCATCGTGCCCGGAGACGGTTCCGTGGCACAAGGGATCGAGAATCAAACTCGACAGGTGCTGGCGAATCTTCAAAAGGTCCTCGCCGAGGCGGGGAGTGATTTCTCCGAGGTGGTCAAAACCACCGTCTATCTCTCCAGCATGTCCAATTTCATCGCAATGAACGAGGTTTATGCCCAGTTCTTCGATGCCCCGTTTCCGGCCCGAGCCTGCATCGAAGCGGCGGCGTTGCCGAAGGGCGTCCTGGTCGAGATCGATGCCATCGCTCGAAAGAGAGAAGTCAGTTGAACGAGGGCCAAGCACTGCTGGAGATCGAAGGCCTACGAACCTGGTTCTATACCGACGATGGAGTGGCGAAGGCGGTCGATGGAGTCACTTATTCCATCGAGAAGGGGAAGACGCTGGGAGTGGTGGGAGAATCTGGCTGCGGCAAGTCGGTGACCGCCATGAGCATCTTGCAACTGGTTCCGACTCCTCCTGGCAAGTACGTCGACGGTGAGATCCGTTTCCGAGGTGAGGATCTGCTCAAGTACGACGAGAAACAGATGCGCAAGATCCGCGGCAACGAGATCTCGGTGATTTTCCAGGAGCCGATGACCAGCCTCAATCCAGTTTTCCGGGTCGGCGACCAGATTGGTGAAGCGCTCTGCTTGCATCAGGGAAAGACTCGTGGCGAAGCAAGAGAACGTTGTCTCGAATTGCTGCGGCTGGTAGGAATCCCCTCTCCGGAGGCGCGCATCGATGACTATCCGCACCAGCTGTCGGGCGGCATGAAGCAAAGGATCATGATTGCGATGGCTCTCGCTTGTGATCCTTCACTGTTGATTGCAGATGAGCCCACCACCGCGCTGGATGTGACGATCCAGGCACAGATCCTCGATCTACTCAGGGATCTGCAAAAGAAAACAGGCATGTCGATCTTGTTGGTTACCCATGATCTCGGCGTGGTCGCAGAGAATGCCGATGACGTGGTAGTGATGTATGCAGGCAAGGTGGTGGAGCGAGCTCCAGTCGAGCAACTATTCGAGAATCCACGTCACCCGTACACGATTGGGCTGTTCGAGTCGATGCCGAGCCTGGGCTCCGGTACCGACCGACTGTCAGTGATCGAGGGGAGTGTTCCGAACCCACTCGAGTTCCCCAGTGGTTGCAAATTCCGCCCTCGGTGTGCCTATGCGACCGATGAGTGTGCCGTCGAAGAGCCCGATCTGGTCTCCGTTGGAGAACTTCATCAAGTAGCCTGTATTCACCGCGAGCAGGTGAATCGGGAAAGCAGCAAGAGCACGGGGGGAAAGCGTTGAGTGATCCAGTTCGACCACTGATCGAGGTTGAGAACCTGAAGACGTGGTTTCCGATCCGAACGGGTGTGTTCTCGAGAGTCACCAGTAACGTCAAGGCGGTGGACGGGGTTTCCTTTCAACTGGGTAGGAAGGAAACTCTTGGCCTGGTCGGAGAGTCTGGCTGCGGCAAGACCACCGTCGGTCGTTCCATCCTCAAACTGGTGAATCCGACAGAAGGATCGGTACGATTTGATGGGCAAGACGTACTGGCCAGCGAAGGCGATGCCTTGCGGAAACTGCGCAAGAGAATGCAGATCATCTTCCAGGATCCCTATGGGTCGCTGAATCCGCGAATGACGGTGGGCTCAATTTTGAGCGAGGGTCCGAGAATCCATAAAATGGGTAGTGAGACTGAGATCCGGCAAAAGACGGAACACCTGATGGAGCGTTGCGGTCTCGATGCCATCAACCACATCAATCGATATCCACACGAGTTTTCCGGTGGGCAACGGCAACGCATCGGGATCGCCCGTGCACTTTCGGTCGAGCCCGAATTCATCGTTTGCGACGAGGCTGTCAGTGCCCTCGATGTGTCGATCCAGGCCCAGATCATCAACCTGTTGCTCGACCTTCAGGATGAGCTGGATCTCTCCTACCTTTTCATCGCACACGATTTGGCGGTTGTGGAGCACATCAGTGATCGAGTGGCCGTGATGTATCTGGGCAAGATCGTCGAGGAAGCTTCCTCTGAAGATCTCTACAGAGATCCTCGTCACCCGTACACCAAGGCACTTCTCTCTGCAGTGCCGGAAATCAGCCCAGGACTGCGCAAGGATCGGATTCGCCTCGAAGGAGATGTTCCTTCCCCGATCGACCCTCCGCCCGGTTGCACCTTCCACACGCGTTGTCCCAGTGCGGGACCTCGTTGCAGTATCGAGGCCCCGAGTGGATTCTCGGTGGGCGAGGCTCATCGCAGCCACTGCTGGCTCGAGGATGCCGGTGGAGTCACGGGAGAGGCGCTTCAGTCCTGACGGATGGCTGAAGACGCAGGAAGGAGGCGATATGCCGAGTTGTGCCTTTGTCACCTTTGGTTGCAAGATCAATCAGTACGATACCCAGGCAATTCGCGAGGAGATCATCGATCTCGGTTACCAGGAGAGTCGCGACCCTTCTGCGGTAGACCTGCTCATCATCAATTCCTGTACCGTGACCGAGCGGGCGGGCGAAAAGGTCGGGGAGAAGATTCGCTCGCTGACGCGAAAGAATCCGGCGGCCAAGGTGATTGTCACCGGGTGTATCAGCGACGATGACAGGATTCGCCTCGAGAAGATTCCCCAGGTGGTGCATCTGATCGGCAATGAGGAGAAGCACAGGGTCGCCGAGGTCCTCCAGGGGGCACCTCTCCTTGAAAAGAAACCACGCCGTAATTCTCGAGCGATCTTTGATCTCCAGATCCACGGATTCGAGGGGCGAACTCGTGCCTTCCTGAAGATCCAGGATGGCTGCGATTCCTTCTGCAGTTACTGCATCATTCCATACTTGCGTGGCGGTTCTCGTAGTCGAGATCATTTACCGGTACTGGAAGAGGCGAAACGACTGGTCGAGGTGGGGGGCTTTCGCGAGCTGGTCCTGACCGGGATTCATCTGCGCCAATGGGGTCTGGACCGTGGTCTCGAAGATGGTCTGGCGAGATTGATGCTGGATCTACGTCAGATTCCGGGCCTCGACCGTGTGCGTCTCTCCTCCATCGGGGAGGGGGCCTTCTCCGAGGCCTTTTTGGGCGCTTTCCAGGCAGATCGAGGCTTATGCCGTTTCTTTCATGTCCCCTTGCAGAGTGGAAGTGAGCGGATCCTGCGACGGATGCGCCGTGATTACAGCATCGATGAGTTCATCGAGGCGATGGAGCGGGTCCACCAGCAACTGCCGGGATCGGTCCTGGCCACCGATGTGATCGTTGGGTTCCCCGGCGAAACGGAGCAGGAGTTCGAGATGACACTGCAGTTGCTCGATCGGCTACGTTTCGTCAAGGTGCATCTGTTTCCCTACAGTCCCAGACCCCGGACTGTCGCCGCCCGTCTCGATGACCATGTTTCCATCGAGACGAGACAGCAACGGATGATCCGTGCCCGTGAATTCTGTGAGCAGTTGCAGCAACGAGAACTCGATCGACGCATCGGCGATCGAGTTCAGGTGCTGATCGAGAAGGAAGCCAGCGACAAGCAGACCAATGAGGATCAAAGACCGGTCGCCGAGGGTCTTTCTCGCGAGGGTCTGCGGGTTCAATTCGATGATGCGGATGGTACTTTGCGCCGTGGGGTCGAGGTCGATGGAATCCTCGATCAGCGTAGGGGACCGAAGATGAGCGCCACGAAACTGGCGATCGGCATCGGGAAGGAGCGGCAGCGTTGAATCTTGAAGATCCAGCCACCGAATCCAGCGATCAGAGAGGGAAACCGCTACATCTGGGTATTGAGCCCCATTTACGAGGATTGCTCGGATGGGGGATTCAACGGGTTCGCACTGCTCCGCAGTTCAGCGGGGTCGATTCCAGCGGGGTCGATTCCAGCAGTGTGCAGGCCGCTGCCACTTCGAAGGGTTCGCTGGAGCAACAGGCGGCAACGGTCGCAGAGTGTCGAGATTGTGACCTGTGCGAAACTCGAAATATGACCGCATTCGGAGTCGGAGACCCTTCGGCAGATCTACTGCTGGTGGGCGATGCCCCGGCTGAAGAAGAAGATCGGTGTGGGGAGCCCTTCGTCGGTCCGGCCGGGCAACTGCTCGATCGGATGATCGCGGCGCTGGGACTCTCTCGTGACCGGGTTTACATTACCAATGTATTGAAGTGCCGTCCGCCCGAAAATCGCCAGCCCCAACCTGAGGAAGTGGCTGCGTGTCAGGGCTATCTGGAGGCGCAGATCGACCAGCTGAAACCGACCATGATCGTGGCTCTCGGGCGTACCGCTGCCTGCTGGTTCACCGGGCAGGAGACTTCTCTGGCGAATATGAGGGGTCAGGGCCATATCTGGCGGGGAATTCCCGTGGTGGCCACCTACCACCCTGCTTTTCTGCTGGGTCAGCCGCAGTTCAAGGCCGAGTGCTGGCACGATCTACAGCGAGTCATCGAGGCTCTGGGCTTGACCCCACCTGGTCCCCGCGCTTGAAACTTCGACCGTCACTCTGAGGGGTCAACTCCATATCCTGAGGCAAGTTGACTCACTCCCTCAGGGATCTATACTCCGTTTTCCCGGGGACCGTTTCGATCTCCCGCTGCCGTGGCCATCGGCCCAGAATTGATGCGGCAGTGGAGTTCAGACGTGAGCCGTGATCAGGGAAGGAATGCGCCCCGTGACTCGGGACCGAACCCTCCAGTAGGCCTTCGAACAAGGCTCATGCTGGCATCGGGAACGGAACCCTACAGGCACGGAGCGATGCGGAGGGCAACCTCCGTCCGACAGGGGTTGTGGACATCGTGGCGAGTTATTCGTTCGATGACTGCGCTGAAATTGGATCGTCCGGAGTGGATCGATATCGGTCCTTTCTGGCGAAGCGTGTCGACGGTTCTACAAGATCCGAGCGATGGGTAACTGATTTCAAAGCGGTCAGTAGTGAAGCGAATCGATCTTGCAGATGGAGCAGCGACTGTTGGGTTCCTCTAACTCTGTGATCCCTACGGGGGAACGGAAACTATGCGCAATTAGTTCCTGGCGTGACCAGAACTTTGGATGTGCGCAGAGTTGCAGCCCTGTGATCTGACGCTCCTTTTGGATCGGCAGATCACTGCGGGGCATTGTTTGTTTGACCGTGATTGCATGCTGTGAAGGCGTAACGGTGTTTGCCCATCGTTAGAGAGAGGTATTCATGTCCGACTTTGATGAAGTTTGGTGCATCGATGCGGGACGCACGTCCCTCAAGGCGGTGAAACTTCAGCGATCTGGAAATGGTGCGGAAGTTGTCGCCGCCGCAAAGATCGATAATCCAGGTGGTTCCGAGGTCGATTCCTCTGCTGCAGCGGTTTCTGCGCTGGCTGCACAGTATGATCTTTCAGGTGCGCTCGTCGTGACGTTGCCAAGTCGCTCCGCATTGACCAGTTTCATTCCGATCCCGCCGGTGGCGGGCAAGAAACTGGACGAGTTGATCGGATACGAGGCGCAACAGAACATCCCATTACCGATCGATGAAGTGATCTGGGGAAGCCATGTCAGTGGCGATACCGAGGATGGTGAAAAAGAAGTAGGAATCTTTGCAGTTCGATCGGAAGAGATTTCTGATCTGCTGGTCGATTACTCCCAGGACGAGTTGGAAGTGGACGTGCTGACCCTGGGTAACGTGGGTCTGCTGAACCTGATTCGTTTCGACCTGCGCCCGACTCGACCGATCGTCGCTTTGGAGATCGGGTCCGATCACACCGACTTGATTATCGTCAACGGTTCCCGTTTTTGGTTCCGTTCCTTACCGATTGCCGGCAAAGACTTCACACAAGCATTGCAGGATAAATTTGGGTGCTCCGAACAGGAGGCCGAGAACCTCAAGGTGACTGCGGCTCAATCGGAGCATGCGGCAAAGATCTTCAAAGAGGTTCAACCTCTGCTGCGTGATCTTGTCAGTGAGATCAACCGTTCCATCGGTTACTTCAAGTCCAGAGTGGGAGAGATCAAGATCGAAGATCTGTTCCTGTTTGGCGGCAGTTCAAAGTTGGTAGGTCTGCGGAAGTTTCTTGAAGAGAATCTTCGAATCCGTGTCCAACTGACCAAGAACCTGGCAAGAGTGAGAATCGGGACCGATGCCCTACCTTCTGGAATTCAGCAGGAGACGGCAACCTATTGCACTGCCATCGGCGGTGCTCTTCAGGGACTTGGTCTGGCGGAAGTCGACTTGAACCTGCTCCCCCAGGAGAAGCGGGAAGCGGTCGAGTTCCAGAAGAAGAAGAAGAAAGTGCTGGTCGCAGCAGCGAGCCTTTACATCTTGATCCTGTTCTTCAGTCTGAATTTCGGAGGAAAGATCCGAGATGCAGAGGCGGTTCTCTCCAAGGCGGGGATCGTCAAGGAACTGAAGAAGAATGAGGATCGGCTCGACGAGCTGACTGGCGACGACTCGAAGGAGATGTTGACCAAACAGGGCGTTTTGCTGGCGAGAGGAACTGGACGGCTGATGCCACGCGAAATCCTCGGCATCGTTGGATCGGTGGTTCCCGCCGAACTGGGTGCCAATGTCCTGTCGAAGAGGGCGGAAGACGGTCCTGAGAAGGATAGTGTTCTGCGCAATATCGAAGCGGACCAGGAGATCCTCAATGGACAGAAGACCTGGCTGGCGGGACTCGATATCCGCAAGATCGTGGTCACTGCGGATGGAGTGGTGCTCGAAAAAGCCAGTTCAGGTAAAGATAGCGGTGTTCGGGTCTTTGAGGACCGTTACGAGGTGGTCGTCCATGGCTTCCGCTACGATGCGGGAAATGCCGCATCCAATGACGAGAAGTTGAATCAGTTGATCGTCGCTCCCATCGAGAAGCGATTGACCGAACTCTTTGGTGAGGCGGACGCTGGAACCGCGAGAGTCGAGAGAACGGTTCTTGCCGAAACGATGCTGATGTTCTTGAAGTCCGAGGGGATCAAGGTCGGAGGCGGACGAGGAACCAAGACCGATGCGACACTCAATCATGGTACCAACCTCTATCCGTGGAAAATCCGTTGGATTCATCCACCCCTTCCAGGGATCGACATCGATTCCGAAACTGAGAATGAATAGGGGGGCAAGATGAACGACAAGGTTTTCTGGTCACTACTCGGGGTCATCTTGGTCGGCTGGGTGATACTTTTTGCCCTGTTCGTGATGCCAAAGATGACTGAGTACGAATCTGTAACCAAGAAGTTGAAGAGTTCCAAAAGGGATATCGAGAAGTACGCGAAGATGAGCCCGGACGATCTACCCACCTCGGAACTGGTAGAAGCAAAGAGAGACTTCCTTCTCAACTGGGACAAACAAATCGCCAAAGCGGAACAGTTTCACATCAATCGAGCGAACCTCTTCACCGAGGGCGCGGTCGGAGATTTGAGTTCCTGGTCCACTCGATACCGTGACAGTTTTGGTTTGCTGGTGAGTCGTTATGTCCATCACACTGGATATGCGGGGGAGACCAAGGATTTCCCGTTCAAGATTCAGGACAACCTCGCCGACCCCGACCAACTGCAGAGTTACGAGCGAGTGTGGCGGATTCAGAAGGACCTTGTCGATCGGGTCCTCGCCATCCGGGGAGCGTCCATCGCTGACGATGGGCTGAAGATCAATCAGCAACGCAAAAAGTCCAGTTCCAAGGAGAAGAGCGAGGGCGGGATCCCTATCTCCTTCCTGGCCAAGTTGCCGCCGGCAAGCGTCGGTGGATTAATCGACGGATTGCTGCGCCATACTTATGTCGACTTCGAAATCCAAAAGTTCTCTCTGGCGAAGACCAGAGAGGGACTGATTTACGAGGTGGTGGAGGAAGTGGAAGAAGGAGCCGATGGGCTCGCTTCTGAACCTGTCGTCTGGGTACTCCTTGAAATGAATGTGCCCGCCGGCGTTGTTGCCGCGGGCAGTCAGTAGGAACGAGGCAATAAGTGCAAAACATCGACAAGATTGCCATCGGTGCTGCGGTGGTTTTACTGCTGGTTGGATTCGCTTCTTCGGCATTCATTGGCGATCAGGGGGCCGAAATCTCCGATGCGATCACCAATGCCACAGGGAAGATCCAAAGCACTCAGGCGCAACAATCGGTCGGAAATCAGGCTGCTCCTGAAGTCGAAAATGAGGTCAAGAAGGCCTTCTCCTTCCAGGGGGAAACGAAGATTCCGGAGTGGGTCTTCTATCGCCGTCCTGCTCGATTGGAACTGTTCCGAACTGCTGTGATCCTTCCACCAGAACTGGCTCCAGGCTGGATTGCCAAGGTGGAAGTGATTCGTGAAGGAAGTAGCAAGTCGACCTTGCACAGGGTCAGCGGACGTCATGGCATCTTTGAGCGAGCCGACGTGGTTTCTTGCAATCTAGAGATGAGCGAGGGGGGATCGGAGTGGTCCAAGGTCTCGACCTTTTCCTCGGTCCAGACCGGCGCAGACTTTGTTGCGGAGTTCGACTCGGGATTGGAGACGGGCAAGTCCTATAGTTATCGCATCACCATGCGAGCTCGCTCGACCAGTTCTGTTCCCTTCGCCAGTGGAACCGACGTGGTCACTTCAGGACCCAGCGCTTCTGTCCTTTATCCGGCCAATGCGATCTGGCGCGTCAGTGGTGCTCAGATCGGAAAATTGGATGGTGGAGGAAACTTTGTCCCAGGGCGTGTGACGGTTCAAAATACCGTTTGGGACTGGGCCTCTGGCGAAACCAAGCGAAATACCAAAATCATCACCGAGAGTCCACAGGGAACGGCTGGTGCTGAACTGTTTGGCACGGGATATCGCCTCGAGCGAATCCAGGACACCGCAGATGGGCGAACCGTCGTTCTCAAGAACTCTGCGGGGAAGCGGATGTATCTCAAGAACAATGGTGACCCGCAGCGGCTCGATCCCAGTGATTGGGTCAATACCGATGCGGATCCAGCGGACGAACCGATGGGTGATGAAACCTCAGCAGATGCTATAGAGGACGATTCCGTCGAAGCCCCACCGGCCAAACCCGCACGTCCACGACCCAGTGGCGGTGGCGGTCTCTTCGGCGGTGGTGACGATTGATCAAAGAGCCGATCATGGACACGCGCAGCGGCATGTTCGGTGAGAAGATTACATGTTTAAAGTTTCGTAGCGATAGCGAATTTGACAGCGAGCGACTTTGACTGTGACCGGGATCGTCGGATGCGATCTCGGGTGGCTGACAGGAGATCTGAAGAATCCTCTTCGGAGACCCTGATCAGAAAGAGATCAGAGAGAAATTACGAGATCGGAACCGCCGGTCTCTGGATGCACCTCGGCGAAACGGGAACTCCCCTGTGGGGCTCCTTCGATCCGGGGACCGAAAATTGACCGTGTGAAGCAAGGAGAGATCGATGACGAATATCTTACGAGCATCCTTTGCGCGAATCAGTGTGCTGCTCTTCGCGTACCTTTTGCTGCTCGTTTGCCAAACGGCGAGTCCCGTCCACGCCTTCCAGGCTGGCGAGGTGGATGAACTGATCCGCGATATCTCCCTCGATGGCCAGGAGCGCGTGAAGGCTTCTCAGTCCGCCAGTGGGGCGGCTCAGAAGTTGATGAACGAACTCCGGTATGTCGAGGCTGAGGAGAAGTTGCAAGAAGCAGTGCGCCTCGATCCGGGCAATGCAGATGCTCGTCAAAAACTGGAAACAGTGCTACTGATCCTTGGCGATCGTAGTGGTGATATCCAGGATCTGCGCCGTCGATTGGTGGAGGAGAAGAATGTCCGCCTTCAGCAGGACGTTTTCGAACTCGACCGCCTTTATCTCAACGGTCGCCGAGCGATGGACGATGACAACTTTGATAAGGCGATCAACATCTTTGATCAGGTATTGGAGAGGATCCGCTGGTTCCCCTTCGATTTCGACCTCAGTGATCTGCAAAACCGAGCCAAGCAATCGAAACAGGAAGCCACGGAATTGCGTCAGCAATCGGTCGCTTCGGCTCGACGCGAACAAGAAATACGGATCCTCTCCCAAGCGGAGTCGGAGATGGCTCGTTCCGTGTCTTTCATCCAGAATCGAATCGAAGAAGTCCTGCGTCAAGCTCGACGACTCTTTTCGGAACGAGATTACGAAGGGGTGATCGATCTTTGCGATACCGTTCTGAATCTCGATCCTTCTCGTCAAGACGTACGAGCGTTGCGCAGGGAAGCTGCGGACTTGCGCCACATGTACGAGGTTCTCGATACGGGAATGCAAACATCGTTGGAATGGGACCGAACCTTTATCTCTCAACTCGAGTCCGAGATCCCTTACACCGAGATCTTTAACTTCCCATCACGAGAAGACTGGAGCCGGATTCTGCGCCGGGAGCAGTCGCTCGAAACGAGACTGCAAGCGACCGAGAGCCCACAGGAAAAAAGCATCCGGAGCAAGTTGCGAGTCCGGGTCGCCAGCGTTGAGTTCCCGGATGAGCCGTTTGGCCAGGTGATGGAGTTCCTATCTGACCTCTCTGGAATTAACTTCGTTTTGACCAAGGAAGCGCGCGATGCGATTGAAGGTGGCGACGGTCTCGTCCGCCTGGCCGAGGTCACGGACCTTCCCCTGGAGAACGTTCTCAAGCTGGTTCTTACAGGGAACGATCCGCCTTTCTCCTACGTCATCCGTTCAGGAGCAGTTCTCATCGGTCCATCCGATTCGGTGCGAAATGATCTGTTCCTCGAATTCTATGAGGTCTCCGACATCACCAAGGACCACCCCGATTTCAGAGCACCAAAACTGGCACTTCAGTCGAGCCAGGATGGAGATGCTGGAGGCGGAGGAGGGCTGTTTGATCTCGGCGGAGAAGAAGACACCCAGGAAACTACTCTCGACAGCGACTTGCTGGTCGAACTGGTGATCACCGCACTGTTCGGCGACGAGGGTGAGCCGGACGGGGAGAGCGTCAAGTATCAGAATGGAAAACTGGTCGCTCGTACGACGCTGGAAAACCATCGCAAGTTGATCCAACTGCTGGACGCGTTGCGTAAGTCCACCGGAGTGATGGTGACCGTGGAAGCCCGCTTCATCGACCTCCAGGACAACTTCCTGGAATCGATTGGGGTCGATTACGGAAACCCCTTCAACTCCAACCTGCCCAACCCGATCAGTGACACCGATGGTGCGGGTGCGCAAATCGCTTCCGGTTTCGAAATCGTCGACGCACAGGGTGAGATCGATGTGCGAGCCGCGGCTTACAATGCATTTTCGCTTCCACTGGGTTCTTCCGTCTCGCCCTTCGAGATCAGTAATCGTGGTGGATTTGCCCTGCAGTACAACGTACTCGATTCCTACGCACTCGAGGCCATCCTCGAGGCGAACCAGAAGTCGCAGCAGTTCAGGCGGCTCAATGCGCCACGGGTGACGGCATTCAATACCCAGATCTCCCACTCTCTCGTGGTGGACCAGAGTGCCTACATCGAGGACGCAGAAGTGAATCAGACCGGAGTGGTTCCGGTGATCAATCCCGTCATCGGGATCCTCAATGCGGGTTCCATCCTGCAGGTTCGTCCTACCGTCAGTCATGACCGGAAGTACGTCATCCTGGAGATCGAGCCGACGCTAGCGGTGCAATTGCCATCTCGTTTCAAGGTGTTGACCCTGGGGCTGACCAATCTGAGGGTCGAGTTCCCGGTGTTGTCGGTCACCAATATCAAGACCACCGTGACGATTCCGGACGGTGGAACCGTGCTGGTCGGTGGCCTCAAACGAACCGTGACGCAGGATGCACAGGTCGGGATCCCGAGTATTTCGAGATTGCCCTTCCTCGATTTCCTGTTGGGTCGAAAGGGTCAGGCGCGGATGCAGTCCAACCTGTTCGTACTCATCAGTTCGAAAATCACGGTGATCCGTGACGAAGAGTCCAAAAGGTTTAACTGAGCCTACTGAGTGACAAATCGCACGACAGAGATGTCGATGCCCGCGACGGGGAGGCGGGAGTGGAATTGATGGAATCATGTAACCGAACAGGGCAGTGCCGCCTTCGAGGCATTGCACTGCTTTGTGTTTCGATCGGAATGTCGCTTCTAGCGACGTCCGCGGTCGGTGCACAGAGCCTCGGGCGTGGTGACCTCACTTCTGAAGAGCAATCGCTGCTCCGCGAATTACTCATCTCCTACAACAGCCCTGATCTGGCGCGGATCTGGATCGACTCTCGCAAGAAAACGGCGAGTTCTTCTGCTCGAGCGAGCCTGGAGTACTACCTCGCCGATGCGACTCGAGTCGAGGGTGATATCGATGGCTACGAAGAATCGATTCGAGTTCTGGCCAAGAAGTATCCCAATCATATGCGCTCGAAGGGGGCGAAGCTGGAAGCCGTACTGGCTGCCATGCTGCGCCTCAGTGACGCCAATACCGAGGCGGTGTTCGCCACCAGCCCTTCCGATCGACAGCGTTTCATCGAGAAACGCGATCGACTCTGGGAGGACGAGGTGCGACGGATTCTGAAAGATAATATTCGTATCCAGAACTCGGATGTGGATTTGATTCAGGCCAAGGTGATTGCCGAGAAGGACTCCGAGAGTAAGCGAACTCTGGCACAAACCCTGGTGGA
Organism: Planctomycetota bacterium; assembly: GCA_018694835.1. Taxonomy (GTDB): domain Bacteria; phylum Planctomycetota; class UBA8108; order UBA1146; family UBA1146; genus QNYK01. The sequence continues at coordinate 163,222 of JABHOG010000015.1, read as the reverse complement.
GAAGGTGCAGATCCGAGATCTCTGGGAGTTCCAGGAACTGTCGGCGATCCAGGTGTACTGCGGATTGTTGGCGGACGAATCGGCGGCCAAGTCGGCATTGTTCGACGAACTGGCACTTCTCTCCAAGCAATTTGTCGACCTTCGATACGATAACTTCGCCCGGCGCTATCGTGCACAGTTGATCTACGGTAAGGCTCTGGCGGCTTCAGGGCACCCGCAGGAAGCCGCCGCTGAACTGGAACTGCTGGTCGATATTGAGCCGAGTGGAGACCCTCCCTATGACCCGGAAGTCATCCGATTCATACGCAGTATGAGAGTCGAATCCCTCGCGGGATCGCTGGCTGCATACAACCGAGCATCGATGGCCACTGAAGCACTCGATTTACTCGAGTACCTCTACGAGGAAGTGGACCCCAATTTTCCATACCGCAGTACTCCAGAAGATCCAGAAATCGCTCCACTGGTGGCGGTGCTGGATGTTGAGGAGGCGATCTCGCGAATCGCCGGTGGTGATCGAAGCACTGGACTGTCCTTGATGGCGCAACTGATTCAAAGTTACGACACGGTGGACAACTGGAAGGCCGACCCTTCCTCCACTCGTGAAACTCTCGATCGTCTGGCTCGCGGAATCAGTCGTCTGCTCGAGATGAATGTCGGGAATTTGACACCCGAATTGTATGTTCGTGCCGCTGCAGGATTTCGCGACCGAGGTCAGCCGCTGAAGGCGGCAGAATCAGCCAAGAGGGCGCTCGGCTGTCGTAATGACGACAAGATCTCTCGGCAATGGAAGGCGAAAGCCCTCTACGAGATTGGCGAGTCCTGTGATGCCCTGGGCCGTGTCGAAGAAGCGGCCATCGCGTACCAGGTGTTGGTCGAACAATACCCCGAGAGCGATATCGTGGCGATGGCCAGCCAGAACTTCTTTGCCATCGTTGGGGATCTGGGAAGTGACCGCGGTGGTGCTTGGGCTGAACTGATTCCGGTCGCTGAGAAACTCTTTGCTGACAACTCCCAGGGCCTCGGTAGCGAGCAGTTAAAACTGCAGCAAGCGAGTGAGGCTGAGGACCGAGGAGAATACAGCAATGCACGTGACCTGTTCCGTCGAATCGCCTCGAAGTATGACGATGGGGCGGGAGAAATGACGGTTCCGTTTTTCTATCGAGCTCGAGCGGCGGGAGCACGTTGCCTCTTTCGATTGAGTACCGATTTGGAACAGGGAACTCGTGATGCCGCCGGTGAAATACGAGCACTGCTGGCGGATGCTCGCAGCGATCGCGATGTCTCTGGAGAATCTTCTCTTCGCTTTGAATTGGGTCGTATCTACTGGAGTGATCGGGGCAAGAACCCCTCCTCCGCCATCGAGGCGCTCAAGCCAGTGCTCGAGGAGTTGTCGGGAAGCAGTGTTTATCGTGAGGGAGCGATCTTGCTCTTGCACGAAATCCTCTGTGCCGAAGGGCAACTGGTAGAGGCCGAGAAGAGCCTGACTGAGATTCGTAAGAACTGGTCGACGGAACACTCCCTGGTGGCCGGAACCTACTACCTCATCGAGGCTTGCAAGGTTTCGTCAACTGTGGCGAATTCTCGTCGTGCGGGAGAACTGGTGCTGGAGTGGATCCAGTTGCCCGGTTCCCAGTTCGACCAGGCAGCGCCAGCAGTGAAACTGGGCCTGGCCTCGATCCTGATCGATGCAAAGTTTTCCAACGAAGCGGCCACGATGCTGGCAGAGGCACAGAACGATGCGAAGGGCGCAGGTGATCCCGTTCTTGATATCGGGGTGGCTTACTTCCTCGCCAAGGCAGCCAACGCTGCTGGAAAGCATCGGGACGCCCTCGCGAGTCTCGATGACCTGATCGACAAATATGCCGATGACACCTACAACGGCGCCTATCCAGATGCTCCATTTGTGCTGGTTCAACGAGCATCTGCGAATCGTGGTCTGTATGAAGCAGATCGTGATGATAGTCGCCTCGAGATGATGTCGGATGATCTTCGATCGGCACTGGCGATCCTGGATCAGAGGAGACAGTCGTTGCTCTTTGGAGGTGGAATTCCACCACTATTTGAGCGCGATTACTGGTCTACCTGGCTTCAATACCTGGAAGTAATGAAGGCCAGAAAGCAGTGCGAGCAGGTGATAGGACTGATCGGCAGTCGCAGATTGAAGGCTGGAGGGGAAACTTCAGCGTTCGCTCCCGAGAGTCTTCAGCCACGATTTGATCAACTGGAAAAAGATTGCCAGTGACGATGAAAGACGAATTGATGAAATTAGAAAATAGTCTCGTTCTGACCGCTCACGCAGCTCAAGGGTGGAGTCGATGGATATTGACCGTATTCGCCGTACTCACCAGTGGACTGGTGGGCCACTCTTCTGTTCGTGCCGATGAAATCATCGTCACAGGAGGCAGGAACTACGAGGGGGTCACCATCTCGACCGCTACCTGGGAACAGGTCGAGTACCGGTTACCCGGGGTCAGCACTGCCCAGAAACTCTCCTCCGAAAAGGTGCTGGAACTTCGCTTCTCCGGAGAGCCTGCTAATCTCTCCCGGGGGCGTGGGGCGCTTGAGCAAGGAGATCTGGAAGGAGCGGTGAGCGCTCTGACAGCTGCCAGCAGTCAGGGAGCCGACCGTCATCGGTCCAATGCCAGTTATCTTCTGGCAGAGGCGCTACTACGTCTGGGACAGCAAGATTCCTCGAAACTGACTGCGGCGATTGGTGCTTTTGATGCCTTCATCGCAGCATACGAGCCGAAAAAGGACTTCTATGTGCCGTACGCCCGGATGGGCCTGTCGGCCGCCTACAAGAGTTCCGGGAAGTGGTCCGATGCCTTGCAGGCACTCCAGCCACTGGCCCAGGGAGACCTGGGCAAGAAGTGGATCCAGGGAGGGACCCTGGGCAAGGCAGAGGTGTTGCTCGCCCAGGAAAAATGGACCGAAGCTCGTGAACTGTTCTCCGCGGTCGCCAACGATTCTCAGGCAGGGGCTTCGATGGGCACCGTTGCGTGGCTAGGATATGCCAGTTGTCAGTTGGGACAGAAACAATGGTCTTCCGCGACCGATACTGTTCGCCAAAAAGTGCTGGAAAATCGTGATCGAAATTCCACAGCAACAACCGCTTCCAGAGCGAGGGCATGGTTGATCTGGGGAAGAGCCAGTCATGGCCAGGCGGGTGGCGATCGAACTCAGTTGCAATGGGCACTGATTCGCTACTTCAGGGCTGCGGTGATCGCTACCACTGGCAATGGTGACATCCTCGCGGAATCGTTGTTTCGGGCCAAGAGCGCTGCCAAGGAACTTGGATTGAACGATAGAGTCGAAGAATTGACCCAGAGGTTACAAAAGTTGGCACCAAACTCTGTTTGGAATCATTAGATTAATTGTCGATTCAGTTTTCCCGGTGTTTCCGGGACTGTTGAGAGGAATCAAGACGATGAAGAAGTTGAGTACCACCTGCGGAAGAACTGCAGTGCTGGCTCTACTGTTGATCACACTCGGCGTCGCATTCACTGAGGAAGTACATGCTCAGGAAGTTGCGCCGACGACAGTATCTGTGCTGGACAACATCAAGGCTGCCGGAGCAGTGGGTGTGATCCTGATATTGCTCTCGATTGTGGGAGTGACCTTGATCATCATGAATGCCATCCAGATGCGCCGCGATGTTCTGGTACCCCCGGAACTGGTCGGTCATGTGGAAGGGCTGTTCGAAACGGGCGATTTTGAGTCGGCTCTCGATGCGTGTGAGCAGCAACCCAGTTACTTTTCCAGTGTACTGGCTGCAGGTTTACCCAAGATCGACCGCCCCTATGACGAGATTCAGGATGCGATGGAGGAAGCCGGTGAAGTTGAATCTGCGGATCTCCACCGAAAGATCAGTTTCATCTCCTTGATTGCGGCCATTTCTCCGATGCTCGGACTACTGGGTACCGTGATCGGCATGGTGACGGCGTTCAACGTCATCGCCATGAGTAAGACTTCGCCGAAACCAAAGGACCTGGCGCAGGGGATTTCACAAGCGCTGATGACGACGATGATGGGGCTCATCGTGGCGATTCCTATGACCGTCGCTTACTTCATCTTCAAGACCAAAATTGAAGCTGCCGCAGTTGAAGTGAGTAGCGTGGCTACAGAATTGATGGAACAGTTCGACGATCACCAGGCTCAGTGAATAGATTGCTGGAGAAGTAGAGATGGCATCGAAGCGAGCCAAAAAAACTGACTACGGTGTTGAAATGGACATGACCCCGATGATCGACATCGTGTTCCTGCTCATCGTTTTCTTCATGGTAGTGACCGAGTTGTCGGTCCAGCAGGCGGTGGTCATCTTGCCGGTTGCGAATGAAGCGAAGGTTGAGGAGCCACAACCAGATCAGGTGATTTTGGTGGTGAACGTGTCGTTCGATAAGGAAAACAAGCAGATCATTCAGTTGATGAATGGATCGCCGTTGACTCCGAAAGAACTGGAGACCGAACTGAAAGGGGAAGTGGCTGCGCATGGGAAATTCGAGGACAACCCGAATAATCCATCAGGCAAAAAACTTTCCACTCTGCATGTGACGATTCGCTGTGATCAGGGAGCCGATGCCGGAAACATACACAGCATCTTTGGCGCTTGTCAGAAAGCGGGGATCTATCAGGTCAGTTGCTCTGCGATCAACGAGAGACTGGAAGATCCTTACTCCGATCAGCCTTGATGGCTGAGGTGGAACCAATGGTAAGAACGATGAGAATGGAAAGGAGATACGATGGCCCGACGTAAAAAAGCAAAAGGCGATCCCGGAGAAGTGGAAACCGACATGACATCGATGATCGACGTCGTATTTCTCCTGTTGATTTTCTTCATGTTGGCGACCAAATTCAAGATGCCTGAAGGCACTCTGAGGTCCTATTTACCGAAAAATCGTGGCGAATCTAATAGCCGCCCGATCCTGTCAGAGACGTGCAGGATCACCCTGATGAACCAGGGGGGGCAAGTGATCGCCTGGGCCGATCAGTCCCAGGTACCGCTAAATGAGCAGTTGGAATCGGATTACGAGCAATTTACCGGAGTTGCTGGTCCTGACCTCAACTTCATCGAGGATTACATCAGCGGCATGAAATCGAGATACGTTCCACTCGATGGCAACGGCTCCTTGCCAGTGGTCATCGACTTTGCCAAGGAAGTACCGTACAAGTATGTCATCGATGTTTTGAACATCTGTGCCAGACAAGAAATCGTGAACATCGCCTTTGCCCAGCCGGAAGTTCCGCTGGAGTGAAGAATTTGAGTCGGTACTAAAACGGTTGTTTTCGTGCCGTGCTGTAATTTGATCGCTAAATGTCGAGCTCGTCTGTTTCTTCACCAAGAAGATGCTGGCGAAAAAAGAAAGGGTGCTCTCGTGAACGAGACCCAAGCTTCAAGTACACGTGTTTCAATTTCACGTGCGTTTACAAATTTCGCAGTGGTTCTGTGCGGACTCCTGTCCGCTGGAATCCTCGTCACATCGCTATCCGGTTGCAGCGGAAGCTCTGACGGGGTTCGAGCGGCTGCGCCGACTGAGGTAGCGCTGGAGCCACCTAGAGCTGTTGCGGACGACTCCCAGCAGGATCTCTTCTCTCGCACATCTTCAGCGAGCCAAGACGCTTCTCGCACATCTTCAGCGAGCCAAGACGCTGATGATTCGGTGGGAAAGATCGCTGACGATATCTCGCTTGAGGTACAGGAGCGGCGCAAAACTGCCCAGTGGTTGGTGAGCCAGGCAGATCGTTTCTTTGCAGAAGCGGACTACTCTGCTGCGGAGCGCGCTTACCGTAGAGCTCTGAATAGCGATCCGAGCCTGCAGGAAGCCAAGAAGAATCTGGCACGCTGCCTGATGTTCCTGGGCCGTCGTGATGGTGAGATCCTCACGGTGCTTCAGCAGTTTGGTGAAGAGGTCAAGGTTCTCGAGCAGCAGCGTCTCAGCGAAGCGACTCGCTTCCTGGCAGAGGGTAAAACTGCGCTGGAGGAGAATCGGACTGAAGAAGCTCTCGATCTGCTGCAGCGAGCCAGAGAAAGACTGATCTGGTTCGAGTACGGGGTCGATGTCTCGGACATGCAGGAGGAGGCACAATCCCTCTACGACCGTGCCCGAAACCTGAAGATCAGCAGCGAAGAAACCAATCGCCGTGATCGTGAAGTGTTTGCCATTCGCGAGGCGGAGCGTCTGACCTCTGAGGCGGAGAAACGTCGCATCGAGCGGATTTCCACCCTGATGGACAGGATCGAGGACGCGATGGTCCGTGAGGACTTCCGCGAGGCCTCGCAACTGTGCAAGACGATTCTTCAGATTGACCCTCAGAATGGGGCTGCCAGACGACTGCAGGAGCGAGCGCAGGAGTACATGGCATCTCATCGGTATGTCAATTACCTCTCCCGTAACAAGGAGCAAGAGACTCGCGTTTGGGAAGACCTCGAGCGATCGGCGATCCCTTACGAAGATCCGTTCCGCTTTCCCGATTCACGTGATTTCTGGCAAGGTGAAGTGCAGCAGCGGCTGAGCGGGCTTTCCTCCAATAACCTCGAGGAATCACCGGAGATTCGCAAGATCCGTAGAACACTGGCTTCCGGATCGACCTCGTTCGATTTCCCCGATGCCAACCTCGCAGAGGTAGTGGCTTTCCTTCGTAGTGTCAGTGATCTCAACATCCAGATCGATAACGAGATCGAGGGCGCCGATGTGCCGGTGAATCTTTCACTTGAAGGAGTGAAACTGGGAGAGGCGCTGGACCTCATCATGAAGTCGACCGGAAAGGCGTACACCTTCCGTGAAAACATTCTGTTCATCACGGAACCGGAAAACGCTTTCGGAAACCTCATTTTCGAGATTTACAACGTCACCGATATCCTCAACAAGATCCGTGATTTCCCTGGTCCTTCGATTCGGGTCACCAGTAACGATGGTGGAGAAGAAGGAGGGGGTAGTAACCCCTTCGATTTCGGAGGATTCGACGAGGAAGAAGATGCTGAACTGACTCCGGATGATCTGGTCGAGTTGATCCAGGAATCGACCGGTGGAACAGATATCTGGGATGAGTCCGGTTCGACCATCAGCGGTCATAAGGGACAGATCCTCGTCACAGCCACCAGGGAATTGCACCTTTCCATCATGGATTTCCTCGAGAACTTGCGGGCCAACAGCGACGTCTTTGTCGTGGTTGAGGCACGCTTTATCGACATGGTTGAGGACTTCCTGGAGGATATCGGAGTTGATTCTCGCAACCTCGGGCAGCCTCCCGGACAGGGTTTTGGTACTGCATATGGCAACCTGAATGCTTCTGGAACCGGTGGCTCAGACATCGGATTCAACAATCTAGGGGATCCCACCGATCCTGCACTGATCATGGGGCAGGATCGAACTGCTGGGCGAATGCAGCACATCCTCGACGGGTTTGTCGGAGCCGCACGTGGTAATCGACTCAACGCCACTTTGCGTGGCTTGTCGATGCAGGTGACCTGGCTCGATCCGTTCCAGATCAACGCCATCATCCGTGCGAGTCAGGAACAGCGAGCGGCACGAATCGTCACTGCACCTCAGGTGACCGCTTCCAACGGTCAGCGGGTTCACGTTTCGGTGATCACTCAGCGTTCCTATGTTCAGGATTACGAGCTGGTTTCCGGAGGTACTGGACTGGTGGTTTCCGAGGTGGCTGACCCGGTGATCGATACTTTCCAGGACGGGGTGGTGCTGGATGTGCGACCGGTGATCTCTGCCGATCGCCGTTACATCACCGTCGATGTGCGTCCGACTTTGGCCAGTCTCATCAATGGTGTGATCTCTACCGTGACCATCAGTCTCGGAACTCTCAACAATGCGGCAAGCCTGGTGGAAATCGATCTGCCCGAGATCTCGCTGCAGCAGGCGTTCACGTCGGTGACAGTTCCCGATGGTGGGTCTGTATTGCTGGGCGGATTCCGAAGTCTGAATCAGATGAGCCACAAGTCACAGGTGCCGATTCTGGGTAACATTCCGCTCCTCAAGAATCTGTTCCGGAGGAAGGCTTACTTGAACGAGAAGAGGAGTCTCTACATCCTCATCACTGCCAAGATTATCGACCTGCGCGCTGAAGAGCAGAAGCTCTATAACTGATTCGATTTAGAATCGTCGGATGAGCAGCTTAAAGTTGCCACTGGAGTCGGGGGTCGTATCCCAGGTGTTCGCCTGGATACGACCCCTGTTTCTTGTCAGGAAGGACACCCAATGAGTGAAATCAGGGCAGTCTTTTTTGACATCGATGGCACTCTATTTTCTACCTCTGAATTTGCTTCACGGGCGCGTGAGGCGAGCGTGGATGCGATGGTCGGAGCTGGCCTCCCCGTTTCTCGGGAGGAGTTGCTCGAAGAACTGGCAGAAGTTGTGCTGGAGTTCTCATCCAACTACGAAAAACACTTCGACAAGTTACTGTTGCGATTGCCACGTAGAACTCTGAAGGGGCTCAACCCTGCAGTGATCACCGCAGCGGGTATTGTCGCCTATCACGATACAAAGACCCGGTTGCTGGAACCATTCGTCGATGCTGTGGAAGTACTTCGTCGGTTGCGGCAGACCGAACTATTGCTGGGAATCATCACAGAGGGCCTCGAGATCAAGCAGGCCGAGAAGTTGGTTCGGTTACGTTTGCTCGAGTTCTTCCAGCAGAAATCGATCTTCATCTCTCATCAGGTCGGAATTTCTAAACCCAATCCAAAATTGTATCAACGTGCCTGCATCGATCTCAATTTACGACCGTCGGAGTGCGTCTATGTCGGAGACAACCCGCTGATGGACATCGATCCCGCCAACGAGATCGGCATGATCACGGTTCTGGTCCAGCGTGAAGACCGATTCAGGAATATCGTCGGGCAATCTCCGCCCGATCACATCATTCAAAATTTCTGGGATCTTGCCGAGGTGCTGCGTGAATGCGGTGTCGAGGTTCCGGAGGTGCTCTAGATGACACTCGTCCCCGATCTTTCGATGGTGGTCCCGATTCGTGACGAGAGGGCCGGAGTGGTCGATCTGATCACCCAGTTGGTGCCTGCTCTGGAAGAGTCGAGAATCGAATCCTTTGAAGTCATCCTGGTCGACGATGGTTCTCGTGATGGCACCGGTGAAATACTGGAGCAACTGTGCGCGGCGGACCATCGACTGCATTGTGTGCGCCTTCGCCGACCCTTCGGCAAGGGGGATGCTCTGGGAGCAGGATTCGATCAAGCTCGTGGAAGTTTGATCGCCACCATCGATGCTGATCTTCAGGAGTCACCTGAGGAATTGGATCGACTTCTCAGTGTCATGGAGCAAGGAGCCGATATGGTTATCGGCTGGCGTCACCAGCGTCGAGATGGTGTCGGTAAGAGGATCTCCTCCTTCCTTTACAACAAAGCGGTCCGTCTGGTGGGAGGACCGCCTCTTCATGACGGGAACTGTGGATTCAAACTGATGCGTAAGGAACTGGCTCGCGAATTGCCCCTCTCCGGGGGGCGATTCCGTTTCATGCAACTGGTGGCCAATCACTGGGGGTATCGGGTACGGGAAGTTCAGGTGTCGCATCGAAAGCGACAGACCGGGAATTCCCACTTCGGTCCGATGAGAGCTTTTTCTGCAGCATTGGATCTGGTGGTGGTTTTGGCGCTGCTGCAGGGGCATTCTCGCCCTGGGATCTTGTTCCTGAAATGGGGCCTGGTTTCGACTATTCCCGGGAGCGTGATTCTGGCCTTCATCGCCTATCTCAGAATCTTCGAGGGATCGATCCAGCATCGATTCCCGCTGCTGGCGCTGGGAGCGATGCTGGTTCTGGCGGGACTCCAACTGTTGCTGGCAGGAGTGATGGCGGAATGGATGGGCGCGAAGGAACGTAGTCGGCCCGCCTACCGAGTCGACAAATCCAGGCATGAAACACGGGAGCATCAGCAGTGATTCGAATGCCCGCACTTCGGGTTCTCACTGCTTCCTGGCCAGGTCTTCGTGAGCCGTCGCGGGCACGGTTCATCCGCGATTTACACCTTGAACTGGCAGCCGACTTCGAAACCGAAGTCGTGGCCCCTCGAATCCACGATGAAGATCCTCTGGAACAGATCGATGGGCCACTGAAGGTGCGTAGATTTCGCTACCGTTCTGAAGGCAGATCCCCGAGGCAAGGAGAGATGAGTCTGCTGGCGAAAGTATCCTGGATGCAAGGCATGCACGGTGCCGCGTGTCGCTGGAAACCGTTGACGCAACCATCAGTGATCCTGACCCACTGGGCGGTTCCCGCCGCTGCGGTGGCCCGTCGTAATGCTCGACGACTGCGCTGTCCATACGTCGTCTGGTGTCATGGCTCTGATATCCATCGATACGGCCGTACCGCACTGGGCAAGACCCTGCTGAAGATGGGTTTGTCTTCTGCAGATCGAATTCTGGCTGCCAGCGATGAGATGGCAAAGGAACTTCATGATCGCCACCGCCTCACTGGTGTTCAGGTGCTTCCTGTGGGCATCGACCCCGAGTTCATCGAAGCACCCCGGTCAGCGGCTCCTGCCTATCCCATTCGCTTGCTCTGGGTGGGAGAGCGGATCGCATCGAAGGGGTATCTGCGGGTACTGAAAGCGGTTCGAGAAGCGGTCCAGCGAGGAGCTTCGCTGTCGCTTGAGGTGATCGGCGAGGGACCTCTCGAGCGCCTCGATGATGCCCAGCGGATCGATGTGCGTGGGAATCAATCGATTTCCGAGGTGAGAGCGGCAATGGATCGAAGCCATCTCCTGTTACTGCCCAGTGACTCCGAGGGAACACCACTGGTGATTCAGGAAGCGATCGCCCGGAACTTGCCGGTGGCCGCGACTCCTGTGGGAGGGATCCCTGCCCTGTATTCGGGCAGTGATGGTTGGTTTGCCCTGCAGGGCGACCGAGATGAGGAAATCCGCGAGTCTCTCGCCGGTTTACTGGTCCAACTCGCTGCTGATCCTCAAACTCTGGTGAGTGCCAGGCAGCAACTCGAGAAACAGGACAAGGATCGGTTCTCTCGTCGCCGCTGTGGAGATTCGATCAAGGCGGTTCTTTCGGAGGTGTTGCGATGAGCCAGCGACTTCGATGTGGAATTATCATTCTCGCATGCATCGCATCGGTACTGGTCTACTTCCCTGTCCTTGACGGGGATTGGGTCTTCGATGATGTCCGATTGGTCGAGAAGAATGAATGGCTGTGGAGATCCTTCGATGGAGTTCCAGAAGAGCTGACTCAGTGGTGGACAGTGGTCTCTGAACCCGACCCATCGACCGATCAGGTGCGCGTCGGATTTCGACCTTTACGCTTTTTCTCCTATCGTCTGGATGCCTTGGTTTCGATGAAACTGGGTCTCGATCGGGATCAAGCTTCGGTGATATTCCACCTGCATAATCTTCTCCTGCATGGTTTGTGTGCGGCCCTGCTCTACTTGCTGGCGTTTCGAATCTATCCCCCAGGTGGGCACTTCACATCCTTTGCGGTGGCGATGGCATTCCTGGTTCACCCAGTTCAAACCGAAGCCGTGGCGTGGATCTCCGGTCGACGAGATGTACTGTTCACAGCGGCCTACCTGGGAGCCTTGCTGCTGGCTCTGGGCGGGGGGACCAGGCCCGGTTGGGGTCGCGTGCTGCTGGTGGCGCTACTGGGGGGGCTTTCGATGGCCGCCAAGGAGATGGCCGCCACTTTGCCACTGGTGCTCTTGGCGCTGACCTGGATCGATCCTGGGGGACCATCCGACCGGAAAGAGTGGCGCTACTGGAGCCGTATGTGGATTCCTGTGACGCTGGTCATGCTGGCGATGTCGATCCGAATCCTGTCGATTCAGGATCCCGGTGCCGGGGCCAGTTACTGGGGTGGGTCTCCGTTGACGACAGTGATGACCGCCGGGCGGGCTATGATCTCCTACGTCGGTCTGTTTCTCTGGCCGGTCGGATTGTCGGTCGATTATTCACACGCAGCATTTTCCGCCTCGACTGGATGGCTCCAGCCCTGGACTACTGCGGCGAGCTGGTTACTGGTTGCGGGAGGTTTGCTGTACTCATGGAGACGCTTTCGTCAGCGGGCCTATCTGGCCGCAATGGTGGTGCCCCTCTTTATCGTCTTGCTTTCCCCTGTCCTGCAGATTTTTCCTCACCCTGAACGCTTTGCGGAGAGGTTTATCTACTTGCCGATGGTCGCATTACTGATCCCGTGGGCTGCGATGCTCTGCTTCTTCGAAGGTCGCACCCCGGGTTCCAGGATCACCATTGTGGTGGTTCTAGGGATCTTGATGACCTTGATGACTCGGGATCGGCTGGTGGATTGGGAGGGCCCTTATCCTCTTTGGGACAGTGCCGTGGCGGAGCAGCCCAACTGTGCACGCGCCTGGTTTGGACACGCTGAAGCGGCCAGAAATCGTGGCTGGAAGTCGATGGCGATCGCCGATCTTGGCCACACCATCGAGATCCTTAGCGAGGAATCGCGGGATCGATTGCAGCAGGGGATGTATCTCCAGGCGTTGCAGATTCGAGCCGGTTTACTGGCAGAGATCGGCGGAGATGGAAATTTGACCCAGGCGGATCGGGACCTCAACATCTTGCTGGCTGAAGAGGATACTGATGGGACCGCCGTTGCTCTCCAGCAAGCACCGCTGTACGAGTCTCTCAAGGTCAAGGAGCGACTGGGGGACTACCCCGGGGCCCGAGATGCAGCACTACAACTGGTGCTTCTCGACCGGGTGCAGGACCCTGTCCGTCTCGATGCCACCCTGTATCTGGCCGCAACCTCTGAATCGGAAAATCGAACCCGTTACTTCGAAGAAGCGAGAGCACTGGCGGAGCAGATCAGTGGAAGAGCCATCTCCCGTGTCGAGTATCAGGCGGGGATGATGGCGTTGGAGGAGAAAAACTTCGAAGAAGCATTGGCACGATTCGATGAGGCGCTTCTTCATCTCGATGAGGAGGGACGTCGAAGTAGTGCTCTGTACCGGAAAGCAGAGGCCTGGCTGGGGCTCGGGAAATCGACAGAGGCGCGTCAGTTGCTGATTCGAGTTCTCGAAAGTGATCCCACACATCTTCCCTCGCATCTGTCACTCGGCGAACTTCTACTCTCCACCGATCAGATCGATGCCGCGCTGGAACACTTCCGTACGGTGTTGCAGGTGGTGCCGGATAATCCACAGGCTCTTCAGGGCATCCAGCAGGCGGCGATCCGCAAGAAGTTGAAGGATGGCACCGCACCGGCTCAGATCGATACGACTCGCATCACTGCGCTTTCGATGCTGGCAGATCGGATGCTCGGGAGGGGGCAGCCCGGTAAGGCGCGCGAAGCGCTGGTGGAGGCGCAGAAACACGCCGAAGGCCCGGCCGAGAAGCAACGCCGAATCGATCTGATCCTGAGGGTGGCTCGGCTCGATGCCGGACAAAAGGACTGGCCGCTGGCTCTCGTGGGTTACCGTGACCTGCTCGATCGAGTCGAGGTGGTGGGGCGTGGAGCCTTCATCCTGGAAGCGGCAGAGGTTTTTCGGCAGGTAGAGGGCGCTGAATCCGCACTGAAGATGTTGTTGGATCAGCAACAAGTGGGAGTGCAGGAACCGCGACTTTTCCGCCAGATCGGTGCGATGGCTCACCAGGCCGGAAAATTACCAGAAGCGGCAAAATGGTACCGAAAGCACCTGCTCGAAAATGAAGACGAGGATCCTCAACTCCGCTCGAGAATCGAAGATGCGCTGAATGCGGTGGAGAAGGATGAGCGTCAGGATCAGCAATCCGAGGAGGGATCGCCTTGACCGCCAATCGACTACTCGCACTGGTGGGAACCTCGACCATGATGCTGGAGATCTTACTGGCCAGGCAACTGGGTAAGATTCTCGGCAGTGCTCTCGATGGGGTTGCACTGGCAGTGACGGTGGCGTTGGCCGGATTTGCCATCGGTCAGATCTTCTCCGCTTCGGTAAAGGAGCGCAGGTCGGTCCCTGCGACCTGGTGTCGAATCGCACTGCTCGGTTGTGTCGCGGCGGTGGTGTGGGTCGGTTACCTGTTGCCCATGCTCATCGAAGGTTTTGAGCTGGTCTCGACAACGCTGGGTAAAATCGTGGTTTCCTTGCCACTTCTCTGTGCTTCGATCCCCCTTGGAGCTGCGGTGACGACCGCATTTCGAACCCATTCATCGGAAGTGCTCCATCGATCCTCCTCTGGAGTCGCAGCCATCGATCTGGGAAGTGCACTGGGAGCCATCGTGACTCCGGTGCTTCTGTTGCCGTTACTGGGAGTCCACGGAACTCTGGTGATGAGCCTGTTGCTCCTGGGCCTGGCATCGTTGCCTTCTGAACCAGTGACGCCGACGGAATCGGAGTTGATCCGAGAAGATCGTCGAGTGAGCAAGCGAGCCACTCTGATGGCAACTTGGGTCGGATGCATCTCGCTTGCGTTACAACTGGGTTGGGTACGAGTGCTCGGTGAAGTACTGGGTTCGAGTTTGCTGGTGTTCGGGATCTCGACTGGAGTTTCGTTGCTGGGCGCCGCAGCGGGTGCACTCTTGATGCCAGAAATGCGCAAGAAATTTGGTGAGGCTCGCTTCCTCAGAGTCGCCTGGTCTTCCTGGTTGATCTCTCAAGGTCTCTCTTTGCTGCTGATTTCCTGGAGCCCATACTTCTATCTTGCCGCCATTCGATGGGTCGGTGAGAACCAGGGAGTCACCCTTGTGGTGATCAAGTCCTTGCTGTTGATGGGAATCCTCGGATTGCCAAGTTTCTGTTGCGGTCTGATTCTCCCCTCGTTGATGGTCTCCCATGGGCAAGTGGGACGACTCGATCGCGGTGCCGGGTACTTGCAAGGGTTCAACCTGTTGGGATCGATGATCGGTGCCAGTATGGCTGCGTTCTGGATCATTCCTCAATATGGTCCCCTTTGGCTCTTCGGTGCCTGCGGATTCGCCACACTGGTGGGCGGTCTGCCGATGCTCCGGTCAGGCCACGGCGGAGCCGCTTCTTCCTACCTCTGTGGAGCGCTTCTGCTGGCGTCCGCATCTCAGTTCTGGGATGCATCGTTGCTCGGAGCGGGGGTCTTCCAGTGGTCTCGCTCGGAGATCATCGAGGGCACGGCGCTTTCTGCGTGGAAGAACCGGGAAATCCTGACCAGCGTTCAGGGTCGCCTCGGAACCGTGCAGATCGAAAGGGACTTGCTCCAGAACACCAGTTATCTGAGAGTCGGTGGACGGATCGAGGGTAGCGTGGCCATCGATTCTTCAGCGCCTTCGATGGCGGACCTGCCGACCGAGGTATTGCTGGGACTGTTGCCGAGTTGGGTCGGTCCCGGGCAGGGCGACCTCTTCATCGTCGGGCTCGGTGGGGGCACTACCGTAGCCTCTGCGGCCTCCACCTGGACGGGAAAGATCGTCGTTTCAGAGATTGAACCGGCGGTCAAGGATGTCCTGCTCTCCAGTGCCGGTGAGGTGGCCTTTCCCATCGAACACTGGGCACTACGGGGAAAGAACTCCCCCAGTATCCGGATCCAGGATGCCCGGGCGCTACTGGCTCGAGATCCACGTCTGTGGAATGCCATAGTGATCCAACCATCGGAACCGTGGTTACCCTGGTCAGCGCCACTATTTGCTCCCGATTTCCATAGATTGCTGAGTCGTCGGATCACTGCAGATGGGGTGGTGATCCAGTGGCTCCAGCTCTATCGCATCGGAATTCAGGAGTTTGCTGGGATCCTTTCTTCCTTCCGAAAAGCACTCGGGCCGGTACAGATCTGGCGTCCACCGGGTACTGGAGAGGTGATCCTGGTGGCTGGCAACCCCACTTCTACGGCTACTCGGGATGTTTCGGAGGCGATCGATGAGGTGTGGCAGCGGGTAGGCTCCTCTGTGGCCTTCCCTCAGCAGCCGTGGCTCGACGATAGAGCGGTGGAGTACTGGCTGACCCAGGCGGGGGGAGGAGACCTGCCGCACCTCAGGGAGCGTCTAGAGCACAGGCTGCCGCTTCTGGGGGAATCTGGGGTCGACCACTCCAGAACTCTGCTGCAGATGCTCGAGGAGGCGCGTCAGGCGATCCTCGAAAGACTCAATAAATGACGGAAATCCGCCCCAGAACAGTGGATGGCCGTTGACAGGAAATCCCGCTGGAAATAGGATCCGGGCTTCCGTTCGACCTTTTCAGGGTACCGATCCAGGCGGATCCTTTCCCGGTCGGTGAGTAACAGGTCGAGCGTTTTGTGCAATTTCAGATCGACATGACCTTGGATCAGAACTGGTCGGTCCGGTGCCGGTAGGTACCGTGGCGACTCTCTAGGTGGAGAAGATGCAAAAATACAGTCCTCAGCGCACATTCAATCAGCGCAAAGAAGATGTGGTTCGTCAGTGGTACCACGTCGATGCTTCCGAGGAGATTCTCGGACACATGGCGGTGGAGATCGCCCGCATCCTGATGGGCAAGAACAAGCCGACATACACCCCGCATGTCGACGGGGGCGATTTTGTCGTCGTGACCAATGCTCGCGAGATCCAGGTCTCCGGGGAGAAGCGTGAAAAGAAACTTTACTACTACCACACCGGTTACATGGGTGGTTTGAAGAGTAACACTCTCAGCTGGATGCTCGACAAGAAGCCTGAAGAGGTGATTCGTTTGGCGGTTCGAAGGATGCTTCCGAAGACTCGTCTGGGTCGTAAGATGCTGTCGAAACTCAAGGTGTTCGCCGGAGCCGAGCATTCGCTTCAGGCACAGCAGTCACACTTCGAGAAGGTCGAGTTCACATCTTCAAGGATCAAAAAGAAATCATGAATTAACTGCTCCTGGCCAGAGGGTCAGGGGTTAGCAGGAGGAACGTTTTGGCGAAGCCGAACGATTATGTCTGGGGCGTAGGACGACGCAAGACTTCCGTGGCACGGGTCCGCATCCGTGAAGGAAGCGGCAAGATCACCATCAATGGCAAGGCTCACACGGAGTATTTCCGACTCAGCCCCGACCAGGCTCGACTCTCCGATCCGCTGCGTGCGGTACAGGCGGAGGGCTCGTTTGATGTCTGGGCAAACATCAAGGGCGGTGGAACCACCGGCCAGGTGGGAGCGGTGGTGATGGGACTCTCCAGGGCACTGGCACGAGTCAGCGAAGAGAACGAGGCTGCGCTGCGTAAGGATACCTTCCTGACGCGCGATTCTCGGATGGTGGAACGGAAAAAGCCGGGTCGCAAGAAGGCACGGAAGTCGTTCCAGTTCTCCAAGCGTTAAACCACTGATCGCACTTCGACAAAGTAGCGTTGCGGTCCGAAATAAATCAGATCCACAAGAGGCACATCGGATTACCGATGTGCCTCTTTTCGTTTTGCACCGTTGGGCTCTCACGCTGGCAACGCAACGGCTGCACGGGGTGGATCGATCGGTGTGGTGGACTTCTTCAGTGGCCGGAGAGAACTGGGATACCGGAGAGTATTCATCGGGTGAGAGTGCATCAGGAAGATGAAGCCGAGTACACTCCAGCGGTGCCGAGAGCGCTCACTGATCTGGTAGATGATCTGATTGTGGTACCGGAGGTGGGACTCGAACCCACAAGACCCGAAAGTCAGCGGATTTTGAATCCGCCGCGTATGCCAATTCCGCCACTCCGGCCCGGTTCCTGATGCGTAAATTTCTCGTACCTCGACATGGTAGGGGACAGATCGATCTCCGTCACCTGATCTCCTCGAATCGAGCAGGTGTCATCACAGGTGCGATTCATCGGGTGGTCGTAGAGATACCGGAGGTCCGAGAATCTCACGCCAGAGCAATCGATCTCGCAACTGATTCCTGGTCAGCGTCAACCGTTGCTTTTTGTGACGGCCCTGTGCCGCCGCAGTGAAAGAGGAGAGAGCGGGGCCTGATAAACTGATCTGTGAATTCCAGTTGTTTGCAGAGGAGCGCTTTTCGACGTTGGAGTATGGATCCTCCGTCACGCTGGGGGATCGACTCGTATCCTTGGATCCGGTGACTTCGAGCCACTTCTCGTACTCCTCGACCGTCAGCTCCTGGCGAAATTGAGCGAGCAGGTCGATGGGGTCCTGCGGTGGATCGAGGTGAGATCGTGGTTCCAGGCGCATGGCCGGGTGGGTGGGCGAGTGGGTGGACACAGACGTCGGTGCTCCGCTGACCTCGACCCACCCTCCACCCAGGGGGGTGGGGGCCGGCGCAGTGGGACTCGTGCTTCCAGGTTGCACATCGACCCACGCTTGAACATCCTCTTCCAATTCAGCTTCGGTCAACTCGGCATCGGACAGAGGATCGGGGAAGCCCCGTTGCCTGGCGCTAATACGAGCCGATTGCTTGAGATCTTCAGCGGATCGAGTGGCCAGCAGCTTCGCCGCCGCCTTCTTCTTTTTGCTCCTCGATTCCAGGATGTTCTTGAGCATCGGCAGAACCACAAACATCAGCAGGTAGATCCAATTGAAGTCTTTCATGGCTGATCGACTCCGTTACTCGATCGGATCATCGTGAGATCCATCATCTTCATCCCCTATCGACTGCCGCATCGACGTATCGGCCTGAAGATTTTTCAGTCGATAATAGTCCATCACTCCAAGGTTGCCCTCGCGCAAGGCTTCCGAGATGGCCTTCGGAACTTCTGCTTCGGCGAGGACCAGTTTGGCGCGGTTCAATGCGATTCCTGCGATATTTTCCTGTTCCTGGGCTACCGCCAGGGCACGCTTCTTTTCTGCCATTGCCTGGGCGACTCTCTTGTCCGCTTCTGCCTGCTCTGCCTGCAATTTTGCGCCGATGTTCTCTCCGACATCGACATCCGCAATGTCGATCGACAGGATTTCGAAGGAGGTTCCAGAATCGAGACCTTTTTCCAGTACCATCCTCGACATCATGTCGGGGTTGGCGAGCACGTCCTTGTGAGTGGTGGCGGAGCCGATGGTGGTGACGATTCCTTCACCGACCCTGGCGATGATGGTCTCCTCGGTGGCACCTCCCACCAGTCGGGCCAGGTTGGTTCGTACCGTCACTCGCGCACGAGCACGCAACTGAATACCGTCACCTGCGACCGCATCGATGGTGGTGCGAGCCTGGCCTGGGGAGGGGCAGTCGATCACCTTGGGGAGAACGCTGGTTCGGACGGCGTCGAGAACATCGCGTCCCGCCAGATCGATCGCTGCTGCCTGGTCGAAGTTGAGATCGATGTTGGCCTTATGGGCGGCGACCAGCGATTGCACGACGCGCCGTACGTTCCCCTTGGCCATGTAGTGCGCTTCGAGCTTGTTGGATTCCGCATCCTTGACCCCGGCTTTGACCGCCATGATCAGGCAATCGATGATGATCCTGGGGCTGACTTTTCTCAGCCACATTCCGATGAAGGCAAAGACGCTGATCTTGATGCCCGATGAGAGGGCCTGGATGTAGAGGCGTCCGAAGGTGATGAAGAAGATGAACAGCACCACGAGGAGCGCAATGATCAGGAACATGAAGACGATGTCGAGGACATCGGGGCCATCCTGCAGTGCGATCATCCATGCAGACGAGAACTCGAATAAACTGGTCACTGGTTACTCCTGACTGGTGTGGTCACGCATTTGTATTTATTCATCTTGAGATTCTTCGGTTGACTTTCGGACGACGATTCGATTGCCATCCGATTGAACGATGACGACGGAATCGCCCTTTTCGATGTAGCCGGTATTGGCCACCACGTCGAGTCGACGGCCACCGACCAGAGCGATTCCGGCGGGTCTGAGGTCCGACATCACCAACCCTCGTTGGCCCACCAGTGCTCTCGATGCACGAACGTCATCTCCGAGAGAATCTGCGCCATCGAGACTGGTCTTGAGACCGAATTTTTTGACCCAAAGTTTGAACAGAATGACGGTGTAGAGGACGGTGAATGCGACACAGATGACCGCCAGGAGCTGGTAATCCTGAATCCATAACTCCCAGATGGAGTATCCGATACACAGCACCGCTGCGATGGCGAGCACTCCGCCGCTGGGAATGAAGACCTCGAGGAAGAGCAGGATCAGGCCAGTGAGGCACAGGACAGAAAGTAGCCACCACTCCATCTTCAGGCCTCCTCGACCACGGGACGAACGACCACCCGGTTGCCTTCGACTTCGACCACTTCCACTCGAATATCCTTTTCGATGAAGCCTCCTTCGGAGACCACATCGATCGATTTTCCCTCGAAGTCGACCTTGCCAGAGGGGTGTAGGTCCTGCATGGGAGATCCTTGCTGGCCGACCTGAAGTGTGGCGCCCTCGAATCCCGGGGAGGCGATGGCGCTATCGTCTGTTTCCAAAGTCGAGTGATCGATGATGGAACCGCTGCTCTTGGAGCGACTCGGCAAGATGTAAGCGAGAATCAGTAGCGTGAATAATCCAGTGGTCAGGCCGCCACCCACCTGCAACGTGTCCTTGCTCAACTGTCTGAGACTCAGCACATCGTCGACAGGTTGATAGCACAGTCCCAGCGAGACACAGACGATCACCACGCCGAGGATTCCCGAGATGCCGAAACCAGGGATCACAAACAGTTCCAGCGTCAGCAGGACCAGTCCGAGGCCAAACAGCGACAGCTCGATCCAGCCGACATTGCCATCGGCATAACTACTGAACAGGAACAGGCTCAAGAAACCGAGCGAAAGTGCGGCCCCGAGGCCCACTCCCGGTAGTTTGAATTCGATCACCAGAGCCAGTGCGGCTCCGAAGATCAGCAGGAATTTGATGAATCTGCCCCAGTCGCGGAAGGAGTCGAGAGCGAATCCACCCGGAGCACCGATCCTTTGTTCTCCGAGGGCCTCACCGGCATTGAGTGCACGCATCTGAGTCAGGCCGAAATCGGTCAGGAGTTGTTCCTGGGTCAGGCAGATGTGGGAGATGAATCCGTACTCGAACGCTTCCTTCTCGTCGATGGTGAGGATCTCACCACGCTCCACGATGCGCTGTTTCTGGGCGGAGTTGCGCTCCTCTTCCGGCAAGTCCTGGTACTCCTGTTCAGTCAGGTAACGGGTGCGTCCGTTGGCGGTTCGCACTTGCAGCACCGAGATCTCCTTGGTGACCATCGCCTCGGCCAGGGCGATCGGATAACCGCGATCTCGCGCCCAGCGACGCATGTCGGCCCTGACGGTGGTCTGGATCTTCTCCGGCAGTTCGTTACCAAAGATATCGATCGGCTGAACATCTCCGATGCGGCTGTTGTCTCCCATCACCAGGTGGGTGCACGCCAGAGCGACCATGGTGCCGCCGCTATAAGCTTGCTGACCGTTGGGTACCCAGCCAAAGGTGGTGATGTCCTGATCGGACAGGTTGTCGATCGATTCCGCCAGCCGTCGACTGGCCTCGATGGTTCCACCGGGAGTGGAGAGCTGGATGATCACGATTCGAACTTCTCGTTCGACCAGCAACTGGATGGTGCGATCGAAGCGTTTGACCACGTTATCGTCGATCTGCTGATCGATGTTGATTACCACCGCAACATTGCGGAGAGATGGCTCTGCGGGCTCGGCGGCATCGGGAAACTGGAATGCCAGTAGATCCGCACTGATCAGCATTCCGATCAGCAGCAGAAAAAGTCCATGGGAGAGAGTGCGGATCCGCTCCGAGATCGGCATGAAACGCTCTCGTGACCCGAACTTACGGGATCGGTAGAAGATCAAGTCGGACTCGCTTCCGTTGCTGCGGCCTGCGGGGTGGGCCAAACTGGCACCTCATTGTCAGGAGTGGGCTCGCTCGAGGCAAGGGTAGAATTCTGCGTCAACTCAATTTCCTCGTGGGCGCGGCCCAGGATTGATCGTTGAGGCGAGCGGATGTGGGTCGGTGGAGAGGTACGAATCAATCTTCGGGGCGATCCAGGCGGCGATGATGGCGACCAGTCCTGCGGTCACCGCTCCCGTATAAACATCCATGGTGTAATGTGCTCGCAACAGGATCACCGCAGACATCTCGAACAACGCGACCAGCAGGGCGGGGATCCACCAGAGGGAGCCTCGCCTCGCCAGTTCGATGGCACCGAGGCAGGCGATGGCGGTATGGCCCGAGAAGAAGAAGTCATTGGCTACCTGGTAGGTGACCAGGAGTGATGGAAAGCCGGGATCGTGCCAGATCATGCCGGCAGGGGCGGGAAGTGGGCTCAGCATCTGACAGATCTGACGCAGGGAAAACAGCATCAGAAGGGCCAGGAAAGGTCGCATGGTGCTGCCGAAGATGGAGGAAGCGATCAGGTAGATCGCCAGCAGGTCGATGAAGATGGAACTGGTGATCAGCAATCCATCCGCCAGTGCGGGCTGGTCGTGCAGCGCCTGATGGCCAGCTTCGGTCGCCAGGAACAGGCCATCCCCTTCGGAGAGGATCTGCCCCGCCAGTGGGGAGCCCTCCGCCATCGGCCTGGAGCCGAGTAGGGACTGGGTGAAGAACCACAGTCCCAGGGCGCAGACGACCAGCGCTACCCGTTTCCAGCGATCGGCATTCCACTTCATCCGGCCGTCCCATCCTTCGAAAGTCCCAGAGCGGCCTTCAGGCTACTTTCGACCTGTTGCATCAACAGATCTTCTCCTCGAACTTTTTCTGCCGGCACCTCGATGGGGTCGCAGACGTGCAGGGTCACCCGCTGTGGTGGGTAAGGACGGGCGACATCGGTTAGATCCTCCTCGAATCGCTCGACCGTCTCGAGCAAGCGCTCCACCGGGGAATCCTCGGAAAGATATCCGCGCGGATAGAGCGACAACTGCTGTGCCAGGTAGAGAGCCGAAAACTGCTGCCAGCGCCGTTCCCTCTCGCTGTCCTCGATGTCACCTGAAACCATCCCCTTGAGAATCACCCGTCGCAAGTTCTTGCTTCTTTTGACCACGCCACCGCTCTGCGGCCCGTCGAGCCACTCCTCCTCCAGTGGGTGTAGCAAGTGATCGATCAGACGATCGACCCGGGCAAAGAGGTCGCCACTCTGGGTAGCACCGAGGTGTTCGATCTCCTTCAGTCCGAGCAGGGCCACTCCGACACGGCGTATCCGCTGCAGCAGGTTTAACTGCTGCTGTGGTGCCCAGGAGAGGCGCTGTTCGATCTGCGAGAGGACCGGCTCCAGAGTTTCTTCGATGTTCCCCTCGAAATGATATCGAAACGCCAGGGGAAAGATGACCACCTTGCCGCCGTCGCCCGCTGCTCGCTTGCGAGCGGCACCGCGGGCGATGGTCGAGATCCCCTCCATCAACGGGTTGAGAAGATCATTGGTGCGGGAAACCGCTCCTTCAGGAAAGATCACCAGTGGGCGTTCCGCTTTCTCGAGGATCTCCATCGCACACTGCAGTGACGCGCGATCCATTCCCTCGCGATAGATACTGAAGGCTCCCATCATGCGGATGACGAACCTCTGTAACTTCCCTTCCATGAAGATGTGCCAGCTGGCCATGGCGTAGAAGAGAGATTGAGTCGCCTGGCACAGGGGATAGAGGGCCATCGGATCCGCCGGACGAGGATGATTGGGTGTGATCAGGATCCCGTGACCGGCATCGATGGCGGCTCGTATTTTATCGGCACCATGGACCTCGGAATCGACGATCCCGTAGCGCTGGCGCAGCAGTCGGGGAATCAACAGATTCCCGAGCAATCTGGGCAACAGGCCACCACGGTGGGGTGGTACGAACTGGTAGGGCTGATCGACAACGACTTCTTGTATGATCCGCTCCGATCGTTGGCAGGTCATTTCGGCTACAGACAGATGGACTGAAAAGGATGTACATCGGGGAGTTGCCGCTGGACAGTACCGATCTCAGGACCACTGCTGGGGGAACTGTGGGGTTGAATCTCCGATAAATAGCATAAAGCGCACTGTTCTGAACGATACCACGGCCATTGTGACGAATTGAACCGTGTCAGAATTCACCATGAGGGGTAGCGTATTGGCGCACCTGCGTCAGCATGGGGGTCACTTCACTTCGATGGAGACCTGGCTTCGACCGATCGATTGCGGAGGAATGATGGACTTCCATGGCCTTGCGCCAGTGCTGGCTTCTTTTTATTACGATGCGTCGATTCCACACTGCGTGGTGGCGTTCATCGTGGTCATCGCAGTGATCCATCAACTTCGCCACAAGAGGGTCTGGGTGGCGTCTACCTTCGCTGCGCTGATCGGAGGCGCTGCCACGGCGCTGGCGGTCGAGGCGGGCAGTGGTGACATGACCGGATTGATCCTGATGCCGATGTCGCTCTTCTGTGCCGTCGTCTCGGCGCTGGTCGCCGGTCTGCTGGCGGGTTTTCACGGCATTCGAAATCGATCATCGAAGGGGGATCCGTCGACATCTGTCGATCCTTGATTCCAGCACTCTCCTCGCCACCGATCGGACCGCCAGATTCGCCGATCTATTCATGTATCAAAAAAACGCCCCTTCGTCGCAAGACGAAGGAGCGCATCGGTTCAAATTGGTGGAGCTGAGGGGGCTCGAACCCCTGACCTCCTGACTGCCAGTCAGGCGCTCTCCCAGCTGAGCTACAGCCCCAATATCGATTCTGGTGCGTCTACCCTGGTACGATCTCTGAGATCTCCAGCAGGCAAAAGCATAGCCCGACCGTTTCTCGGGTCAAGGGAACCGATTGTCGAGACGAGTCAGAGGGCCTAGGATCAGCGCTTCCAGAGGATCTGCAATGGTCACGAGAAAAGGCCCCGAAAAGGCCCTGAATAGTCCCCCTAGGATCGAGGATTCGTTTGACCGTCGATCTGCACCAACTGGAACAGCGCTGGAGGGAGATCTGGCAACAGAATCCTCCCTTATCGCCGATTCGTAGCACCCCCGCAGCGAGTGCACCGATCCCCGATCCAATTCCCGAGTCCGCTCCAGTAGATGCGGAGCCAGCCGCCACTGCTGAGGAATCTTCGGGTGAGGAATCTTCGGGTGAGGAATCTTCGGCGGATGAAACAGCGGTGGATGAAACAGCGGCGGATGAGAAACGGCCGGATGAGGGAGCCTTCGCTGCGGATTTGAACGGTGCGGACTCGAGTAGTGAAGAGCCCATTGTTGAAGAAGCCGTGATCGAAGAATCTGTCACCGATGAAGCTGTCATCGAAGAAACCAGTGGCGAACAGTCGACCGCTGAGAAGACCAGTGATGATGCGGAGAGCGCTGACGACGGCCAAAGTTCCGAATCTTCGCCGGACCCTTCGACGACAGCATCGACTGACGATTTTCGCCCCTTCTATTGTCTCGACATGTTTCCCTATCCTTCCCTCGATGGTTTCAGTGTCAATCAACTGCGGGGGATCGCCATCAATGATGTCGTGGCGCGCTACCAGAAGGCGCGCGGCCGAGATGTCTTCCGTCCGATCGGCTGGGATTCCTTTGGCCTGTCCATCGAAGAGGAAGCCAGAGCCTCTGGTCTTCCACCGAAGCAGGTGGTCGAACAAGGGATCGAGAAGATGCGTGACCAGCTGAACTACTTCGGGGCGATGGTGCATTGGGATCATGAACTGAACAGTTCTGATCCCGACTGCTATCGCTGGTCACAGTGGATCTTCCTCAAGTTGCACGAGAAGGGCCTGGTGCGTTACGAGAATGGCTGGAAGGTGGCGATCACCGATTATGCGGAGCCGCTTCACACGGGTCTCAAGCAACTGAAGTGGCCCGCTCGTACCAAACTACTCCAACGCAACTGGATCGGCCGCAGGGAGGGCACACGTCTGACCCTCAAGGCCAGCGCAGAACTTCACGATGGCTGGGAAGAGATCGATGTCTTCTCCCGGAGAATCGATGCTCTGGCCGATGCGACCTTTGTCGTACTCAGTCCAGAGCACCCGCTGCTGGAAGGCATCGTCGATGCGATTCAGCGCGATGATGTTATCGAGTACATCGAGAAGTGTCGGCAACTCTCTGAACGAGATCGGGTGACATCCAGGGGAGCTCCCGATGGCGTGCCGACCGGAGCCTACTGCCTCAACCCCGTGACCCTCGATAAGATGCCGATCTGGGTCAGCAGTTACGTGCTCCCCGAGATTCGCTTCGGTGCGATTCTCGGCATCCCCTCGGCGCATCCCGCTCATCTCGAATTTGCCAACAACTTTGGTCTGCCCCATACTCGCGGAAGTCAGCAGTCGGGACGAAGGAGGAGGCGGTCGGGACGACGCAGGGGGAGCGACGGGGGAGATTCCGCTCGCTCGATCCAGAGTTCACTGGAATCACGCGATCTGGTCGAATCGCATGTCGACTGGAAATTGCACGACTGGGCCTTCGAGCGTCAAAGAATCTGGGGCGAACCGATTCCCATCATCGAATGCGATGAGTGTGGCAAGGTACCTGTCCCCGAGGATCAATTACCGGTATTGCTGCCAGAGATTGCAAAGGTCGAAAACTCCTCTGAGGGGAGCAGCCCGCTGGCAGCGTACCCGCAGTGGGTCGACACGACTTGTCCCGGTTGTGGTGCCGCCGCTCGCCGCTGTACCGATACGATGCCGGACTGGATCGCATCCTGTTGGACCCATCTTCGATCCCTCGATCCGACGCTGGTCGGCCAAATTGCCGCACCCGAGCTGGTTCAGCAGTGGGCTCCCGTGAATTTGTGTGTCGGAGGAATCGAGCACGCCGAGTTGCACCTGCTCTATGTACGATTCATCAGCCATTTCCTCAAGGATCTGGGAATCACTCGTCGGGAAGAGCCATTTCGGCGTCTCTTCAGTCAGGGGCGAATTCGATCCGCGGATGTTTCGGAAAGTGCCGATCCCGCAACAGCCCATCGTGGGCCACGAGTGCTGGCCGCAGACTACCTGGAACGCTACGGCGCCGATGCGATGAGGCTTCATCTCTTGTTCCTCGGTCCTGCGCAAGATCATGCAGAGTGGAACGAGGAAGGATTGCGTGGTTGTGCACGCTTCCTCCAACGGACCCATGAGGCGATCCTCGCCAGGGTCGGAGAAGGTCGATTCGTGAGCCGCGATGTACTGGTGGCAAAACATCGACTGATCCGGAGAGTGAGCCGGGCGATCCGTACCTTCCGCCTCAACAAGGCGGTCAGTGCCTTCATGGAATTCGTCAAGTTGCTCCGCAGCGACAAGATCAGCATGGAAGAGGTGGATCGGCAGACCCTCAAGACCTTCGTGGTACTGCTGGCTCCCTTCGCTCCGCACATGGCCCATGAATTGTGGGAAGGCCTGGGAGAAACGGATCGTCTCGATGAAGAATCCTGGCCCGAGCACAGCGAGGAACTGCTCCAACCTTCTCAGGTCTCATTGGCGGTCCAGGTCAACGAGAAGATCGTCGATCGAATCACCGTTGATCTCGATGCCCCCAAGAACCTCGTCATCGATCAGGCGCTGAAACTGGAGTCGGTGGTGAAAAAAACCGGCGGACGCCCTGCGGACCGGGTGGTGCACGTGCCCGATCGCCTGTTGAAACTGATCTACACCTCCGATCCCGGGGGAAGTTCGAGTGAACCGGAAACGGTCACTTCGACCTCATAGGACCTCAGCCTCCGCTGTGCCCTATTCAGAGTCGATACCGTACTTGGGGCCTCTCGGTCACTTTGCCCGACCTTCCCTTCCCATCGTATTCTCCTCTGTCGGCCAGCCTGTCCGGTAGGCCACACAGTGACGAGAAGGTCTCGTGCTGGAACGGGGGAAAGTTGCAGTTACACACTCAATTACGCGGCATTCTGATCATCTGCGTTGCGACCTCCTTTTTCTGGGGGTTATCGGCCAGTAGAGACGGTCAGATCGATCCGGTCGAAGCGATGGGGCATGACGTCTTCCTCGACGCAGCCTTCACCGCAGAGGATCCGGATGTAAATCTCTCCCCAACGACATCACTCGAGACCGCCGCCTCCGATCCTCTGGATGTGGTCAAATTCGATCGGTGGAGTGTCATCGGCGAGGGAGCCAGCAGTGTTCCCTACACCAGCGCGATATTGGAAGAGGAGCGGGACAGAATCCTCGAGCAGATGAACCATTCCAGCGCAGGATTGAAGCGCTGGGTGGGCACTGAAATCGATCGAACCCGTCAGACCATCGAGGACCTGGATTCACGGATCGAGGCGCGTATTGAATCGATGATTCCAGCCCCGGTCCCGGTGGCCGCCTCTAGCCAGCAGAAAAAAGTTGAGCGGATGATCTATCCGATCGTCCAGTTGAGAGGAAATGGCACCGTTGGCAGCGGTGTCGTGGTCAGCAGTGAACTGGTCGATGAAAACCTTTGGGCGACCTGGATCGTCACCGCCTACCATGTCGTCGAAGAGGTCCGAGACTTCGCTCTCGATGATGTCGTGGTCAATGAGATTCGCTTCTTCGATCCAGAAATCGGGCGTCTCGGCAGTGAGGTGTTTCGTGGAGTGGAGATCGCTTCCCTCAAGGACTCCGATCTATCCCTGGTGAGAGTCGATCGAACCTCTCGCTGGCCCTTCGTCGCAGAATCCGCCAGCGAGCCTGTGTGCTTGAAGTTGTCGGTTTTTGACACCGTCTATGCTGTCGGTTGTCCCCTCGGAAACCAACCGCTCCCCACCTTTGGTGAGATCTCCTCCCAGTACAAGCCAGTCGGCGATGAGATCTTCTGGATGGTCAGCGCTCCCACTTTCTTCGGAAATTCGGGAGGTGGGATCTTCCTCTCGGGAGAAGGCCAGCTGGTAGGGATCAGCAGCATGATTTACACCTATGGCAAACGCTCTCCGATGGTGGTTCCCCACATGGGGCTGTTCGTACCGTTACAGACGGTTCGTTCGTGGCTTCGTCGGGAAGGATTCGCTCACTTGATGGATCCGGCTCCTGCGGTAACGCCGGTTCCCGCCTCCAGTGGCCCCGATAAAGTGCTGAATGGGGCCTCCGGGTCGTTTTGACCCGAGGGTCGATCGAGAGTATCCTTGAAGGCTCGATTCCGAAATCCGTGGATCACGGGATACTCTGAATCGAACACTCCCCTGTTGATCCGCAAAGCGGGCACTGCAGGACCGAACACCGACTCGAGGTCGAGCAGTTCCGCTGTCCGACAGCCAGGAAGGACCACTTTTGATGAATCATGGAATCCTCGCCGGGAAATACCTGACCGGTCTCATGTTATTGCTGGGATTGCTGCTGGTCACTACGTTGACCTTCACTGATCCCGCTCAGGCATTGACTTCAATTCAAGATCCGCCCCCAGCAGAGGAACCATCTCAAGAGGCGAAGGAAACCAAGCCGATCGTAGATGAAGACGACATTCTCGGCGGAGAGGTAGGCATTCCTGCCAGCGAACCCGCGGCTCTCGAGGTAATTCAGAAATACCTCGATGCGGTCGGGGGACGCGAGACCTTGCTCTCGATCAGTGATCGAGTCGAGATATTCAAGAACAAGAAGATCGACCCGACCAACGAGACCGTCATGAAGATGGCACGATTCCTCAAGCGCACCGGTGATGGCGTCTTGATGATTCGTGAAGAGTGGCAGCTACCGGGTCTCGGTCTGACCAAGAACAACGAGCCTCTCACCTTTGTTCAGGTATACGACGGTGAGAAAGCCTGGGTCAAGGCGATGGGTGCGGTTTCGCCCCTGGCCGGCAAGACCCTCATCGTGTTCGTGTGGGACAAGCATATCGACGATTTCTTCATCTCCTTCGCCGAGAATGGCTACATCGCGAGCCTCAAGGATGACGGAGATATTCTCGGTACACCGTGCAAGATCGTCGAGTTGAAGGCGTTCGCGGGTAACCAGGTGCTGAACTATGCCTTCTCCATCGATGACGGATTGCTTCTGAGCAAGACATGGAGCGAGGGGCAAGCTCCTGCGGTGGTCAAGAAGGAGGTATTCTACAGTGAATACACCCGAATCCGATTCAGTGACGATCGCAATCGCTGGGTCAAGGTTCCGACCACCAAGAAGATCTTTGAGGACGGAGAACTGAGTCTCGAACAGAACTATGACGAGATCGCACTCAATGCGGGGGTTTCCTCGACCAAGTTTGGACGTCCAGAGGGTCGCTCCTTCGATGAAGTACGCCGTGAGCGAGAAGCGGAGCGTGCCAAGGAACTGGAGGGAGCCAAGGAAGCCACCCCCAAGGATAGCGACAAGAAACCGGTCTGGGAGAAGCCAAAGCCGAAACCGAAAAAGCCCGTGTGGGAGAAGCCCAAGCCAAAACCAGCGCCAAAACCGGCGCCGGTTCCCGCTCCAGATCCAGTCGTGGATGGGCGCTAGCCACTACCGATGAAATCGTGATACAGAGGTGAGATCCTGCGAGTCGGGGTCTCACCTCTTTTTGGATGCACCCGGTTCGGTTCCATCCGTGGTGGCGGGTTTCTTGAGATTGTTCAGGACTAACTGACCGCACGCTCCATCGATGTCGAGCCCACGGCTGCGTCGCGCGGTGACAGAACCCTCGTATTGCTTCTGCACCAGTGAAAGGAACTGACCCACCTCGGCCGCTCCCGCGGCTGCATAAAGCGCACCTTCGTAGGGGTGAAACGGTAACAGGTTGATGTGTGCGCCGCACTTTCCTGCGAATCGAGCCAGCGCTTTCGCCTGATCC
The DNA here is from genome assembly GCA_018694835.1 of Planctomycetota bacterium. Classification (GTDB taxonomy): domain Bacteria; phylum Planctomycetota; class UBA8108; order UBA1146; family UBA1146; genus QNYK01. The sequence goes on along the minus strand of JABHOG010000015.1, from coordinate 132,853 downwards.
GGACCATCATTGATTCCAGGAAGAACCACGTATTCGATGCTGATTCTTCGAGAGCCATCACGGATCTTCACCAGCACCTCGGACAGATCCTCGATGGAGTGGTGTTGATTGATCGGAACGATGCTGTTACGAGTCTCGGTGATTGCGCTGTGAAGGCTGACCGCGAGCCTTACCTGTGGATGGTCGTGGACCAGTTGCTCGATCTTGGGAACGATTCCGACGGTCGAAACGGTGATCCTGCGGGGGCTGAACTGAAAGCCCTGTGCAGATGAAAACCAATCGATCGCTCTGGAGACTGCAGGATAGTTGTGGAGTGGTTCGCCCATCCCCATGAAGACTACCTGGGTGACACCACAAAGTCCTTGAGCCACGGTGGTGGCGTGCACTGCCAGCCACTGGGCGACAATCTCCCTCGGATGCAGGTTGCGGGTCAGTTTCATCGTTCCGGTGGCACAGAAGGTACAACCGGCAGCACAACCGACCTGGCTGGAGAGGCAGAGGGTTCCACGATCGTCGGTTGGAATCCAGACCGACTCGATGGAGAGACCGTCTGTCAGCATGAAACGGAATTTGATGGTCCCATCGGTGGAATTGAGCTGATCGGCGACAACCAGTGGAGAACTGAGGATGCCTTCTGCCAGTCCTTGGCGCAATTCTGCCGGCAGCGAGGTCATCTCCAATGGATCGTAGATGCGCTGATCAATCAGATGCTGACGCACTTGCTTGGCGCGGAATTTTGGCTGCTGCTGTTCCTGGCACCACTGTTCGAGACGCGAATCCAACTGGTCGGGAGGATGGTCGAAGGGGTGATCTGTCTGCGGTTCCTGGGGTTTCATCGTGAGTCCTGGACCCTCTCACCACGGGAATCGAGCAACAGGTTCCACGGACCACTCTTCCTCAGGTCTGGACCTCGTCCCTGGTAGAGGACCGTTCCCTGGGGGTCTCGAGTCACTCGAGCATCCGCCAGGGTCCACACGATGGTGCCATCCCCTTGCTGTTCTTCTACTACAGGATTCTTGCCATCGCCAATCCAGGTCAGTTGCAAGGAACCCTGCCGGCGGAAAAAGGGGCGCTGTCGATTCGCCACCCGGTAGATCCAGATGACACTATCTTCGGGCCAGTTGTAGAAGGTCTCTCCGACCTTGAATCGAGTGCGGACCAGGGTGATCTGTCGATCACCGATGCGGAGGATATCTCGTGGTCCATCATGAAGAAACTGCGGCTTCAGGTTCTCCTGCCCGGGGATCAATTCGAATCGGAATCGGATTCCACTCCAGAAAAGGGTCGGGCTCCAGAGTGTTTGTTCCTGGTGTGAGACGGTTGTGTTGATTCCCCGATCTCCTCGCCGAGAAGTCGCTGTTCCTTCACAGCCGCTGGCCATCAACCATGGCAAGCCCAAGAGCAGCGCCAACGACCACGCTCCATGGAGTCCGCGGAGTCGGACGTTGGATCTGCTGATCAAGGGGTGTTCCGTCGCTGGCGGTCGAAAGAGAGCAACTTCAACCGGTGAGTCTCTCGATGCATCTGTCTCAATTCATATCGTAATTGTTGTAGTGGCGATTTGCTGCTCCCGGTGACCTCAAAGTACTGACGGTCATCGACCAGTCCGGCTGCGCATAGGAGCACTGCATCGATCCTCTGCAACTGTTCCAACTCGGTGGCTGGGGGGTGGAGTATCGATTCCTCGCGGAACCGATTGCGAAGTGCTCTCAATGCGATTCGTCCCGGATGATCCAGAGGTTGACGTTCGAAGTCGCGAAATAACTGATCGATATGGGAGGTATGATGGGCACCGAATCCTACCGAGAGCAAGGTCGGGATCAAGGTCGACATCAGTGCCATGACAAATAGGCAAGGAGCCACCCGGGAAGCACGAACCATGAAGGAGATCCTTTCACGGACTGTCAGGGCGGCGGCAACGCCCGGCGAGAGGATACACTAAGTGTGCTCCGGAGGCACGAGATCTTGCGATTCTGTGCCTCCGGAGGTTACAAAAAGAGGGGTTAAAGCATCGTGCTATCGTGCGGGGATTCGGTCATCTGGACCGCCTCCGCCGCCATCGGGACCGTTTTTCTGGGGCCCCAGGGTCGATCCACATCGGGGACCAGCGAGTCGATCTTGCGAGGAGCATCCGGGCCACGATAGGAGCTATCCAGCAACTGGAGGGCGCGTTCGATCGACTGCAACGCCTGGTCTCGCTTCATCTCTTCGCGACGGAATACGTGCTGGCAGTCGTTAGAAATCCACGCCTCGTTCCAGTGAATTCGCGCTCCGCTCCGTTCACATCGAACTCTCGGCACCGATTCACCATCGAGCAATGCTCGAATCATCGGGTGCACCGAGAGTGGAGTGGAGCGTCCGGCGTGGCAATCGCTGCAGAACCAGCGTGAAGAATCCACATCGTCATGCAATCTCCGCCGGGCACTCTGACGACAGCCACGACAGTTTTGAAGATCGTGTTGCAGATTGAAATGAACCCACTGCTTGGTGGTTTGGAAGGAACTGCTTTTGTATTCACGATCGGTGGACTTTTGCATTCGATTCTCCGTACTGGTTTCGTTCTTACGGTCAGTCGCCCGGTGGCGCACTGGGTAGGTTGCAATGACAGTGCCAATAGATTCAGAAACTATTTAAGTTGATCCATTACTTGCACTTACGGATATGTCCCGTGGTTTGCCGTGGCTCGATTGAGTCAGAATAGTGCGGTGAAATGAACCGATGAACAGTTGCCCCGAATCCGGGCACTGTGCTCAACCCCGAGGTGGAAGCAATGATCGCCCAAGTCATCTTGTCGGGGAGGAGGACCGGAAGGAGGATCGATGGAGCACCCAGATTCACTTCGACCAGAGAGAAGGGGCGAAAGCACTGTTGGATCTTCCTCGACGGTGGAAGATCCCCGGCGGTGGATTCCCAACTGCCACCAGTGGCCCGAGCCATTGCGCTGGATCGATCGCCCTCCACAGGAACTATGGATCTGCGGCAACAAACCGGTGGGCCCACCGATCATCGCCATCGTCGGTAGTCGAAAAGCCTCTGTCGCAGGACTTCGATGGGCCTTCCAAGTCGCCGCTGAACTGTCGAGGAGCGGTTTCCGGGTGGTCAGTGGTCTGGCACTCGGTATCGATGCGGCGGCTCTCGAGGGAGCGGTGCTCGGATGTGAGGAGGGAAAGCGATCGGCGGTGCAGAATTTGACGCCATCGCAGGCTCCGTCATTCGTGCCTGCACCTCCGATGGCCCTGCTGGGAAACGGACTACCGGCGATCTATCCCGCCAAAAACCGACCGCTCGCTCGAAGAATTGTTCAGTGTGGAGGAGCCCTGATCAGTGAATATCCTCCCGGTGCTGCCCCTCGGCCCCATCATTTCCCTCACAGAAATCGGCTGATCAGTGGCTGTAGCGTGGCAGTGGTGGTGGTCGAAGCGACTCTTCGATCGGGTTCGATGGGCACTGCTCGACATGCACTCGACCAGGGGTGTGAAGTTTGTGCAGTACCGGGTCCGGTGGAATCCGACAGCCATCAGGGGTGCCATCTGCTGATTCGCGACGGGGCCCACCTGGTGATCTGTGCCCGCGACATCATCGAGGTGTGCGCTGGCCTCGGAGTGGCCGGCTGTCGTGCCGGAATTGAGGGCACCGCTCACAAGGGGCTGTCGGCGGACCAGCGTCGACTGGAGCGAGAGCGAAAACTACACGGTGATGATCTGTGCCGTCTACATGAGGTGACCGGTTGGAGTCCGATCCGCTTGTTGCGGGCCTGGTCCGGGGGGGCATTCGATCGATCCGATAGCGAATCTTGATCGGATCAGGGGCAGACGTCGGTGGTGCACTCGAGGATATCGGGCGTCGGGTCTTCGGCGCAGATTGGATAGGTGGGTTGCGGCAGCGGTATGGCTCCGGAGAAGAGGAATGACAGTACCCGCACCGGGTCGGCAATATCGATCAGCGCATCATCATTGGCATCACAACTGGAGTCACAGGGGATGGAGCCGACCGAGTTGAAGAGGAATCCGAGGGTGAAGATCGGATCTCCGATGTCGATCAGGCCATCGCCGTTGCAATCGCCACGACTGAAGGCGGGATTGTCATTGAAGATGATTTCGGGCGCAGCAGCGAAGGCTGGAAAGTACGCCTGCCCTCCGGCAGAGGAGACCAGGTTGGTGACTCCCGGGACTCCCAGGTCGTCGGCAAAGGTCAAGATGTCACCGCTCGGCGGAGCCGTAGGGTCGATGCCCAGATCGGTGTACGTGGTGGTCAGCAGCGTCGTGATCTGGGGAAACTGCAGCGTATCGATGAGCAGGAAGTCAAAAACCACCGCTGCGGTCCAGCCGTCGGGGAACAGACTGATCTCGAAGAACTCCGGTCCGGCACCGCCATCGAGATCGGTCAAGGTCGCAGATCCTGTCACCTGGTTGGGAGTGAGCCAGGTCGGATCATTGCGAACACCGACGGCAAACGCTCCACAGTCGATGGCAGCTCCTGAAACCTGGTGAATTTGAAACTCTGCCTCACCTTGGCTACCGATCACCAGCGCAGGGATCTGGAAGAGGAAGGGTGGTGTGGATGAAGTGACCGGTACGATCAGATCGCTCGACTCCATCAGATGACCGAAGTGGGGTGCCTGAGCATCGGCAAGAGGCTGCCCCAGACCATCGGTGCTCCAGCCCTTGGCATCGACCATGGCCCGCGATGCACGTCGGTAAATCAAACGAGCCGCGAGATTCACTTCGCCATCGATGCCACTGATGTCAAAGGTAACACTGGTGTTGTCGGTGGCCAGAGCGGCGATGCGAGTGTCGAGGAGGATCGAGGTCGCTTCGGTGAAGAGCACCCCCGAGTTCCCTGCGATGTCCTGATTGACCTTGGCAAACAACTTGCCGGGAAGATCTGCGAAGTGACCCGTGGCGGGATCTCCGACCCCTCCAAGGGGATCGATGGTGTCGCCAGCGGTCTGGGACAACGATTGATTTCCTGGTCCGGTCGCTTCGATCTTGAGAATCATGTTGCGCAGGGTGACTCCGGTCGGAACCGAGTGACCCGCCTGATCATTGACGATCTGTACATCGACCACCAGGGAGTCTCCCACCTGTTGCGCTGCCAGAGTCATCGTCACAGAATTCTCGAGGAACTGGGCAGAGGTCCCCTGGATGTCATGGGAATGAACGGTGCTGGGATCTCTCAGCAGTGGAGGGAACATCGCAGCGCACGCCTCGACCGGTACATCGGAAAAGGGCGGCATGTGGCAATCGACGCAACTCTCAAACAGCGGGTCCTGCGGATCACCATAAGGTGAGTTCTTCCACTCCGAATAGGTCTCCTGGGCGGCGACACTGCTGCTCTCGTTGAAGTCATTGTCGTGGTCCGGGTCGTTGTTGTACTGGTGGCACACGGCGCACGCTTCGGCAGCCAGTTGTGGCTGATAACTACCGCGCATCTGGTTCACCAGATTGAAATCGACATCTCCGAGCATCCCGTACATCACCTGCTCGATCAGGCCACTGGTATCGGGGCGGGTGACGGTCACTGCACCGGGGACGAAGCCGGTCGCATTGATCTGGCTCTCATTCACATCTGCGATCTTGTGACACGTCTCACAGGAGACGCCCCGCCGCTGGGGATCAGTCAGGGGACCTGACAGCGGATCGAGCGGTTGCATCGGATTGGCGATCCACCCTTCCGGTTGATGGCAAGAGGCGCAGTGTCCCGAGGGATCGGCAGAGGCATGAGCGGAATCACGGGAGTAGACAAATCCACCGCTGCCGCCGGCAGACCCGCTGCCGTCGAACAGGTCGTAGACCCAACTGTTGAGACCGGTCATCGCCATCCGGGACGGTTCCCACTGAGTGAATTGATCTGGATGACATACCGAGCACTGGTCAGGAATGACGAAGGAGTAAGTGGGGTCGTCAGAGGCCGGTACTGGATCCAGTTCGATCTGCACCGAGTTGGCCGGGGTACTGACGATGATGCTCGAGTTGTAGTAGCCCTGGCTGGCACCGGCGATCACCAGCAAGGTGCCGTTGACGCCATCGAGGTTGAAGGTTCCATCGGCAGCAGCGACGGTATGTTGCAATGTCGCTTGCCAGGTCACCAATGCTCCGGGGATCGGGTTCTGAGTACTCCCATCGATGACAATTCCGGAGATTTGCCCCTCCAGTTGTGGCATCGGCAGCAGTAGCAGTAGCGAGAGAATCAGGCTCGGTAGCAGCAGTCTCGATGGATGGGCTGAGTCATATTGTCGGGTACTGGGGGTCGCAACAGGCCACTGGAGCATCAATAAAAGCCTTATCTGTACTCTGTGAGAGGGGTTTGAATGCGCTCTCTCCCATTTTATCGGTGTTCGCCAAAGAATCCAGATCATCGTTCGATTGGTTCTCCTTCCTCACTGCGATGGGGGCCGGAGGACGAATTTAGCAGATCGTCGTAGAATTAGACGGGAGGAGCGCTTTCTCCCTGAATCAGGAGTCATGTGGCCATCCAGGACCGTCCCTCTGGAAATCGACCCATCTCGGGTCGTTTCATTCCTCGATCCCTTCTCGGGCGAGGGGGAATGGGAGAGGTCTGGCTCTGTCACGACCCGATCGATGACGATCTGGTGGCGGTCAAGCGGGTCGATTCCAAGGATTCGCAAGGGCCTGTAGGACAGCGCCATCTGCGGGAATATGAACATCTGACCCGGCTCCGCCATCCTTCGATCCTGTCGGTCCATGAATACGGGATCGATGCCCAGGATGGAGCGCGCTGGTTCAGCAGTGAAGTGCTCTCCGGTCCCGTCTCTACCGATCTGGCCGGCAGCTGCTGGTTTCCCGACTGGTTGGCGCTGGCTCGTCCGATCCTGCAGGCGCTGGCTTTCATGCATCGAAATGGTTGGGTTCACGGAGATCTCAAGTCTGACAATGTCCGGTTGCGGGAAGAAGCGTGTGAGGGCCAGCCACTGGAGCCGGTGCTGCTCGACTTCGGACTCTGTCAGCGTGAAGGACATCCGTCCGAGGAAAAGATCCTCGGTACTCCTCATGCGATGCCACCGGAGCAGTGGCTCGGCGAAAGACCCGATGCTCGTGGAGACATCTATTCGATGGGTGTACTGCTCTATCAGTGGTGGTGTGGAAAGTTGCCGTTTCAGCAGTTTGATCGATCCAGCCTGGGTCGCGCTCACCTGCAGGAAGATCCGACTCCCATCGATGACCTTCGTCCGGGACTACCCGAGGCTGCACGGCGACTGATCGAGAAGATGTTGGAGAAACGACCCGACGATCGACCTCCGGATGCTGGGGAAGTGCTGGCGTTGCTGGAGCGCTCCTTTCCTGCTGAAGAGGGAGGATGTGAGGCGGAATCGATCGAATCTCTGGTCGCTCAGGTGAGCTATCCTGGAATCGGTTCCGAACTACCCGATCTGCTGCGAGAGGCATTGCTCCAGTGCAGAGAAGTGGGGGGCACCGTGGTGCACCTCCATCGCCGAGAGGGAGATCGTCGTAAGATCGCCCGACGAGTTCGAACCGACCTGATGATCGCAGGGCTGCCGGTGATCGATCTGGACAGCACGGCGACCCACCATCGACTCCAACTGTCGCGATCGATTCCGACCGGGTGTGCGATGATGGTGGTCAAGGTCGATGATCCCGGTGCGGGGAATCCAGCGTTACAAGAAGCGATGCAGTGGAGCGAGCACAGCGGTTGCAAATTGCTCTGGTGGATCGAGAGTCCCACGATGCCGGGGGGCTATGTCGGTTCTTCGCTGGCGAACAGCCAACCGATCATCGTCAGAACCGATCACGTTTCCGCCATCGGGCTGGACCAGTGGCTCGAAGCGGCGCTTCCCGGCGCTACTGTCGAGCCGAGGCTTCATCGACGTCTGATCCAGTGGGGTGCTGGGAGCCCGTCGATCTGGGAGCGGATCCTCATCGGCAGGATCAGAAGCGGAGAACTGGAGCATGATGGTCTTCGCTGGATCTGGAACAAATCTTCCAGCCATCCAGAGGATCGTTGGAGCGATCGTGTCGTCGGTGAGTGTCATAGACTTGCAGTAGAAGACCGTGCCTTGCTTGAAGCGCTGGCAGTGCTGGGCGCGCCTGCCTCCGGTCACGCAGTCGCAAAAGTGGCATCTATTCCTCTCGGATCGATGCCGTCGATCGCTGCTGGATTGGTTCAGCATCAGTGGATACGTATCGACGGTGATCTGCACTGGCGTGAACCGTTCCAGGCGGAGGGGGTGCTGGTCGGACTCGATCCTGCACGGAGGAGAGAACTGCACGAGCGCGCCGCAAATCTCGAAGGACTCGATCCTCTGGCAGTGGCCCATCATCGATTGAGTGCCGGGCAGATCGAATTGGCGGCTCGCTGTCTCGAGCCCTGGCTCGAGGATGAGGCGCGAGTCTCTGGGGATGCGACACGCCTTTCAGAATTGCTGGGGCCGCTGGTCGATCTGCTCCGTGAACCGATGGTGCCGCGTTGGGCGGAGTTGCTCGGCATGGTCGAGGATCACCTGGGGAATCTATCGCAACGCGATCGAGCATGGAGAATCTCGGCCCGAAACCAGCAGCCGGGCAGCGTGGCCTCGCTGCGTCTGGCACGACTCAGGGCTGATACCAGTCGTCGAGATGGGAATCCACGAACGGCTCTGGCGCTGCTCGATGAAGTGGTGATGCCGACACAGGATGATCTGGAGACTCGACGCGAGAAGACCAGAGTGGCCATCGAACGGTCTCGCATCCTCCGAACGCTAGCGAGGCGTGGAGTCGGCGCCGTTCCCCAGTTCGAGATGGACGACTCGGAATGCCCCGATGAGATGATCAACGAGTTTCGGCTGGAGCGCTGCCGTATCGCTCTGTCCAGGGGAGCTCGTTTACAAGCATTGGATCTCTCCGATCAGGTTCTTGCAGATGCGATGAGAAGCGGTCATTCGCGCCAAATTGCCGAGGCTCAGTGCCTGCGAGCGAGAGCGAAGGAGGATCTGCGTTCCCTGAGGATCTGGAGCCGTTGGCATCATCATCTTTGTCGTCAAGAGCATCGAAAAGAAGCGGCGTTGGCGGCGGCAATCGAGGCTGCGGAGTCTTCTCTTCGTCTCGGAGAAGAGGCACTGGTACTGCAAGAGATCGCACCATTGGTGGACGAGGCGAGGCAGCACTGCCGGGGGCAGTTACCCCGATCATTGTTGCTGTTGGCTCGCTGCGAGGCGGGAGCCGGGTGGATCAAGGGAGCTTCCCGCTGTCTCGAGGAGGCATTGATGCTCGACGGACCGGCGGGCATCGTCGCCTGGGAAGGCAATCTGTTGGTCGCGGCATCGGAACTGGCGGCAGGTCGGCCGCTGACGGCGCGGCAGATCCTGCAGGCGACACCGCCCCATCGAGCGCCCCATGAGCGAGAGACGGTTGACGTTCATGCTCGCCACATCATCCTCGAGAGTCGTTGTGCATTTGCCAGCGGTCTCCTCTCGCAAGCGATGAGCTTGCTCGATCGAGGACTGACGACATTACGAGTGCGGGGAACCGATCGAGACCTCGGATCTTTACGTAGAGAACGAGTCGAACTGCTCGATCGAGTGGGGCAAAACGCACTGGCTCAGATCGAACGGCGAAAAATTGCCACCGGAGCAATCCCCGAGCCAGGATCGGATCCGGAGCCGTTCGGAATGCGCAGGGCACGCAATGCGCTCGATCGACGACGGGTGTTGTTGCGAAGGCATCAAGAGGAAGATGCCCATCATTGGCTTGAAATCGCAGCTCTCGATGCGCTTCGACTACGTGCACAGCCGATATCGACCTGGTTGTCGCTCGAGAGAAGCGCTCACGCATCCCTCGAGGAAAAGGAGCGGGTTGCTCGCAATGCCTGGCGACGGGTGGTTCGACTGGAAACTCGTCATGGTCATGCTTCGGTCCTCTTCTGGTGGGCCCAGGTACGGGAGCAAGCCGGGGATCTGGACGCAGGGCAGAAGTTGAGGAGGGCGGCGATGGCCGAGATCGAGCGGTGGCTCAAAAACGCTCCGAAGGGCATCCGCTGGAGCGAGATGGCTTCGCTCCTTGGCGTGTCAGAGTTGGCCAGTGGATCTCTTTCCGGGAATGGTGGCCGAAACTCTGCATTTGCGTAGAATCAATGCGGATAAGACCTCGCGTGGAGAAAGGGAATTGAAATGCTGAGAAGCCATACCTGCGGAGAACTTCGTGCCGAACATGTCGGCGAGGAAGTCACTCTGGTCGGCTGGATCGATACCATCCGGGATCATGGTGGGTTGCGATTCATCGATTTGCGCGATCGTTATGGTCGTACTCAGGTAACCCTTTCACCCGAAACCATCGATGGAGCAGAACTCACCTCTTTACGTTCCGAGCAGGTGCTACAGGTAACAGGTCGGATCCAATCTCGTCCCGATGGGATGAAGAATCCTCGCCTCCTGACCGGAGAGATCGAAGTGATCGCCACGGTTGCGACGTTGGTGGGAGATTGTCCCGCACTGCCCTTCGATTTCGCAGGGGGGGATCTGGTCAACGAAGAATTGCGATTCCAGTACCGTTTTCTCGACATGAGAAGGCCAGAGGTGCAACGTCGCTTTCAGTTGAGATCTGATCTGCAACATCAGCTGCGAAATCATCTTCATGAAAAGGGATTCATCGACCTCGAGACGCCGATGCTGACCAAGAGCACTCCAGAGGGAGCTCGTGATTTCCTGGTGCCGAGCCGGTTGAATCCTGGTGAGTTGTACGCTCTTCCCCAGTCACCTCAGATCTTCAAGCAACTATTCATGGTCGCTGGATTCGATCGATACATGCAGATCGTTCGTTGCTTCCGTGATGAGGACCTACGAGCAGATCGTCAGCCTGAATTCACCCAACTCGATCTCGAGATGGCCTGTGTCGAGGAAGACGATGTCATCGAAGTGCTCGAGGGCCTGATGGCGCACGTCGTAAAAGCTTTGACCGGGCAAGAGGTGGAAACTCCCTTCCGTCGAATTTCTTACGATGAGGCACTGCTTAAATATTCGAGTGACGCACCCGATCTGCGCAGTGATCTGGAGATATTTGAAATGTCAGATCTCGCCGAAGATCTTGGTTTCAAGGTCTTTTCTGGCGCCGTCGAAGCGGGCGGTGCTGTGCGTGGGGTACGGGTTCCCGGAGCAGCGGAATGGTCGAGGAAACAGATCGAATCGCTCGAAGCGATCGTCAAGAATCAAGGTGCCGGTGGTCTCGCATGGATGAAGAGAACCGAGGACGGACTGGCCGGGCCTGTGGCGAGATTCTGTGAAGGCGATGGGGGCACCCAGCTGGTCGAGCGCAGTGGGTTACAAGTGGGGGATCTGTGCTACTTCGTCGCCGATCGATCGAAGCGAGTTGTGATCAACTCATTGTCCTTCCTGCGCAAAGAACTGGCTCAAAAGCTGGGTCATATCCAACCGGGCGCCCTTGAGTTCTGCTGGGTGACCGAATTTCCACTGTTCGACGAGGACGAGGCCACGGGATCTCCTGTTCCTTGTCACCACCCCTTCACGGCACCGCACCCCGACGATCTGGACCAACTTGAATCCTCTCCTCTGAAGGTGCGTGCCAGAGCCTATGACCTGGTTCTGAACGGTTTCGAGGTCGGGGGAGGGAGTATCCGGATCCACCAGCGTGACCTCCAGGAACGGGTATTCGAGGCGATTGGATTGAGCCCGGAGGAGGCTCGTAGCAAGTTCAGTTTCCTGTTAGAGGCATTGAAGTACGGAGCTCCACCCCATGGAGGAATCGCCCTGGGAATCGACCGGCTGGTGATGATCTTGGCCGGTGACGACTCGATCCGCGAGGTGATCGCCTTCCCCAAGACTCAGCGAGGGACGTGTCAGTTGACCGGTGCTCCGACCCATGTCTCCGATCAGCAGCTGGAAGAGGTCGGATTGAGGGTCGCCGACCCTCCGAAACCGGCCTCCTCACAGGTGTCTGGGGATGAAACAGGAGACTCAACGCAGCAGTGAGGGGGCCCGCGCCAGCCCCGAGATGACGATTTTTTACGCATCTACCACAGAAATCAGTGTTTCCGGCTTGCCATCAGCCCCCTCTCCGGTGTATCCATCGGAGTTCTCAGGGCCGAGAAATGGTCCACTTCCCGGTGCATCCATGGGCCCACGGGCGCAGTACCGGTATTTTGTCGTTTCAAACCGCCTCCGAGGGAGGTGGGAGTGTCACGATGACCGCGGAGTTTCGAGTAGGAGGAACGACATCGCCGAAAAGACCAAGTACAGGGTGATCGATAGGCCCGCTCCGGGCCAGGTACGCCTCATCGATGATGAGGGGGGACAGGTCGGAATCGTCAAATTGAATGAAGCACTGGAGATGGCCCAGGAGAAGGATCTCGACCTGGTCGAGATGAATCCCAATGCCGATCCTCCTCTGTGCAAGTTGATGGATTTCGGCAAATTCAAGTATGATCAGTCGAAGAGTTCCAAGCAGGTCCAGAAGGTCCGTAAGATCAAGGAAGTCAAACTTCGGCCGAAAACGGAGAAGCACGACTTCGATGTCAAGTTACGCAGAGTGCGTGGTTTCCTCGAAGAGGGCCACAAGGTGCTGGTCACGATGGTCTTCAAGGGACGCGAGCAGCGTCACCCGGATCTGGGCCGCGAGGTGTTGATGAGGTTCTATGCCGACCTCGAAGAATTGGCAAAGATGGAACGAGAGCCGTTGCAGGAAGCCCGAAATCGGATGGCGATGGTTCTGGCAAAGAAGAAGTGACGACAACGGAGTCCTCGAGAGGATTCCGATTGGAAAGGGGCCCCTCGTGGCCAGGAAGACTCACAAACCGCACAAGGGCCTGCAGAAGCGGGTCAAGGTGACGGGTACAGGTAAGATCAAGCGACATCGTGCAGGCAAGAGCCACAGGATGGGCCCGTGGTCGGCGGCTCGGATTCGTCGAGGACGTCGTTCGGAAGTATGCCCTGAATGTGATGCCAAGGTGATCAAGGCGTTGCTCGGGATCGGCTAGTCGCGATGATACTGGTGGCAGCACTGCTCGCCGCCGGTGGTCGATAGTTCGAGATCGTAAAATTTAGTTACTTTCATCAATGCGCCGAAGGGCGCGCCGGCCGGTGATTACGGGGTGGACGAACCTGAAGGTTCCTAGTGAATCGAAAGATTCCTCCCGAGAATCGCTCACTGGAAAGGGACAACGATGGCACGCGTCAGTTTTGGCGTCGCTCGTCACCGCAAGCAAAAGCGGATTCTCAAAAAAGCTCGTGGATTCTTCGGAGCCGCGTCTCGTCAGTACAGGACTGCCAAGCAGTCGATCATCCGGGCAGAAGCTTATGCGACGCGAGATCGTCGGGTACGCAAACGCATCATCCGTCGACTCTGGATCACCCGGATCTCTGCGGCCTGTGGCCAACAAGACATCTCCTATAGTCGATTCATTCATGGTCTCAAGTGTGCCAAGGTCGATCTGGATCGAAAGATGATCTCCGATCTGGCGATTCGAAATCACGAGGCTTTCGTCGCCCTCGTAGGAATTGCACGCGGCGCAATATCATGAGCGAGGGATCCCAGGTGGATCTAGATACCATCGAGGCGGCAGCATTGCAGGCGATCGAGTCCGCCTCGGATGCCTCGAGTTTGGAATCGGTTCGGGTCGGGGTGCTCGGGAAGAAGGGGACCCTCAAGCAGGTTCTCCGTTCCCTGGGAGCTCTTCCACCTGAGCAGCGCGCTTCCTTCGGAGCCCGGGTCAATCTCGTCAAGGAACGGGTGGAATCGGCGCTCGGGGCGGCCAAGGATCGTCTCGGTAGCCCGAAATCGAAGCCGAAGGCGACTGCCGCTGGACGTGCCACAGATGTCACTCTCCCAGGGCAGATGCCTTTACGAGGGAGCCGCCATCCGGTTCACCAGGTCGCTTCACGGATGATTCGTATCTTTGGCAATCTAGGATTCCAGGTAGCGGATGGTCCAGAGGTCGAGGACGAGTGGCATAACTTCACCGGGCTCAATATCCCTGTCGATCACATCGCCCGCGATCCTGCGGAAAACTTCTACCTCGAAGATGATTTGTTGATGCGCAGTCAGACGTCGACAGTGCAGGTCCGGGTGATGGAGAATACACCTCCTCCCCTGAGGATCATCGCTCCAGGCAAGGTGTTTCGACCCGATACTGTCGATGCCACTCACTCCTACATGTTCAATCAACTCGAAGGGTTGGTGGTGGACGAGGGGATGACCTTTGGTCATCTCAAGGCCACCTTGCTGACCTTCTTCCAGCAGTTGTTGCAGGACGATGGAATGAAACTGCGATTGAGGCCGTCCTTTTTCCCCTTCACCGAGCCGAGTGCAGAAGTGGATCTGTTCTGGCGTGGTGGCTGGATGGAGATGGGGGGGTGTGGAATGGTCGATCCCAACGTTCTCGAGTCGGTCGGAATCGACCCCGAACGGTGGACTGGTTTTGCATTCGGGTTGGGAATCGAACGGGTCACGATGGCTTCCTTCAATATTCCTGATATCCGATATCTTTACGAGAACGATGTCAGGTTCCTCCAGCAGTTTTCCTGATGGTGGACCATACTTTTGATAGTGGAGTGTCCAGATGAAGGTTTCCCTCGACTGGCTACGGGAACATGTCGATATCGATCAACCGGTCGAAGACGTGGCGCACAGACTGACGATGTGTGGACTCAATTGCGAGGCGATCGAGGTTCATGGCGACGACCATGTCTTCGAACTGGAAGTCACATCCAACCGACCCGATCATCTGGGTCATCGGGGGGTGGCCAGGGAACTGGCATGCCTGCTCGATCAACCTCTCAAGCCATTGAAGACCGACTACTCGGAGGTGGACAAGGATTCGACGGGCAAGGGACTCAGTGAGATCACCAGCATCGAGGTCGACGATGATGACCGTTGCGGTCGTTACACCGCCAGGGTCGCCCTGGATGTCGATGTGTCAGAGAGTCCTCAGTGGTTGCGGAAGCGTCTCGAGTCGATCGGCCTGAGGTCGATCAATCTGGTGGTCGATCTGACCAATTACGTCCTGATGGACCTGGGGCAACCATTACACGCCTTTGACCTGGACCGACTCGATGGTGAGGAATTGATCATTCGCCGCGCTCGTTATGGCGAAGACTTCGCCGCGATGGATGGCACCCATCACACCCTCGACACGGAAGATCTGGTCATCGCCGATGCTTCCCGAGCGGTGGCGTTGGCGGGAGTGATGGGGGGGCTGGAAACCGGAGTCGGTTCGACCACCCGAAGGATTCTGCTGGAGAGCGCGTGGTTCGATCCGGTGCCAGTGCGTAGCACTTCTCGTCGCTTGGGGCTGGCGAGTGACTCCTCATACCGATTCGAGCGTCGTGTCGATATCGACGCGGCCGACATTGCATCTCGGCGATTCTTCCACTTGTTGTGCCAGGAAACGGACTGCAAGGTTCTCTCCGGTTGCTGGGAGGCGATGCGAGACGGCTTGCTGGATCCCCCGGCGGAGGTCCCGATCCGCCTCGATCGAACCGAACTGATCCTCGGAGAGTCGGTGCCCGCCGCAGAACTGACACGTGTACTGAGCGCTCTCGGTTTCCAGCACGCTGGCGGAGACGACGCCAGAAGCCTCTGGGTGCCTCCTACATGGCGTGCTGATTGCACCCGGGAGATCGACCTCATCGAGGAAGTCGGACGGATCCACGGCCTCGACAGGGTGCCCGATCGCCAGATGGCGGTACGAGTGGTCCCTGAGGATCGCGATGCAGGGCTGGTCGAGCGGGTCAAGGCTCTACTGGAGGGGACTGGCCACCATGAATCCCTCACCTTTTCCTTCGGATCAGAAGGAGACCATCGAGAACTCGAGGAATGGTGGTGTCTCGGAGACCCGTGGGTGGTCCGAAACCCGGTCCGTTCGAATGAAGGAGTGCTACGGCGCAGTTTGCTGCCGGGCCTACTCTCCTGTGTCCGTGGAAATCGACTTCATGGAGTCGATTCTGTGCGATTGTTCGAGGTGGCTCGAGTCTTTCACCGTCGTGAAGGAGTCGATCGACCGGTGGAGAAAATTCATCTCGCGTGGGTCCACAGCAATGCGGATGGAAGTCGCCCCTCGGAGGCGTACCGCCAGGTGCGCGGAATCGCCGATGCGGTGCTTGAACTTCTGAGACTCGGAACCGAATCGAGGAGTGCTTCGACCTGGAATCCAGTATCCACCTCCTGTGGTCTTGCTGGGGGAAGTTGTGCAGCGCTCGACTTCTTCAGCGAACGTCTGGGCCTGGTGGGAGCTGCGCCTCTCGATGGAGTCACCGGAGAAACCTGGTGCGGCGAACTCGACCTGGGAACGCTGATCGGCCATAGCGAGGTCAAACACCGATACCGGGAATTCTCACGCCATCCGGGGGTTCGCAGGGACCTCAACATCGTCGTCGAGGAGTCGGTGTTGTGGCGTGACATCGCCTCCGAAGTGGACGCAGCGGAGATGGCAAACTTCGAAGGACTCACCTTCCTCGATGTCTATCGAGGGAAGCAGGTGACTCAGGGGCATAAAAGCGTCACCTTCTCGGTGGCGTTCAGGGCTCCCGATCGATCGCTGACCCATGAAGAAGTGGACGAGGCGATCGAAGGTCTGATGCAACGACTCGCAGGTCGGTTCCAGGCGCGTTTGCGCACCTGAGGAGAACTCATGAGTTCCCGATCAATCGTGGATCTGGACCTGAGTTCCGACCCGAAGCCAGGGATATGTCGCCACAACATCTTCGTTGCGCAGACGAATACAACCCTCTGACTCCATCGAACCGATACTCTCCGGCTCGCTGGTACCGTGGATCCCGATTCCGGCATGGGAAGGCTTGTCCTCGAATCCGATCCACCTCTCTCCGAGCGGGTTTCCCTTGGCTCCATAGGCGATGGGGGGGCGGCCATCGCGCGGCTGCCACATCGGCTTCTTCTGTACAAGGTCGACCTGGAACGATCCTACTGGCGTACAATTGTCCTTGCCATGACCGATGGCGAAGCCCTGGATCCAGCGGCCATCGAGGAACACATCGAGCCAGAAATCACTCTTGTCGATGTCCACGGTGACATTGCCGGAGAGGAACTTCAATTTTTGACCCGGATGTATGACATCTGATTTCAACTGATTCAGCGTTCTCAGGGAATCGACCGAAACCTTGCAGCGCTTGGCGATCGCCGAAAGAGAATCTCCACTGACCACTGTCACGATTCCAGAATCGGTAAAGGGTCGACTTGAGATCACCCAGAAATCGACCAGGTTACGAAGCTTCTGACGAATGGGAGCGCGCCACTCGATTTCATCGGAACTGTTGTAGGCATCTGAAAGATAGGTCCAACTCTTCACTGCTGTGGGATCAGTATCAAAGCCGATTGAATCTGCCAGCACCAAGCATGCTTTTCCGTAGCCGGGAACCAGTGATCCTTCAGCGACGATTTGTTTTGCGAGGTGAACCTGGTCGGCACCGCTGATTTGTTGAAGAAGAATCGATCGGGCGGTGGCTGAAAGTTCTCCGCCTGATTTTTCAATTCTGGTCAAGATGCCAAACGCTTCCCCGACATAACGGGGGTGTTCTGACGCCAGCAGAGTTCTGGCCAGGCGTACCCGAGTACCATCATCCGGATCGACATCGATCTGTCCACGGAGCTGTTCAATCAGGTTGGCGTGAATCCCCTTGTACCTATCATCCTCAGTGGATGCAGGGTTACTGCGATCCTCCACATCGGCTGTCGTGCTGTCACCACCGTCCACAGTGGGAGGGTCGGTCTCGACTCCGACAACCGGGATCCGCGTGCTTTGGTTGCCAGGGACGACGCTGATCCAGCTGGTGTATCCCCACCAGCCAGCCAGCACGATGATGAGCAGAATAAATCCTGAACGCATGTTTCCCCCGTCCCCGAGCCTGCTGGACCGATCGATCAGAGCGGGTCCTGGCACTCGCAGAGGACTCGCACAGTCGGTCATTCTAGCGGCGCTCAGAGCCGATACCAGTCAACAGGTGATCAGCCGAGAATCGCCTCGACCGAGCGCTTTGACAGATCGATCAGCCAGTCGGGAAAGAGCCCGAAGCAGATGGTGGCGAATCCACAGAGCGCGACCGTGAAGGTGATGCCCCAGGAGGCGGGCACCAGTTCAAAGGAGGATTTGGGCTCTCGGAACCACATTGAAACCACTGGGCGCAGATAATAGTAGACACTGATCAATGAGCCGATGATTCCCACCAGAGCGAGCAGAAGGAATCCTTGTTGAATCGCATTACTGAGAATTAACAACTTGCCAATGAATCCTGCAGTGAGCGGGATCCCTGCCAGTGAGAGTAGCGCCACCGTGAAACCCAGCGCCAGCAGCGGGCGGTTCTTGGCGAGACCATCGAGATCGTGGACCTGATCTCGATCAGATCCGACGCTGATCGCTGCGAGTACACCGAACGCTGCCAGGGTGGTGGCGGCGTAAGCAAACATGTAGAAGGGAATGCTGGCGGCACTAGAAGAGCCATCTCCCGACAATGCGACCACCAGCGGGATCAGCAGGTAGCCAGTGTGTGCGATTCCGGAGTAAGCCATCATCCGCTTCAAACTCTGCTGGTTGAGGGCTGCGAGATTCCCCAGCAGAATCGTGACCACCGAGATGGCGGCCAGCAACTGGGCCAGATCATTGCCTCCTCCGGTGAAGAGGAGGAAACGGCACAGGCAGAAGAGACTGGAGGCTTTGACCGCTACTGCCATCCAACCGACCGCCACCACAGGAGCCCCCTGGTAGACATCGGGTACCCAGGAGTGAAAGGGCACCGCACCGACCTTGAAGGCGAAGCCGATCAGCACCAGCAGGGTTCCGACGCTGAACAGGGTGTCCTGCTGGCCATTGGAAGCTGCGATGTCTGTCAGAGCCACAGAGCCACCAGTAGCGCCGTAAATGAAAGCCATCCCCAGTAGTAGGAATCCACTCGAGAAGGCACCCAGAACAAAGTATTTGAATGCCCCTTCGCTGGCGGCTCGCTCATCTTTGAAGTATCCCGCCATGACATAGACGGCCAGCGACAGGGTTTCGATGGCGACAAAGATCGAGATCAGGTTGGTCGCCTGACAGAGCAGCGCCATCGATCCCGCTCCGAAGCTGATCAGGGCGGTGAACTCGGCACTGTTACTGCCTCTGCTAGCGAGATAACTACCCGCCATCAAAGTGCTGAAGAGTCCGGTCATGATGACCACTCCTGCACCCATCCGGCCAAACAGATCATCGGTCATCGCTCCTGCGTACAGTTCTCCAGCCGAGGCACCGCTGCCCTGGACAAAGAGAGCTGCGAAGGCGAGCAAGAATCCGGTGACACCGATCATCGCCAGGTGAGTCTTTTCCGAGTGCTTGTCCTCTGCGGACCGGCCCAGATCAGCGAATAACTGCACCAGGCCAGTGACGACCAGGATTGCTGCCGGCAGTATTGCCAGGATCTCGGCTCCGGAGATGGTGAGTTCCATCAGGGGCTCCTAACTCTCCAACATCTCGACGTACAGGGACAGGGTAGGTTTCACCATGTTGATCAAGGGTGCCGGGTAGAGCCCGATCCAGACCATCATCACGACGAAGGGAAGCAGGTAGAGGATTTCACGAGGCGAGAGGTCCGCCACTTTTTGATTCTCGGGATGGACCAGAGGTCCGAACAGGAATTTCTTGACCATGTTGAGCATGTACAGGGCCCCAAGGACCACTCCGGTGGAAGCGAGCACGCCCCACAGTGGGAAGACCTTGAACACTCCGTACAGGATGAGGAACTCTCCGATGAAGCCATTGAGCCCCGGTAACCCGATGCTCGAAAGCACTGCGATCAGGAAGAAGATGGTGAAGAGCGGAATCACCTTTGCGAGCCCACCGTAATCGGCCAGTTCGCGGGTATGACGTCGTTCATAGATGATTCCGATCATCAAGAACAGCATCCCTGTGGAGAGTCCGTGATTGACCATCTGCAGGATCGCACCGGTGATGGTTTCGACATTGGGGATGAAACAAGCCAAGACCACGAAGCCGAGGTGGCTCACCGAGGAATAGGCGATCAGTTTCTTGATGTCAGTTTGCACCAAAGCCATGCATGCGCCGAAGATGATTCCGATCACAGACAACCAACACATCAGTGATTGCAGGTTGTAAGCGGCCTCGTGGAACAGCGGGATCGAGAAGCGTAGCAAGCCGTAGGTGCCCATCTTGAGCAGCACTCCAGCCAGTACCACTGAGCCCGCTGTGGGGGCTTGCACGTGTGCATCTGGAAGCCAGGTGTGAAAGGGGAAGAGTGGTACCTTGATGGCGAAGGAGAGGGTGAAGGCGCAGAACAACCAGAACTGTTGATTTTCATCGAGCAGATGAGTGGTGCGCAAACGCTCGAGCAACAGTGGAAGATCAAAGGTTCCGGCATGCTGGTAGAGGTAGAGAATCGCCAGGAACATCATCAAACTACCGACCATGGTGTAGATGAAGAACTTGAGTGCAGCGTAGACTCTTTCTCGCCCTCCCCAGATGCCGATGATGAGATACATGGGTATCAACATCGCCTCGTAGAAGAGGTAGAACAGGATCAGGTCGAGCGAGACAAATGCTCCGACCATGCCGGTCTGCAACAGCAGCAAGGCGATGTGGAACTCCTTGACCCGATCATCGATGGCTTTCCAGGTGCTCAGAAAGACCAGGGGCATCGAGAAACAGGTCAGCAGTACCAGCAGGATGGAGATCCCGTCCACTCCCAGATGGTAGTTGATTCCCAGAGATGCGATCCAGCTGTGACTCTCCTCCAGTTGCATGGTGCCAACCGAGTTGTCGAAGTTGCCCACCATCAATAGGGAAAAGAGTAGCGTCAGGCAACTGATCATCAGTGAACCTTGTCGCAACAAAGCTTTGTTATTGCGATCGACCAGCGATATGAGCAAGGCTCCAATCGCCGGGGTCAAGGTCACCAGTGTGAGAACTGGAAGGTTGAAGGATGGCAGTTCGGGAATCACTGTGCTCCTCCTTGCTGGATGAGACTCAGCATCATGTAGACCAGTAGTAGTACTCCGCAGCCAAATGTCAGCAGGTAACCGGGAATGAAACCGGTTTGCATCTTGCGGAACCAGTTTCCAAGGCCTCGCGTGAGCAGTGCTGAGCCACTGACCAGGATCCCGTCGATCAGGATTCGATCGATCAGGATGAAGAGCAGGTGACTCATCGTTTCAAATGGACGGACAAAGACGGTTGCGTAGAACTCGTCGACATAGAACTTCCGTTGGGAAAGTCGGCAGAGCCAGCGGCCCACTCCACTCTCGGTGAACCTTTTGCGTAGAGAGTGCCCTTTGCCGTAGCAGTAGAAGGCCAGCAGCAATCCTGAACCCGCAACCGCCAGGCTCAAGAACATGCTCTTCCACTCCGCCGCATGAAGAACCTCTGGCGAGAAGCTGGCGGCAGCACCATGGGCGGCGGCTGAACTGTGCAATCCGGTGAAGTGGCCCAGTGTTGCGTGGCCACCAAGGAACTCGGGAACGTTGAGGAATCCTCCGAGGATGCTGGCGACGGCGAGCATGAACAGGGCGAAGCCGATCCAGCCCCCGGGTTCATGAACCTTGCCCTCGAGGCTGGAGTCGACTCGACTCTCGCCCCAGAAGGTCAGCGCCACGCAGCGAATCATGTAGAACGCAGTCATTCCGGCAGTCAGAAAGGAGATTCCCCAGAAAAGAGCGGCCGAATCGACGCCCATGAGGAAGCCCTGCTGATAACCGGCAAAGAGAATCTCGTCCTTGGAGAAGAAGCCCGCCAAGGGGGGGACTCCAGCGATCGCCAGTGTTCCGATGAGGAAGGTCAAGTGAGTGAAGGGGAGCTGTTTTCGCAAACCGCCCATCTTTCGCATGTCTTGCTCATGATGCATCGCATGGATCACCGACCCGGATCCGAGAAAGAGCAGCGCTTTGAAGAAGGCGTGGGTGACGACATGGAAGAATGCTGCGGAAAAGGCTCCGACGCCGATGGCGAAGAACATGTAGCCCAGCTGGCTGACCGTCGAGTAGGCCAGAACCTTCTTGATGTCATTTTGGCCAAATGCGATCAGTGCTGCTAGCAGTGCGGTACACGCCCCGATTCCTGCGATGATTGCGAGGATTGCAGGGGCGGCCTCGAACAGCGGCATCAGTCGGCAACAGAGATATACTCCCGAGGTCACCATGGTGGCGGCGTGGATCAACGCAGAAACCGGGGTCGGCCCCGCCATGGCATCGGGGAGCCACACGTAGAGGGGGATCTGCGCGCTCTTGCCGGTGGCCCCGATGAACAGCAGCAGGACGATCATCGAGATCACGCTCACTGAACCCAGAAGAGGTACCGACAGTGTCTCCGCTGAAAGAGCCGAAATGGCTGTAGCATCGGTGAGAGTCGACATGTCGAGAGAACCGAAGTGAGCGAGGCACAAGAAGATTCCCAGCAGGAATGCAAAGTCTCCCACCCGGTTCATGATGAAGGCCTTCTTGCCTGCAGCGCAGTTGGCGTCCTCTTCGTACCAGAATCCGATCAACAGGTACGAGCAGAGTCCGACACCTTCCCAGCCGATGAACATCAGCAACAGGTTGTCGCCGAGGACCAGGATCAGCATGAATGTGGTGAACAGATTGAGGTATGCGAAATAGCGGTGGTACCCGGGATCACCCTTCATGTAGCCGATCGAGTAGAGGTGGATCAGTGATCCGACTCCGGTGATCACCATGCACATCACGGCGGCAATGCCGTCGAGGTGAAGTGCGAAGGGGATTTCGACCAGTCCCTCGATCCAGATCCAGGGGAAGCCACTCCAGTGCAACTCTGTACCTTCGTACACGAGTCGACTCCATGCAGCATAGGAGATGACAAAGGAGAGGATCGGTAGACCGCAAGCGATGGCATTGACGGACTTGTTACCAATTTTTTTCCCCAGCATCCCGGTGATCAGGAAGCCCAGGAAGGGTAGCAAAGGTATCCAGAGGAGATTGATGTCCAAGTGGTCCCCCTAGCCGTTCAACCGGCAAAGTTGGCGAAGATCAATCGTATTCCAGCGCCGCCAGATCACGAGTAGCAAGGAGAGGCCAATGGCGGCTTCAGCGGCTGCGACAGCCAGCACCATCAAGGTGAAGATCTGGCCGCTATGCTCTCCGGCGAATGCAGTCAGAGCATGTACTCGACCGAAGGAGACCAGTGCGATGTTGACGGCATTGAGCATCAGTTCGAGTGACATCAGGACCACGAGGATGTTGCGCCTCGCCAGCACTCCATAGGTGCCCACAGAAAAGAGAAAAGCACTGAGGTAAAGTAGTGCGGGGAGGCTAAACATCTGTGTTCACCAGCCCTTTTCCAGCTGCTGAGGGGGCTGTGGACCCATCCTTTCGGCCACGAGAGGCCAGGTGGACGGCTCCGATGATTCCTGCCAGGACCAGTACGGAAGTCAGTTCGAAGACCAGTAGGTGCTTCTGAAACAACTCCAGTCCAAAAGCCCGAATGGTGCCGTGGGAAGCACTGACTTCTGGAATCAGTGGAATAGGTCCCAGTGAGGAGAGCCGTTCCACTTCATTGGAGTGGGAGATGGCGAAACTCAACAGCGAGAAGATCAGTAATGCGACTCCCGCAGCAAAGGATTTCTCGGTGACTCCACTCTCTTCGGGGAGGTCTCCATCTCTCGGATTGATCAACATGATGACGAAGAGATAGAGGACCATGATAGCCCCCGCATAGACCAGCAGTTGCATGAACCCCAGAAAGGTGGCGTCCAGCAACATGAAGATCACTGAAACTGCTGCGAACATGACGATGAGAAACATCGCCGAGTAAATCGGATTGCGCCGGGTGACCACGAGCAAGGAGCTCACCGTCGCCACTACGGCTGCGATTCCGAAAAACAGCTGTTCAATACCAGGGCTCATCCGATGGTCCCCTCACTCGATCCCGTAGATTTCGAAGAATCACAGGGAAAGGAGTTTGTCCTTGTCGTAGATCTTTTCTGCACGAGTACGAGCAGGAATGTTGAAAACAGGAGTCAATTCAATGGCATCACAGGGGCAGGCTTCTTCGCACATGCCGCAGTAGATGCAACGCATCATGTCGATGTTGAAGAGCCTGGGTCGCTTTTCACGATCATCCCAGGGTGCTTCCTCGGCAACGATTTCAATGCAGTGTGCCGGGCACGCCGTTGAGCACATGAAGCAAGCCACGCATTTCTCACGACCCAACTCGTCTCTCTTGAGGCGATGCTCTCCACGGTATCCAGGGTATGGAGTTCGCTTCTCATCGGGGTAGTGAATCGTGTTCGGTTCATTTCGAAGGATGTGCTTGAGCGTATTGATCAACCCCTTGGCCACGGGCACGGCGTAGGTCGCCTTCTCCCGTGGTTCGGTGGTTGCAGTTTTACGTTCTAGCTTTTCCTCGCTGGCATCCGAGTGGTTTGCCATGAGAACTCCGTTCTAGTTACCCTCGTTAAGGCAGAGGGATCAGCCATTTCCAACCCAGCACGCCGGCAATGGCGGTGAGGCCAATGTTCGCAAGAGACACCGGTATGAAGACCTTCCAGCCGATCCTCATCAACTGATCGTATCGGAATCGCGGAAGCGTCCAGCGGGTCCAGATGTAGAAGAACAAGAGGGCAAACAATTTGACCGTGAAGAAACCGACGCTGAGTGCCACGTCGAAGATCGAGGGATCGGTGGGGATTTCGACCCACGGCACACTCCAGCCCCCGAGGAACAACGTGATCATCAGTCCGGACATGGTGATCATCGCCACGTACTCACCCATGAAGAAGGTGGCGAATTTGAGCCCGGTGTATTCGGTGTGGAATCCACCGATCAGTTCCGCTTCGCATTCGGCCAGGTCGAAGGGCAACCGATTGGTTTCGGCAAACGCGGCGATCATGAACACGACTGCAGCAATCGGTTGCTGGAAAAGGTTCCACTCCAGCAATCCAAGCGTGCCCGCTCCCCATTGTTGGCGGACGATCTCATTGAGGTCGACCGTCTCGGCGGTCATCAAGATGGCGATGATGGAGAGCCCCATCGCGACCTCGTAACTGATCATCTGGGCGGAGGCACGTAGGCCTCCCAGCAGCGAGTACTTGTTGTTCGATGCCCAACCTCCGAAAGCGAGGCCGTAGACGGAGAAGCCGCTGATGGTGAAGAGGAAGATCACTCCTATATCGAAGGTGGCCACTTGCAGGTCGATGCCTACCGGGATCACCGTGAAGGCGAGCACTGCTGGTGCGTAGACCAGTACCGGCGCCAACCGATAGATCCACTTATCCGCTCCCTGTGGGGTGAGGTCTTCCTTGAATGCGAGTTTGATGACATCTGCCAGCGGCTGAAGAAGTCCGACCGGTCCTACCCTGTTGGGGCCGATTCGGTCCTGGATCCATGCACAGATTCTTCGCTCGAAGTACACCAGCAGAGGAACGATCTGCAGGAGCACAGCGAAGATGATCACAGCCTTGAGGATTGCGATCAGGATCTCATAGATCGGGTCGGTCACTCCGAACCTCCATCCATGGCGATTCCGGCAGGGCGCTCCGACAGGAGCAAGCCCGGGGAACCGAGGTCGCTATGGTTGTGGCCGGCAAAGGAATCATTGTTTGCGGCGAGTTCTCTGAAGATACCTGCGGCAGACAGGCTTCTTCCCCGGATACCCAGTGCGTTCTGTAGGGTTTGCAGTCTGACCAGTTCTACCGAGAAGGGCTCAGTGCCTGGGTTCCAGCATGACCGAGTTCGTTGCAGGCGACCGTCTTCATTGATCCAGGTGCCATCCTTCTCGATCGGTGCGGTGGCGGGGAGCACCAGTGAGGCACCCTCGAGCCACGGACCACTCTTGACGGAGAAAATGATACTGGTGGGGGTACTGGAAAGAGCCTTGGCCCAGGACTCACCTGGCCCGCTCGACAGATGGCCACCACAGAAGGCGACGACCGTGTTGAAGTCACTGCTGACCAGGGCCTTTTGTAATTCCGTGGCATCGTTGCCGAACACCTGATCGCCGAAGATGTGTTCGGCACCGGCGCGGTTTGGGTACTTGGCAGCGCTGATCTTGAAACCTGAGGGGAAGTTAGCGGCGATCCCATCCTCTGGCAGCCAGCCTCCGACGCTGGAGCCTGGACGAGATGCGGCGAGCCCTTGCACCAGGTGCATCTCTTCACAAGTGAGGAAGGGGTCGATCAGGAATGCCACCGGTCCCGACTCGGAAAGGAGCTGCTCGAGAGCAGCGGTGGCCGAATCATCTGCCAGTGCTGTTCCATCTCTGGTCGCCTGAGAGAGGCGGTCATCGGCGTAGAGATGTCTCCAACCGTATCGTCCCTCGTCACACATCCACCAGTCGTTGACCTCTAGATTTTCACGCGGCATCAAGCGCTTGACGAATCCATCGAGAGTTTCCACCTCGACGTTGCAGCCTCGCGAGCAGCCGCCACAAACAGAATCCTTGCGATCCATGTTCCAAACCCTGGCCTCGTACTTGAAGTCGTGGGAAATCAAAGCACCGACCGGGCAGATATCTACCGTGTTTCCGGCCAACTGGTTGTCGATCGGGATCTCGGGGAAGACATCTACGACCGAGCGATCACCTCTTTCGACGATGCATAATTCGCTGGTTCCGCTGATTTCATCGCAGAAGCGAATGCAACGGGTGCAGACGATGCACCGATTTCCCCAGATCGAGATATTCGGGCCCAGTTCCTTGGTGTGTCGGATGTTCTTGTCCTCGACGAAACGACTGCGGTCGGGGCCGTGCTCGTAAGAGTGATCTTGTAGAGTGCACTCGCCAGCCTTGTCGCAGACGGGACAATCGAGCGGATGATTGATCAACTGGAATTCCATCACGGAATTGCGCGAGCTTACAGCCAACTCGCTTTCCGTTTCGATCTCCAGGCCATCGGCGATCTTTTCGGAGCAAGAGATCACAGGTTTCCGTGATCGGTTGCTCTCGACCATACAGATCCGGCAGTTGCCGGCGATGGAGAGTCCCGGGTGGTAGCAGAAGCAGGGGATCTCGATGCCGTGTTCCTTGGCGGCTTCCATGATGGTCATTCCGGTGGGGTTCTCCACCTCCTGGCCATTGAGCTGCCAGCTGGTCATCGCTACCGTGCCGTCATTGGTCTGATTTTCAGCCATGAGATGCCGTTCCTCCCACTGCAGATGGGTGCCGCTTCTTCCAGGCCGGGCTTCCCCCGTTCTGGATTGCAGCTACAAAGTCGTCCTGGAACTTGGTCACGAACGATTGGGCTGGGAATGCCGCTGCATCCGCCAGGGCGCAAATGGTCTTTCCGACCATCCGGTCGCAGACATCCAGGACCAGGTCCAGATCTTCCATCCGGCCATCGCCGTGTGCGATCCGATGGACGATTTTTTCAAGCCAGCCGGTGCCTTCTCTGCAAGGGGTGCACTGACCACATGATTCATGATGGTAAAAGCGCATGAGGTTGACCAGGGCGTCGACCATGCAGGTGGAATCATCCATCACGATGATTCCGGCAGATCCGAGCATCGTTCCTGCGGCAGTGAGGGACTCGATATCCATCGCCACGTCACACTCATCTGCCGTGAGGACATGCGCTGACGATCCCCCTGGGATCACGGCCTTCAATTTTCGACCCTTCCAGACACCTCCAGCGTGTTCATCGATGAGTTTCCTCAAGGGGATGCCCATCGGCAATTCGAAGGTACCTGGATTTTCGACGTGCCCACTGACACAGAAAAGTTTCGGGCCAGGGGACTTCTCGGGTCCGATGGCGCAATACGCCTCGGCTCCAATCTCCAGGATGTAGGGAAGATTGGCGAGAGTCTCGACATTGTTGACCACGGTGGGGCAACCAAAGACTCCCTCGATGGCGGGGAATGGTGGTTTCAACTTTGGCTGTCCACGATCACCCTCGAGAGACGTCAGCATGCCTGTTTCTTCACCACAGATGTATGCTCCTGCACCGCGGTGGACCGTGACATCGATGCTGAGGCCCGATCCAAGGCAATCATTGCCGAGGATCCCGGCTTCGTAGGCCTCATCGATCGCCTGTTGCAATCGTTGGGTCGCAAATACGAATTCACCACGAATGTAGATGTATGCGGTTTGGATGTTGACTGCCTTGCAGCAGATCAAGATCCCTTCCAGTAACAGGTGAGGATTCTTCTCCATGATCACCCGGTCCTTGAAGGTTCCCGGTTCGGACTCGTCCGCATT
Source organism: Planctomycetota bacterium (assembly GCA_018694835.1). Lineage (GTDB taxonomy): Bacteria > Planctomycetota > UBA8108 > UBA1146 > UBA1146 > QNYK01. The sequence goes on along the minus strand of JABHOG010000015.1, from coordinate 104,752 downwards.
GACCACCAAGTATTTCGGCTTGTCGGACGATTTGGGAACAAAACTCCACTTCACGCCGGTTGGGAATCCTGCGCCGCCACGACCACGAAGATTGGCCGCTTTGACCAGTTCGATCAGGTCGTCCGGCTGGTCTTCTTTGAGCGACTTTTGCGCCTGGCTGTAGCCGCCATTTCTCTGGTAGAAGCTGAGGGTGTGGCAATCGTCCTCGGCGATGTGCTGGGTCAAAATCTTGCGGAAAGTCATCCGTTTTGGCCCCCTTCTGCTTCCGCACGAAGTTGTTCGATCAACTGATCTACATCTTCGAGCGAGAGGTCCTCGTGGTAATCATCATTACACTGAAGCATCGGCGCAGTGTCGCAGGAACCGAGACATTCGACCTTGGACAGGGTGAAGTGGCCACAGGGAGTGGTCTCACCAGGCTTGATTCCGAGTCGTTCGGTGATCCGCGAGACCACATCTTCTGAGCCTCGGAGGGCGCACGAGAGGGTGCTGCAGACCTGTATGTGGAACTTGCCAGTGCCCGCTCGTCGGTAGTGCGTGTAGAAGGTCACGACTCCAAAAACGAACGCTGGAGGGATTTCCATCAGGTCCGCCACATAGCGCATCTCCGGGACCCCCAGTTCTCCAAAATCGGACTCTGCAAGACGCAGAGTGGGGAGTAATGCAGCCCGTCGAGTGGGGTAGCGTGTCAGCAACCACTCGTACTGCTTCATCGTCTCGGAGCAGAATGAAATTGTATTGGCCAAGATGATCCTACCTGTCCAGTTCGCCGGCGATGATGTGAAAACTGGAAAGAACTGCCACTGCATCGGAAATCATTCCGCCCTCGACGAGGCGCGGGAAGAATCCATAGTTGTAGAGTGATGGTGGACGAATCCTGAGCCTGTAGGCGGTGTCGGATCCGTCGGATGCGATGAAGAACCCCAACTCACCACAGGGGGCTTCGGTGGCACTGTAGATCGAAGATCCAGCAGTCGGCTGGATGCCATGTCCAAGCATCACCAGTTTGAAGTGGTGAATCAGCGATTCCATATCGTTGTGAACTGCATCCTTGGTCGGCAAACTGGTCTTGAAGTCGTCATGAACCACTGGCCCTGAAGGCAGGGTCGCCATCGCCTGGCGAATGATCTCAAGAGATTGCTCAATCTCTTCCATTCGCTGCATGTAGCGGGAGAAGGAGTCGCCTTCGGTCTGAACCGGAACCTTGAAATCGTACTTGTCGTAGCCGAGATAAGGTTGGTCGCGGCGCACGTCTACGTCGAGCCCACTGGCTCGTCCGATAGGTCCGGTGATTCCCCACGACCGGGCCTGGTCTTCCGTGAGAACACCAATCTGCTTGACTCGATCGACGAAGATGCGGTTGTTGAGAAGCATCAGATGAATTTCATCGAGCAGCGGTGGGAACTCATCGAGGAAGGAGTAGACCAGGTCGGGGAAGAATTCGGGCACGTCCCGGATGATTCCGCCCACGCGGGTCCACGAAGTGGTCAACCTGGCACCGCAAACCGCTTCGATGATGTCGTAGACCAGTTCACGTTTTTCAAAGGCCCAAAGCATCACGCTGAAGGCCCCAAGGTCCATACCCTGGAGTCCGACGCACAGGATGTGGTCAGCGATACGCGACAATTCGCTCATGATGACGCGAAGAGCAGCACAGCGGGGCGGGACTTCTATTCCAAGCAATTGTTCCACCGCTACCGAGTAGCCGACATTGTTATTGATGGCTGAGAGGTAGTTCATTCGGTCCGAAACGGTGACCCATTGCTGATAGGTCATGTTCTCGCCCAGTTTCTCGAATCCGGTGTGAAGGTAGCCGATCTCAACATCGGCTTTGACGATGGTTTCCCCTTCGAGTGTGAAGATGCTTCTCAGGGTTCCATGAGTCGCAGGGTGCTGGGGGCCAAAGTTCATCACCAAGCGACCACTGCCGTCATCTTCGACGACTTCGGTTACCTGGGAAGGACGAACTCCAGCCTGGTGTGACTTCCAGCCCTTCTCCAGTTCCTTCTCGAGTGTCTCGGCGGTTGGGACCGGGGTGTCCCGGGTGCCACTATTTTGGCTTGGAGTCACGGCGGACCTCCTCGGTGTATTCCGGTGTGTGCATCCCTCTACCGATGCTGGTCGGGTAATCTTCGGGTTCCTCTTCGGCCATCTGGTCGCCACGGGGAACCACTCTGGGGAATTGTCGGCGTTCGCCCATTCCACGTAGGGGGTAATCCTTGAGCAAGGGGAAGCCGGGATAATCCTCCGGCATCAAGAAGCGCCTCAGGTCTGGATTGCCCTCAAAAGTGATTCCAAACATGTCATGGGTTTCTCGTTCACCCCAGCGCGCCGAGTCCCACAAGTCGAACACCGTGGGAAGGTCTGGAGAATCTTCGCTGAGCCAGACATGAAGTCTGAATAGCTGGGAGTTTTCACCCAGCCTACGAAGCACATAAACCACTTCGAAGCGTTCGGGTTGATCCATTCCCAGATGGTCGATGGCCGTCATGTCGACCAGGAAGTCGTAGCCTTGCTGAGTCCTGAAGTGCTCGAGCATCGTCCTTTGATCGGCGCTGAGGCAATGAAGCGCCAGTTGCCCCTGGTGCTCGACCTGGTCGGTCACCAGTGCGCGCAGGTGCTCAGGAAGCGAATCATAGGGGGAAAGTGTATCGACCATATCAGCTGCCATGCTTTCCGCTGTCGAATCGCTCTTCGCCGACGAGGTTTTGAATTTCCAGTAACGCGTCGAGCAGTGATTCTGGACGTGGGGGGCAGCCAGGCACGTAGACATCGACCGGAATGAACTGGTCGACTCCCTGGATCAGTGTGTACGTGTCAAAAACACCTCCGCAGGAAGCACAAGCTCCCATCGAGATGACCCACTTTGGTTCTGGCATCTGTCGGTAGATCTTTTGCAGTACCGGCATCATTTTTAATGAGATTCGTCCGCTGACGATCAGCAGGTCAGCCTGGCGTGGGCTGAATCGGACCACCTCAGCTCCGAAGCGGGAGATGTCATAACGACCGGAGAATGTGGCCATCATCTCGATGGCACAACACGCCGTTCCGAAAGGCATCGGCCACAAAGCGTTTTTACGTCCCCAGTTGACGATGCTATTGACTGTGGTGGTGAGAAATCCCTCGCCGCCAATCAAGCTTTCTAGTCCCATTCGAGAGCTCCCCTCGTCCAGAGATAAATCAAGCCTCCAGTGAGAACGAAAAGAAATGCGCCCATCTCGATCAGTCCAACGATCCCCAGTTGCTTGTAAACCACTGCATAGGGGAGCAGGAATACGGTCTCGATGTCAAACAAGATAAACAAGATGGCGACCAGATAAAATTTAACTGTGAAAGGCTCGCGTGCGTCATCGAGGAGCGGTACTCCGCATTCGTAAACACTATCCTTCTGCGGGTCCCTTCTTCTCGGGCCAAGCAGTTCAGAGAGAAGCAGTAGAACCACACCGACGATGACAGTGACCGCTGCAAAGGTGAGCAAGGAGATCAGGTCTGTATCGACTGTGTTCGCGATGGTCCAGGGCCAGGAAGATTCCTTGGCCAGGAAGGCAGAAAGTTGCAACAAACGACCTCCGAGCAGCTACGACCAACAAAGTGAGTCCGGCCCATCTCGGAGGCAGCCAACCCCGAGAGTGCTCCGGGATTTTAGGCTACTAGAACCGATTGAAAAGGAAACTCGGGCGAATTCTATAGAGGAACTGTGTCGCGGACCCATCACAGGGCTGAACTTGACGGGTCAGGACTGGACCGAGCCGGGCAGGAGTTGCATCAGAGCCTGGATGTCTGGCACCGGGATCGGCCCCACCGGGGCGATGTTCCAGCCGAGAGGCGGACTATTTTCAGGTTGCTGGTCGATGAGGCGGGTCTGGATATCACCCAGGATCTCCAGCGACAGGTCCAGGCATTGGGCCTCGGGCACGGTGGAGAGCAACGCTTCCAGGCTCTCTGGAACCCGCACTCCGAGAAACCGGAGAAAATCGAGTTGTCGAATCTTCTTCACCGGGCACAGGCTGACCAGGAGGGGTACCTCACGGGCGCAGGGTGCTTCTCTGTCGAGATCGACCTGTAAAGATGAGATCTCCCGCGCATCGAAGACGATCTGGGTGGAGAAGAAATTAGCGCCCCTTCGGGCCTTTTCTTCCATCCTGACTGCCTCTGAAATGGGGCTATCCGCCCGCTCGGGGATGCAGATGTTGCCGATCTGGAGATCTTCTCCAGCGAACTGTTCCTGTAGGGCTTGGTTGGCGACGGCCACCGGTGGCCCGGGCCAACTGCGGCGATCATGGGGCGCACCTACCAGTACGATATTTCTGATTCCGTGGCTGTGAATCGTCTCTTTGGCCCACTCGAGCAGTTGTTCTACCGGTTCGAAGGCCACCACGTGATTGACGATGACGGGAAGTCCCAACTCGTCCTGGATCCGCCGCCCCAGTTCCCTCGGCTGCATCCGAGGAGAGCATTCACGGATTCTCGATCCCCGATCGTTGCGGCTATCCTCGTCATGGATTTCTGGAATGTTGATGGCAGCGAAGTCGCCACCCTCGATCAAACGGCGAACCTTGGCGAGTCGTTTGTGGAGACCCTCCAGACCACTTTTGAGGGTCGGAGGGACGATTTCGAGAATCGTCGATCCTTCAGGATTCCATTCCATCATGCTCCCCCTTGTCGGCCCTCACCAGCAGTGCTGCCCCAGAGATTCAGGAGTCGGACGCGTCGAATCTGGCTTCCACCGCGGCCCAGTCGACCACATTCCAGAATGCGGCCACGTAATCGGGGCGACGATTCTGGTAGTTGAGATAGTAGGCGTGTTCCCACACATCGAGACCCAGCAACGGGGTTCCTGTGCAGTCGACCACGCCCGCCATCAACGGATTGTCCTGGTTGCCAGTGGAGCAAACGTTGACGCTGCCATCGGCACTGCGGCAGAGCCAGGCCCAACCGCTGCCGAAGCGTGTCTTGGCGGCAGTCGAGAAACTGTCGCGGAACGCCTCGAAGTTACCAAACTTGGCATCGATGGCAGCAGCGAGATTACCGCTCGGCGCACCTCCACCAGTAGCGCTCATCGAGTTCCAGAAGAGGGAGTGGTTGAAATGTCCGCCACCATTGTTACGAACCGCACCGCGGATCGATTCAGGCAGTTCGGAGATGTTACGGCAAAGTTCTTCGATGGATGCGTTGTCGAACTGGGCATGACCTTCGAGCGCTGCATTGAGATTTCCGACATAGGCAGCGTGATGCTTGCCGTGGTGAATCTCCATCGTCTTGGCATCGATGTGAGGTTCCAGTGCCGCTAGTGGGAAATTTAATTCCGGAAGCTGGAAAGCCATGTGGGACTCCTTTTTCAATTAATTCAATTAACATGAGGCGCAATGTGGATGCCTTGCTCCTGCAAGAGATTGTCAGGATAGATCTCTAAACAGTTGGGATCAACCGAACAGCCGGACTAAAGACAGTCGAGGAAATCGAGTGTGGTGTCTTCACCCGGATCGGGGAATGGAGCTGGAGGAGGTGGGGATCCCGAGAACAGGAATTGGAGAATGGTGACCACGTCCGAGACATCGATGACTCCATCGTCATTGACGTCTGCAGCATCTCTACAGGGCAGCGGGGCTCCGATGGTAGAAGCGTTGAGGATCTTCTCTGCATCGGCGAGGTCGATCGCCGCATCCAGATTGGCGTCTCCACGCAAGAAGTGGTTGATCCAACTGCTCATTCCACCGATGAGATTGCCGACTGGATTGTTGTCGACGAAGGATTGTCCTGCAATCAGGTCCAGTTCCCAGGCACCAGGGGCAGATGGAGGCCTGGCGATCACCAGGTAGCCCAGAGTTTCGCCGGTGAGTGCCGGAACTGGTCCTGCTGTGGTAGACAGGACAAAGTTGTCGCTGTTGGTCGAGATCTGCTCGACGAGATTCCACTGTCCCTGAGTCATGTCGTCGAAATCGCCGCCCTGGATGGTCAACTCACAGACGATCAATTCGTCGTATTCCAGTCCCATTGCGAAGTTGGATGCTGGGCCCTCGGTCCAGGCACGGATCGGTATTGATAATGACTCGTCGATGGCCGTTCCGACATGGCTCTCGATCAGGAAGAGTGGGAAATCAAATGCGGTGACTGTTCCCGGTACCGTCGAAGGAATGACGTTGCTTCCATTCTGGCCAGTGAGAGTCAGTGGGTGGAGTTCTGTGGATACTGCTGCAACCGAAGTGGAGATCGATCCTCGATCTGGAATCAGGTCCGGATTGACGATCGACATCCGTAGGAATGCGGCCAGTACACCGGTTCCCGCAGGGAGCGTATCGTTGCCGCCATAAAGCACTTGTAAACCGTTGAAAGGTGGCGTGGATGGACTGGTGACGGTCGTGGTTTGGAGGTTTTCACTCTCGGTGCCGGTGAAGATTACGGCATCGAAAGAGAGCAGTAACTCGTCGTATTCGAGCCCCATCTGCCAGGCGACAATGGGCTGGTCGCTGGTGATCCGGATGGGGAGAAGAGCGAAATCATCGCCGGGGAAGATGATGGCATCTCCCAGTTCGATCAGTGCTCCGCTATAACCCTTGTTTGTACTCTGTGCCTCGAGTGGACCCGCCGTCGATGCGAAGATGAAAAGGGTCACCAGCACGGAGAGTAATCCGTCGGTCCAACCCCGATGGGACTTCGAATACCCGACTTCTCGGGGATGCACGCGGCGCTGCATGAATAATCCCGGTTTTCTGGGGTCAGTATCGATCTGACCTGGGCCATGGATGTGGCTGCCATCGATCACATGCAATGGAAATGATGGCATCCGTAGGTACGATTCTAACTCACCCCGGAAGGGTGTAAAGCAGCACATCGAACCAGTTTCAGGCTGTGGGTCATGCTTGACAGGACACGGAGCGAGACCTAGGTTCAGCCGGGAGGAACGAATCTCCTGAACAGGGCCAGTAGAGTCAAATCAGGTCGTCTTCAGGACGCCACTGAGGAGGGGTTCGGCCCCCTGATCTACTCTCCATCTATATCGTAACCCGTGTGCTAAAGGTAGGTTAGGTTTGATTGGCGAAGCTTCTGAAGAGCCTCCCTGCGAGGCCGACCGCACTCCAGTGGTTCTTCCAGTGGCGCTGGCCGAGCAGGGAGATCGACTCGATCGAGCGATTTCACTCCGTCTGGCCCCGGTCACCCCAGCGAGCCTCCAGCGGGCGGTGGAGGAGTCGACCCGGGGTGGGAAACGCCTCAGACCTCGGATTGCGCTCTGGTTTGGTGACTGCTGGGGGCTGGAAAAGGGCAATGCAGAAGGTGTCGCCTGCCTGACCGAGTGGTTGCACAGTTCCTTCCTGATCCAAGACGATATCCAGGATGGAGATGAATGGCGCCGCGACCAGCCAACACTGTGGAAGAGCCAGGGGATTCCCACCGCTCTCAATGCGGCGGACTGGTTGCTCTCCTCCGTCTACCTCGAGGTGGGTCAACTGTTGGTCCCCGATGAGATTCGCTCGAAACTCCTGACAGCGGTGCAAGACGTTCATCGCCGGACAGTGATCGGTCAGCAACTGGATCTCGACGCCAGGGCAGACCCCGAATTTAATCTAGAGCGCTACGAGCAAGCGGTGCAGTGGAAAACTGGCCGCTATCTGGCACTGGGAATGGTCGGCGTCGCCATCGTTGCGAAATTCCAGGAGTCTTCGATTGATCTGCTGTGGAAAGTGGGAGACCAACTGGGTCCGGCGTTTCAGATTCAGGACGATCTACTCGACATGACCCGGAGCAAGGGACGGGGAGGGCAGATCGGAAACGACATCCGTGAAGGGAAACCTTCGATTCTGTTTGCTCATGCACTGGAACGCGGTGATCTTTCTCAGGCTGATCGCTCCTCATTGATCGCAGTGATGGGGAAGCCCAGGAACCAGACTTCCGATACGGATGTCGAACAGGTCATCGATATGTGCCGATCATGCGGCGCCATCGATTTCGCCCGTGAGCAAGCTCGGTGTCGGGCAGACGCGGCGGTTCTATTGTTTCAGCAGATTCCGGAAATCACCCCGGATGTACAGGAGTCCTTTGAACAACTGGCCAGATTCGCAGTGGAGAGGAACAGGTAGCCAACGATGTCAGCCAAGCGTATTCCCGTGATCTATGGAGGAGACTGGAATGAGCGAGAGATCTCCATCGATAGCGCCCGATCTGTCGTCCAGTGGCTCGAGGAAGCGGGCTTGAAACCGATTCCGGTACGTTGGGATGAAAATGGTTGGGTACTCTGTCCGCCGGATGATCTCGATCGCATCGGCGAGGCGGTGAGCCCTGCTGAGATTCTGCAGACACAGGTCGAGACCGGCATCGAGGCGGTCTTCAACTCACTCCACGGCGGTGCGGGTGAAGATGGAACTCTGGCAGCCCTGCTGGAGGTGTTCCGACTGGCCCATACCGGAGCAGGAGTGGGTGGAGGCGCAGTTTCCTGCTGCAAGATCACCTTTCGACAGCGACTCAGAGGGATGGGGATGTCGGTGGCGGTCGGCGCGGTGGTGCACGAGGAGGTGTGGCAAAGAAGAAAGGACGATGTCCTGGCAGGGGTGGTATCGGAGGTGGGATACCCATGCCTCGTCAAGGATCCCAAGGGAGGATCCTCCATCGGACTGAAGTTGGTGCACGACCCATATGAATTGCAGGAATTCATCGAGCACTTGTTTCAGGAGACCCGGATCGTCCTTGTCGAGAAACGTGTTGTCGGCCGGGAAATTTCTGTAGCTTGTCTCGGTGCCAGTCGGGGCTCCCTCCCGCAGCCACTTCAGCCGATCGAAATCATGCTCAACGATGACCAAGAAATCTTCGATTACGATGCCAAGTATTCGCCAGGAAAAGCGAAAGAAGTGCATGCCAATCTCAGTCCTGAGCAGTGGCTGCAAATTGCTCAGGAGATCCGCCAGATGCATCTCGAATTGGACCTCGGAACCACCAGTCGAACCGATCTGATACTGACGGAGGATGGGCCGGTGTACCTCGAGACCAATACGGTTCCTGGTTGTACTGAGCGGAGTATTCTTCCGATGGCTGCAGAACTGAGCGGAATCAGTGGGCCAGATCTGGTCAAAAAGATGCTCGAGATTGCTGTTGGTAATCACCTCGAGCGATGGGGTAGGGGCGCCAGTGCCCCTTGATATTGAAGGTGGCGGTCAACTCGAACCCATCATCGACTTGCTGGGGGAGGCGGGCGCCCTGCTCCTCGAACGCTTGGCTCAGCCACGGTCGATCGAGAAAAAGGGATTTCGAGATCTGGTGACCGACGCCGACTACGGTTCAGAGAAGTTGATCCTCTCGCGGATCCAACAACTTCATCCCGATGATGACATCCTGTCAGAGGAAGCTGGAGGTTCTGTTCCCAGTACGGGGCGCTGCTGGATCGTCGACCCGTTGGATGGAACCACAAATTATTCTCATCGACACCCGCTGTTCAGCGTGTCTGCAGCTCTGGTCGATGATCTCGGTCCCTCCGCAGCCGTCACTCACGCTCCGGTGCTGGGAACTACCTGGTATGCGTTACGAGATGGTGGTGCCTGGTCCATCGACTCCGGCGGAAACATCGAACGATTGACCCTCGGCTCCGGAACTGATCTGGGGGAATGCTTGCTGGCTACCGGCTTCAGTTACCAGCGAAAGGAACTGGATCACGGTGCACTCGAGGTGTTTGAGAAACTCTTGCGGGAGGCTCGAGAAATTCGGCGTGGAGGTAGTGCATGTCTGGATCTGGCTTTCACTGCTGCAGGGATCTTTCAGGGATTTTGGGAGTTCCATCTGGCACCTCACGATGTTGCAGCCGGAGCATTGTTGGTACGGGAGGCCGGTGGGATCGTGACCGATGGTGAGGGGCGGCAGGACTGGCTGCATGGTGGGAGCATCGTTGCCGCTTCGGCGCAGTTGCATCCTCTACTACTGGAAATTGTAGCTCCGGCGATGCCGCCAAGGGGCGATCCCGATGAGTAGTTCTCGGCCGAGTAGTAGTTCTCGCGGTCGTCCTCTGCTAGTTCGAGGAGCCAGTGAGAATAATTTGCAGGGGATCGATGTCGATGTGCCACGCGAGCGGTTGGTGGTGGTCACGGGAATCAGTGGATCCGGTAAATCGACTCTTGCTCACGGGATCATCTGTCGTGAGGGTCAACGGCGTTTCGTCGAGAGTCTCAGTCCCTATGCGCGGCAATATCTAGGGCGGCTTGATCGTCCGCTGGTGGAAAGGGTTGAAGGACTCAGTCCTACTATTTCCATCGACCAGAAAACCATCTCGAGGAATCCTCGATCGACCGTGGGAACCATCACCGAGATCCTCGATCATCTTCGTCTTCTCTTTGCACGCCTGGGAGTTCCTCATTGCCCCGCATGTGGAGATGAGATCGAAGGGCGAAGTCGAGAGCAGATCGTTCAGCACTGCTGGCATTCACTCGAGGGCAAAGAGGTCCTGGTCTGTGCGCCGCTGGTGCTGGAGAGAAAGGGCGAGTACCGGAAAGAACTGGAAGACCTGAAAGAACAAGGATTCGCCCGTGTTCGTATCGATGGTGAGTTGAAGAGGTTGACCGATACGATCACTCTGGCCCGATACGAACGGCACACCATCGAGGTGGTGCTCGACAAGGTTCGTCTGGTCGAGGGGAAGAGGGGCCGCCTTGCGGAATCGGTCGAGAAGGCCCTCTCCATCGCGGATGGGCTGGTGACCATCATAGATGGTAAGACGGTGAATCTTTACTCCAGTCGATTCGGATGTCCCTCCTGTTCGATTTCCTTGCCGGAACTGGAACCTCGATTGTTTTCCTTTAACAGCCCTCAAGGCGCCTGTGCTCGCTGTGATGGACTGGGGAGAAGGAGGTCTCCTTCCGAGAAAACTCTGGTCAAGGACCCTTCGTTGTCGATCGCCGATGGTGGGCTTGTATTACGCCGTCAGGGGAAAACCATTCGGGGGATCTCGGTCGCCTGGAGTGAACTCGAAAAATCTGCAAGCATGGAGCGCATCTCACTCGATCGCCCATGGAATAAACTGACTCCTCGTGCTCGAACCTTGCTACTGGATGGTGCCGCTTCGGTGAAGGGCAAGAGCGACTGGCCTGGACTGATCCCGCTGGTGGAAGCGGCCTACGATTTGCATGGAGGTAAGGAACTCGAGCGTATGATGCCGCGCATGATCTGCAAATCATGTGATGGGAGCCGCCTGCAATCGGCACCCAGGGCGGTGTTATTTCGCGATCACGGGATCGACCAGGTCTGTTCGATGACGGTCGACGATGCACGCCAGTTCTTCGGCGGTTTGGTGCTCGATGAGAGAGAACTGAGGATTGGTCAGTCGCTCTTTCCAGAGATCGATGCTCGTCTTCAGTTCTTGCAGAAAGTGGGGCTCGGTTACCTGGCCATCGGTCGCTCTGCCGACACCTTGTCGGGAGGCGAGGCACAGAGAATTCGGTTGGCCAGTCAACTAGGCAGTGGCCTTCGCGGAGTGCTCTATGTGCTGGACGAACCGTCGATCGGGCTGCACCCCAGTGACAATCGAGCGATGCTGGAGATGCTTCGAGGATTGAGAGACCTGGGCAACTCGGTACTGGTGGTCGAGCATGATCGAGAGACGATCGAAAGCGCCGATCACATCATCGATATCGGCCCGGGAGCAGGCAAGGATGGCGGATATCTGGTGGCCGAAGGGTCAGTCTCTGCCGTGTGTAAGGTGAAACAATCGGTGACTGGTCAGTATCTCTCCGGCCGCAAGAAGATCGCAATACCGGCTACGCGACGAGCGGCCAACGGGTCATTGAAGATCCGCGGGGCTCGCATGCACAATCTCCAGGACATAGATGTGGAGATTCCACTGCAATCGCTGGTGTGCATCACTGGAGCCAGTGGCTCCGGTAAGAGCACCTTGATCCAGGGGATCTTGCAACCGGCTCTGGCCGAACACCTGCAACTGGTGACGGAACCCGCCGGAGATCACGATGGTGTCGACGGACTCGACCAGGTCGACAAGTTGATCCGCATCGACCAGAACCCCATCGGTCGTACTCCTCGATCTAATCCCGGAACTTACACCAAGGTGTTCGACGATATCCGGGACCTTTTTTCCAGAACTCCAGAGGCGCGAGCTCGAGGTTGGAAGAAGGGCCGCTTCTCTTTCAACGTCAAGGGTGGAAGATGTGAAGCGTGTGAGGGTGCAGGGGTCAATACCATTCCGATGCAGTTCATGGCTGACATCGAAGTGACTTGTGATGAATGTCATGGCACACGATTCAACGATGAGACCCGGAGTGTCCGTTGGCGCGGGCATGACGTGGCCGAGGTGCTGGCTCTTTCCATCGAGGAAGCGGCAAAGCTATTCGAAGACGTGCCGCAGATCGACCGAACACTCAAGACCCTTCTTGAAGTGGGGCTCGGTTACATCTCCCTGGGGCAACCCAGCACCACTCTTTCGGGAGGGGAGGCGCAGCGAGTCAAGTTGGCCACGGAGTTGCGGAAGCGTTCGACCGGAACCACTCTCTATCTGCTCGACGAACCGACCACCGGCTTGCACTTCGCCGATATCGAGAACCTGCTCGGTTGCCTGCAGCGTCTGGTCGATCTGGGAAACACGGTGGTGGTAATCGAGCACTGTCTCGATGTAGTCAAGCAAGCGGACCATGTGATCGATCTCGGCCCCGGTGGTGGAGCTTCAGGGGGCCGTGTGGTGGGCGTCGGTACTCCAGAGAAGATTGCGATGATCGACAGTGCCACTGGTACTGCGCTGGCCGAGGAGATGAGCGGGCGACGCAGGTCCGTCGATCGTTCCGGAAAGAAGCGTGGTTCCGGGTCGGGAGAGCCCCATGATCGGTTCCTGATCGAGGGAGCCAGGCATCACAATTTGAAAGATGTCACCGTCGAGATTCCGGCGGGTGCTTTTACCGTCATCACCGGCCCAAGTGGATCAGGCAAGAGCACGCTTGCTTTCGACATCCTGTTTGCCGAAGGGCAGCGAAGGTACATCGAGAGCCTGTCGACCTACGCGCGTAGATTCCTTGGAAGACTCGATCGAGCCGAGGTTGATCGAGTCGAGGGGATCGCTCCCGCCATCGCCATCGATCAGAAGAATCGAAGTTCGAGTCCAAGGTCGACTGTGGCCACTTCTACCGAAATCTACGATTACCTGAGAATCCTTTTCTCGAGAGCGGGTCAGGCCAGTTGTACCACCTGCCAGATTGATCTGGAGGCGGACACACCGGCATCTGCGAGTCGAAAGATCATCGAGCAAAGATCGGATATGCCTACGCTTCTTCTGGCTCCTCTCGATTCGCCATATCCCTCCCTTGCTGAACTGACGAGAGAAGGGTACGCACGGATTCGTATCGACGGAGTCGTCGAGAGGATCGATGACCTCGAGGCAGCTGAACCGTTAGCGGATGACTCCATCGTCGAAGTTGTGGTGGATCGTCTGCGCCCGGTCAAATCAGGACGAGCTCGAGTTTCGGAAAGTGTCGAGGAAGCGTATCGGCGAGGTGGGGATCGATTAGTCGTTGCCGATGCCGAAGGCCTGGAGGTGCTACGCTATACCCGCCGACCTTCCTGTCCTCGCGGTCACATGATGCTGCCTGAAGAGCTGAGCCCACGATTGTTCTCCTTCAATCACCATTCCGGCGCCTGTGTCAGTTGTGCGGGTCTTGGAGTACAGAAGCAGGTCGATCCCAGGTTGTTGATCACCCATCCAGAGAAATCTCTCTTCGGCGGTGCGATGAAGCATCGACTAGGCTCCTGGATCGGTCGTAAAAGTGGACGAGTTCGCAAGGTGATCGATGCTGCACTGGAAGCCCATGGCTTCGATCCAAAGGCTTCCGTCGAATCTCTTGGCGAAGATGGATGGCGAGTCATCCTGGACGGAACCGGAGATCTTTCCTATCCAGTCTCCTACCGAACTCGTCGTGGAAGCGGAAGGTTACGCAGGGTGACGGGGTCGACCTGGGAAGGACTGGTGGATCGAGTCTCGGCCTGGCATCAGCGGGCCAACTCACCTCGCTGGCGCCAGGCGATCGAGGATCACCTGGCGGTTCTCACTTGCCCTGGCTGCGATGGAGGCAGACTGAAACCAGAGTTGTTGGCGGTACGAATCGGCGACAAGAATATCTCGGAAGTGAGTGGTCATACCGTCGATCAAGCGTTCGAGTTCTTTGACCAATTGCAGTTGGATGGGTACCGCAAGGAGGTGGCCGATCAGGTGAAATTGGAAGTTTCGAGCCGACTCTCATTTCTCAAAAAGGTAGGACTGGGATACCTGGCCCTCGATCGAGCCACGGAAACTCTCTCCGGCGGAGAATCGCAGCGGATCCGGCTCGCTACTCAGATCGGTAATCAACTGGTCGGTGTGCTTTACGTGCTGGATGAACCGACCATCGGTCTCCATCCTCGTGATGTCGATCGACTTCTCGATTCCCTCGAGGAGTTGAGGGATCAGGGCAACACCCTGGTTGTGGTTGAGCATGACGATCGGACGATTCGTCGCTGTGATCACGTCATCGATCTGGGACCAGGAGCAGGGGTTCTGGGTGGCGAGGTGGTGGCCGAAGGGACTCCCGAACAGGTGATGCAGATGGAGAAATCTCCCACTGGCCGTTATCTATCCGGGCTAGAACATGTCACAGAGATCGGCGAGCGACGAAGCGGTGACGGCGGTGAGATTCGTATTCTGGGTGCATCCGCCCACAATCTGAAGAACCTCGACGTGGTGATTCCGACCGGCATGTTGACCTGTGTGACCGGTGTCAGTGGGTCAGGCAAATCGACGCTGGTGATGGATATCCTGGCTCGCGAACTGGCCACTCGATTGGCCGGTGCTCGACCCGCCAGTGCCGAACATCGAGATATCGAAGGTGAGACCGTATTTGACGGCCTGGGAGTGATCGACCAGCAGCCGATCGGCCGGACCCCTTCCTCCAATGCTGCAACCTACACTGGAGTGCTGGCACCGATCCGTTCACTCTTTGCCAGGACCGCTCTGGCCAGGATGCGTGGCTGGGGACCGGGACGCTTCTCCTTCAACGTGGTCGGTGGACGATGCGAGACCTGTGAGGGGAAAGGAGGGCTTCTCATCGAGATGCACTTCCTCAGCGATGTATGGGTCCAATGTGAGGTGTGTAAGGGGCGGCGCTACGAAAAGGAGACGCTGGAGGCTCGCTGGAAGGGCAACAACATCTCCGAAGTTCTCGAGATGGATGTCAGTAATGCGCGCGACTTGTTCGAGGATATTCCCGCCATCTCGACGATGCTCAAGGCTCTTGAGGATGTGGGACTGGGTTATCTGTCACTGGGGCAACCCGCCACGACACTCTCCGGGGGAGAAGCGCAACGGATCAAACTGGCGGCAGAACTGGGACGCAGAAGCAGAGGGCGACGCATATATATTCTCGATGAGCCGACCACCGGTCTGCATTTCTGTGATGTTCGGTTGCTGGTGAAGATGCTCGAACGACTGGTCGATCGAGGAGACACGGTGGTGGTGATTGAACACGACCTGGACCTGATTGCTGCTGCGGACCATGTGATCGATCTGGGACCCGATGGTGGGGATGCTGGTGGTCGGGTAGTGGTCGAGGGGACTCCTGAAAAGGTCGCCCGGTCGCGCAAAAGTCACACCGGTAAGGCGCTCAAGGAATCGCTACTACGACGCAAGGAAACGGCTCGAGGAAGAGCTGGATCGAAGGACTAGCGAGGTACGGCGAGTTCGCGGGTGTGTCGCAACAAACTCTCCTCCAGTTGCTCCTGCTGATCGAGGCGGTCACCGAGAGTCTGCATGGCATCTGAGAGGAACTGGAGCACTTCACGGTCCTCGCCACGGCGATCGAGTAAATCACGGACCTGTTCCGTGGCTCTGCGCACTTCGAGTGCTCCTTCGGCGTAGCGATTGGCACTCTCATGTAGCGCGATGAAGGCGCTCTCTCGATCCCCTGGTGATTTGAGGATCCTCCACGGTCTGCGGCGCAGATCGGAGGCGAGCCCGTGAAAATCTTCGGTAGTGGACTGGATGTTTTCTACTGAAGCTCGGAGTGGGGCACGGTTTTCATGAAGAACCTGGTCGATGTTTCTGAGTACCGTCTCTCCCTTTCTTCCGAGCCGAACGATCGATTCTGCTGCTTCAGGGATCGTGCGGACATGCGCTCGCAACTCCAGCAAGATCTCTTCCGCCTGTTGTAGACTGGAGAGAATCGGGCTGCGGCCATCGCGAATCAGAATTCTCATCTCCTCGGCGGTGTCCCGGACGCTGTGCCCGGCATCTCCCAGGGTGCGAAGAGTGTCCTGGAGACCTCCCTGACCCGAGAGGATGTCGGTCATCGTCGCCATCGACTCTGCTGCGTGGCGTAATGAACTGACCGCTCGGATGTACTCCTGGTCCGGTTGATCGAGGGGGTCACCTTGGATGACCAGCGTCGTTCCATCGATCAAAGGGAGACCGGATCCAGGGACGATGTCGATGGATGCTCGCGAGCCTCCCCGTAGGGAGATCGAACTGTCCACAGTGATGTACGGGATGATCTTTGGGTCGACCTGGCATTGGAGCACCGGCATTGCCGGGACCGCGGCCTGGGCTTGAGCAAGGTGACTGCCTCCGACCTCGAGAAGAGTGACCGAAACTACCTTGCCGACCGGGACCCCTCGAAAGAGGACCAGGCAGGAGGAGTGAAGCGATCCAGCGTGGGGCAGTTGGATCGACAAGGAACCGGCAGTACTGGTGGCCTTCGAATCAGTGATCCCCGGCAGTACCAGAACTACCACGGCCAGGCCTACGGTCACTGCGATCCGAGTGAACCATTTCAGAGGATTGGTGAAGTTACCGCTCATGAGAACTCTCCCGTTCAATGAAGTACGAGATCTCAAGTGCCACCACGCTTTCTGGCTGGCGACAGAGAACTCGCTCTTCTCTCTCATCGGTCGTGGAGAGATCAGACTTCATTGAATTCCAGAAAAGTGTCGATAGGGCCGGATCAGGGGGAGAGTAGCGCTGGACTGGAGAGCCGATTCCACCACTGCTGGTGGTCAGAGACGGCGTATCGTCGAGCGCGGGGAGGGGCCAGGTAATCGTACTTGGGTGCCGAATCCTTGCGTTCTCCAGCGAGCAACAAGATGGTGGAGCGAGCGTTGAGGCGCACCCACTTGTCCCGATCATTGAGCAATGGGAACAAAAGTGGCGCGAGATTGCGGTTGAGGGTTCCGGCGATGGCGTGAATCGTCTGGGTCCTGACCACGGGTTCCTCGGAAGCGAGTCCGGCCCAGGGGCCACGGTCCGAAACTTTGTAATTGGGCCCCTGACAGGAGCAGAGCAAAACTGTTGCGATGAAACAGGGGAGCCAGAAGCGCAGAGATCTCGAGGCGGATGAAGAGCAATGCTGACGCATAGGAGTGGGGTCCTTTCTCTTTGAGGATCAGCCTGGTGAGACGACAGCGCCCAGTAGACAGACCCGAGGTCCCATCCTCAAGACGAAGTGGGGCCAGGTCAAGATCCCGGTAGTGCGGTCGAGGTGGAGCCACCAGTGTGGAGGTGATATTCTCCGGGTGAATCCGTTACTGGAGAGGATCTGGACGTGAAACCTCATGATTGTGAATTTCTGGTGGTGGGGGCCGGTTCCACCGGTCTCGCCCTGGTCGATCACTTGCTGCGGCGAGATGTGGGGTCCGTGACACTGTTGGACACTCTCAATTCTCCACAGGCGGGCCCCACAGGAACCCGAGTGCCGTTGCTGGCTCCGAGTGGTCCGCAATGGGATCCTTGCGTGCGCCGATCCCGAGAGTTGTATGAAGGATGGTCCGACTGGATCGAAATCGATCCGGAACTGCGCCGATGTGGTGCATTGCTACCCGAGGCGAACGGCCTGCTGCCACTGCAAGGTACCGACAGTGCCCGGCGATGGTCATCCCTCCAACCGGATGGACCGATTTGCATGCATGACCCTGCGGCGGCAACGGTCGATTCGATCTCGGTCGCATCGGCGCTGCTGTGGAGGATTCGAAAAGCGGGTGGAAATTTCTTCCCTACCACCTGTTTGAGTTCTCTGGTAGAGACTTCCGATGGTGTGCATTTCACTGCTGGTGTTCGAGAAGGAACCGCTTCTCATGTCTTCCTCTGTGTCGGTAGCGAATCATTGGACTGGCTCGACCGCCTGGGAGTTCGCCACCAGTTTGTTCACGAAAATGTGTCCACCTTCACCATACAACTGTCCGATGACCTTCCTCCCATCATCTACTGGGGTGAGGAAAAAGCGCTGCTCTTTGACCGTGGTGACGGACTGCATGATCTTCAGTTGATCGATTCTTTTGAGGAATCCGCCGGATCTTTGCCTTCTGTCGATTGGAACCGTTGCGCCAACTTTCGTGCCAAATGGAAGGACTGGATTCCACAACTCGCTGACACCGAGACGCTCAGGGCGAGTGCCAGGAAACAAATTTCTTGTATGGATGCTCCATCGACCATCGCCAGTGCTGGAGGACGTATCGTATTTCCCGGAGCGTGCGGTGAGTTTTCCCCGCTACTGTTTCCTGCTCTGGCAGAGATGACGGTCGAGAGCCACCTGGCGGGTACCACTGGCGGCTTGCTCGAGGATCTCGGCTGATGTCTGTGGTCCCCCCCGAAGCGATCGGCTGGACCTGGTTGGATGGCCAGGTGATGCCGACTGATGAGGCCCGCATCGGGGTGCTCGATCGTGGATTCCTTTACGGTGATTCAGTATTCGAGACTCTTCGAACCATCGAAGGTCGTGGTCTGTTTCTGAAAGAACACCTCGATCGGCTACGGAAATCACTGGCAAGCTTGGAGATCGATTTCGATTTTGAAGACCTCTGGATGGAGCAACGGATCGATCAACTGGTGCAACAGCAGGCCGGCACCGAGGTCGTGTTGCGTATTACCGTGACTCGAGGGGATCGCATCGATGGAGCTCTGGAAGGCTCGGGATGTCAACCGAGGCTGGTGGTGATGAGCTCACCCATCTCCTCCGACCCTCCCTCCCATCCCTTGAATCTGATGATATCCAGTCAGCACAAAACACCTCCAGGGGTATTCGATCCGACCATCAAGAGTGGCAATTACCTCGCTTCCATCCGTGCCAGAGATGAAGCGAAGGCTGCCGGAGCGGACGATGCGGTATTGCTCTCGCCGGATGGCATCGTCACGGAACTGACCTGCGCCAATCTGTTCTGGATCATCGATGGTGTCGCCTTCACCTGTGACGACGCCCTGGTTCTGAATGGAATCACTCGTTCAATCGTCATCCGATTGCTCGAAGAGCAGGGAGTCGAGGTGAAGCTGGGACGATTCAGTGAAGTCGAGTTGAATCGTGCAAACGAAGCCTTCGCGACATCTTCGATACAAGGCGTCAGGGCCATCGGAACCGTTGAGGGAAGAGCTCTGGCCAGCACTGCTGCTGCTTCAATCTACCACGTGTTGATCGAGCAATATCAGCAGTATTGTCGACAGGTGATGACAGAGGGGACTCGATGAGTTTACCGATCTGGCAACCGGACCGGGATCAGGTCAGTCGAACTCAGGTCGCGGGTCTGATGCAATCGGTCGGTTTACCCCTCGATCCCGATGATCTCGAAGGATCGGTGCGACACTTCATCCGCTGGAGCCAGCAGCATCCAGAAGCGTTTTGGCCCGCAGTGATGGAGGACCTGGGAGTGGTCTGGACTCGCCCCTATCAACAGGTGGTGGACCTCTCATCGGGGCCAGAATGGGCCGATTGGTTTCGTGGTGGAGAGACCAGCATCGTGCTCAATGCGGTCGATATTCCCGCAGCGGAAATCCCCGACCAACTGGCGCTGGTAGCAGAAGATGAGAGTGGAGAATCGAGACGATGGACCTTCGAAGAGGCTTCTTTCGAAATCGATCGGTTAGCACAACTTCTGGTTCAACTGGGAGTGGGCCGTGGAGATCGAGTCGCTTGTCTGATGCCGATGGTCGGAGAGGTGGTTTTTGCCATGCTGGCCACGATGAAGATCGGTGCCATCTTCATCCCGATCTTCAGCGGTTATGCGCCTCCGTCCGTTCGTGAACGGCTGACGGACTCCGGTGCAATGGTCCTCTTTACCGCAGATGTAGGGTCACGCCGCGGCCAGCCATTTCCTCTCAAGAGTCAGGCAGACCTCGCTGTCGACGGCCTCGATTCGTTGAAGCACCAGATCGTACTGCGACGATCGGACGGAAGTGCCTCGATGACCGTCGGGCGTGATCTGTGGTGGCAAGATGCGGTGGAACACCTCGATGGAGATGCGGCCACCGAGATGATGGCAGCGATGGATCCCGCACTGATGATCTACACCAGCGGTACCACCGGGAAGCCGAAGGGGACCATTCATACCCACGCCGGCTGCATCGCCCAGATGGGCAAAGAACTGCGCTACAACTTCGACGTTCACCAGGGCCAGGATCTGTTCTGGTGGTTCTCCGATATCGGCTGGATGATGGGCCCCTGGCAGATCATCGGCTGCTGGTTGAACCGGGTCCCCTTCGTTATTTTCGAAGGAGCTCCCGATTATCCCGGACCAGACCGCGTGTGGCAGGTGGTCGAACGCCACCAAGTGACGCACCTGGGCATCAGTCCTACGGCGATACGCCTGCTGATGCGATCGGGTGATGCACCGGTTGAGAAGTATCCGATGGAGACCTTGAGGATACTCGGATCGACAGGCGAACCATGGGATCCAGAAAGTTATCGCTGGTACTTTGATCGGGTTGGCCAGCAACAACTCCCCATCATCAACATCTCCGGCGGCACTGACATCGTGGGCTGTTTCCTGGCGCCGCTACCGGTGTTGCCGATCAGTGCGACTTCACTCCAGTCTCCCGGGCTGGGCATGGATATCGATGTCTTCGATGAGGATGGAAACTCTGTCCAGGGCGAAGTGGGATATCTGGTGTGCAAGAGTCCAGCGCCATCGATGACCAGGTCTCTGTGGAATGCCGACGAGAAGTACCTGGAGACTTACTGGTCTCGCTTTGCCGGAATCTGGAATCATGGAGACTGGGCACTGATCGACGAAGACGGCGAGTGGTTCCTCTTTGGAAGAGCAGATGACACTCTCAACATCGCAGGGCGTCGCGTTGGCCCGGGTGAAATCGAATCGGCCCTGATCGATCACTCTGCAGTGAGTGAGGCTGCGGCTATTGGTGTTCCGGATGACTTGAAGGGGACTGAACTGGTCTGTTTCGTGGTTCTGCACCCCTCGGCGGCAGAGGATGAGGCTTTGCGTCAGCAACTGGTCGATCAGGTGGTCCAGGCACTGGGAAAGGTCGATAGACCTCGTGCCATCTACTTCGTCGATGATCTACCAAGGACACGCAGCGCAAAGATCGTGCGACGGTTGATTCGAGCTCGTCATCTGGGAGAAGATGTGGGAGATCTGACCAGCATTGCAAATCCAGAGGCGCTCGACTCGATCGGCAATTGCCGTTAATCCTTCTGCTCTGGCCGTCGGGTCAGAGGCCTGGCGCCCACTTCCTTGCGCCACTTCACCAGCATTTTATGGAGTCGTGTCAGTTGTTGCGGATGGGATTGGTTCTGCAAGGTGGTCTCGCCGGGATCCTCGCCCAGGTGATACAGTTCCAGCTGCTGTGTTTCGAGGTTCTCGATCAGTTTCCAGTTTCCATCGATCACTGCAGAAGAGGGAGTACCGCCTTGATTTCCATAGTGGGGGTAGTGCCAGTAGAGCGGTGGGGTAGGACTCGGATCATCACCGGCGAGGGACCTCCCGAAGGAATGCCCATCCGGTGACCAGTGGTCGGGTGCGGAAAGCCCTGTCAACTCCAGTAATGTCGGGGCCAGATCAGTGCTCTGGATCGGGCGGTCGACCAGCCGTCCATTGCCGACGATCCCCGGCCCTCGGGCGATCCATGGCACTCGAATGCCGCCCTCATACATCCACCCCTTTCCGCCTCTCAGCGGCCAGTTACTGGTGGGGTGTCCTTCCGAGGTGCTGAGGCCGCCGTTGTCTGAGGTCAGCATCACGATGGTCTGGTCCTCGAGATCGAGACGCTTGAGCGCCGTCAAAACGCGCCCGACCGCCGCATCCATCGCTTCCACCATCCCTGCGTAAACCGCATGCTCCTGCACCTTCCGTACCTTGCGATTTCCCTCCTTGCCCCATGCCACTTGAAGTCCCAGTTCTTTCTTCTTTTGTTGATACTTATCCTTCAGGTCGGGTCGGGCGATCAGCGGGGTGTGAACCGAGTAGAAGGAAAGTACCGCCAGGAATGGTTGTTTCGAATGGGCTTCGATGAACTCGATCGTCTCGGAAGCGAGACGATCGGGCAGGTGCTCTCCATCCGGGCCGTCGGAAAGTCGCGGATTTCCATAGGGGGAAAAGTACTTCTTGCCGCCGTAGGGTCCTCCTCGGGTCCAGCCACCACGGTTGAACTGATACCCCTGTTCTTCCGGCCAGAACCCCTTCGGGCCGAGGTGCCATTTTCCGGCAAAGAAGGTCGCATAGCCGTGAGGCGAGAACAATTCTGCAAGGCTCAGTTGGTCGAGCGGCAGACGATCTTCGTAGGGTGCAGGCAGGTGAGAGGTGTTGCGATTCCACTGCTCTGGTCCTGCCGCGCCGAAGTAGTCGGTGGTCGCCAGTCGTGCCGGATGGACACCGGTCTGGAGACTCACCCGAGTGGGACTGCAAACGGGACAGGCGGCATATGCTCGACTGAAACGAACGCTGTTGGCAGCCCAACCGTCGATGGAAGGTGTCTCGTAAAAGGAACTGCCGGTGACACCTAGATCATTCCAGCCCAGATCATCAACGACGATCACGAGAATCGAGGGGGTTGCCAGATCTTCTCGACCAGCCGGTGATTCTGACGAGACGGTGAGTGCCAGCAGGATTAGCAGGGATGAGCAAGAGATCAGGACTCTGCCTTTTTTGAGAGCCCCAGATAGGCCCTGGGGTCAGCGGCATCTCGGAGTCCATCACCGAGGAAATTGTAGGCCAGCACCGCAAGGAAGATGAAGAAGCCAGGAGTGATGAGCCATGGGTTGTACTTCAAGACCTCGGAGACGTTGCAATCCTTGAGCAACAACCCCCAGGAAGAATCGGGCTCGGTGATGCCGAATCCAAGGAAGGAGAGAGCCACTTCTCCAAGGATGTAATAGGGGACGTAGAGGGTCGCCGTGACGATCACGATGGAAGCGGTGTTGGGTAACAGATGGCGTAAGATGACCCGCGCGGATGATCCACCCAGCGCCTTGGCTGCGAGTGCGTACTCACTCTCTCGCAGACTCAGGACCATTCCTCGGATCATCCGTCCGGTACTCGCCCAGCCCACGATGGCAAGTATCGCGACGATCATCATGTAGGTTTGACGTGGAGACAACTTGTCCGGGATGGCATAGCGCAGGGTCAGGATCAGGTACAACCCGGGGATCGCTAGCAGCAATTCGACCAATCGCATCAGCCAGAAATCGACCTGTCCGCCAAAGTATCCGGCAATGCCACCGATCACCAGGCCGATGCTGATGCTGATCATGATGCCGATCAACCCGACCGAGAGGGAGACCTGTCCGCCATAGAGGATTCTGGTCCAGAGGTCGCGCCCGAGGATGTCGGTACCGAGCAAGAAGAGGCCAGGATGCAGATCCGCGCGATCACTCGGTAGTTGCTCCGTGTCCAATCCCATCAGATGTGTCTTGCCCTGGATGGGGAAAAATCCACACAGGCTGAACAACTCATGAGATTCTTCTCGCTCGACGAAGAACTGAATCGGAAGCGAGATGGTTCGGTCGACCGCCATCAAGTATTCGGACTCACCGTATTCATCCCACGACTGGTACTCCCTGAGGGGGTGGACATGGGGGCGAAAGGTGAACTCGTTGGCGCTGTTGTGGAAGTGAACCCCGCCTTCGAACCAGTTCCAGTTGCGTTCATAGGTCGAAAGGATGATTTCGTTGTAGTTCTCGTCCTCATCGATCACTTCACCGACTTTATCGATGGAATATCCGCCCAACAGCATCGGACCATACTTGACGGTGTACTTGTTGGTCTCATTACTGCTGTAAGGTGCGATGAAACCGCCGAAGCAGCTGAGGGTATAGAGAACCAACAAGATCGCAGCACCGATCATCGCCAGGCGATTCTTGCGCAATCGATGCCAGAGCATCGCCCACGGACCTCTTGGGGGTGGAAGGGTGCTTTTTTGTTCTTCTTGTTTCATCAGGAAAGCCTCACCCTCGGATCGACCAGCGCCAGCAGCAGATCTGCGACCAGATTGCCAAAGACCAGCAGCAGGGTCGAGATCAGAACGCTGGCCAGTACCAGTGGTTCATCTTTGGCTGAGATCGCCTCGAAGACCAGTCGCCCGAGCCCAGGCCAGTTCATGACGATCTCGACCAGCAGGCTGCCGCTGAGCAGGCTGGCCAGCGAGTAACCAAACATCGTGATGAGCGGATTGACCGCATTTCTGAAGGCGTGTTTGAACAGTACACCCGTGTGGGGAACGCCCTTGGCTCGTGCGGTTCTGACGTAGTCCTGGCCCAGTGCTTCGATCATGTTGCCGCGGGCCTGGCGCATGTAGCCAGCCATCGCCGATGTGCCCAAAACGATGGCGGGCAACACCAGGTGGTGGATTCGATCACCGATTTTCCCCCAGAATCCGAGCTGGTCGTAATCGAGCGACCTCATGTCTCCGATGGGGAAGAGTCCGCTGTAAGTGGCAAATAGAACCGCAAGTAGCGCAGAAAAGACGGTGGGTATAGATAGTCCGATGAAGGCGAGTATACCGGCGGTGTGATCGATCGGAGAATTGGGTTTCACTGCAGCGAAGACCCCCAGCGGGACTCCCAGTCCGTAGGCGATGACGAGAGCGGCAATCGACAGGGTCAAGGTGTTCCACAACCGTTCAGCGATGATGCCAAAGACTGGTCGATTGAACTTGTAGGATCGCCCGAAATCTCCCGAGAGCGCATTGAAGAACCAGGAAAAGAAGCCCTCGATCGGACCCACTTTGCGATACACCACGCCCTCGTCGTCGCATTGATAGCGGGTCGATCCGACCTGGAAGTTGAGCAAACTATGGCTGGCCAGACGATGCTCGACGATGATTCCATCTTGCAAGATGGTGGGAATCTTTTCTCCAACATCGCGAAAGGACCAGGTCGCTCCTTCATCTTTGAATTCTCCGAGAGCTTCCAGCTGGCTCGGATTCAGTCGGTGGAGTAATCCGGCCGATTCCTTCTGGCGAAGGACCTCGGTCAGTGACCGGGCAGGATCTGCTTCTTGTTGGCTATAGAAATCACCCGGTGCTGTTTTCAGCAGCAGGAAGGTGAGTAACGAAACCACCAGTATCAGTGGTGGGATCGAAAGTAACCGGCGGATGGTGAAGGTCAGCAAGGGTGTCTCTCCGGCTTCGTCACTGTCGGATCCACAGGGATTCGAGATTCCAGGTCAACTGAGGACGTAGCAGACTCGGCCAGAGATTTCCCAGGCGGCCCTTCTTGATCGTGCAGTAGGAGTTGGCGGCGATCAGGTAGAGCATGGGAATGTTCTGTCCCATTAATTCCTGGACCTCATCGAAGTATCCCTTGCGGACGCTGTCATCGAGTTCTTCATCCATCATCGCCATCAACTGATCGATGCGAGCTTCCCACTTTGTCGCAGGTTTTGCCTGCTGTGGATGCCAGGCATGAAGACGTCCGCTGGACAGGGTGATGTTCTTGCCGTTGGCAGGGTCAGGCGGCACGCCCGATCCCCAGCCCAGCAGAATCATGTCCCACTTGTGGCTGTCTCTCAGACTGGTGACCAGGTCATTGAAGATCTGCGGCTTGAAATTGACATCGATCCCGACCTTCTTGAGGTCCTGGGAGATCATGTTGCCGATCTGCTGACGAAGATTGTTCTCGACATTGGTGTTGAGGGTGAAGCGGATGGGGCGACCCTGATCATCTTCGCGGACACCATCCCCATCGGTGTCTTTCCAGCCCAGTTCATCGAGGTAGCGCTGTGCTGTCTCCACCGAATAGGGGTAGGTCGTGACCCCTCGGTGGAACCAGGAGCGATTTCCAGGAGTGACGGAGGACCAGATGGCGGTCGCTCTGCCCTGGAAAGCGGTTCTCTTGATGCCATCGCGATCGATGGCGTGATTGATCGCCTTGCGGAAATCCAACTGATGAAACCAGTATGATTTTTCCTCGTCGACGAAGGGCTCATCTGTTTCAGGATTCTTTCCCGGATGCATGTTGAAACAGACCCAGTTGGTGTTGAGGCTGACACCGAGGCGAACCAGATCGGCAGTTCCCGCTTTTTCCATCGCCGTCGCTTCACGGAAATGGTCTGCCGGGAGATCCATGAAGATGTCGAGTTCACCCGCCTCGAACTTCTGCCACTGCAAGTTGAGATCCTTGACCAGCAAGATCACGATCTCGTCGATGTAGGGCAACCGTTGACCACGACTATCCTTCTTCCAGTAGCGAGGATTGCGCTGGTAAACGATTTTCTCGGCGGGGATGTATTCCTTCAGGACAAAGGGACCACTCCCCACCAGCATTTCTGGCGGCGAGTTGGAAGTCATCTGTTGCAGGATGGTCGGATCTTGTTCCTGCAGGTGGTCCTTCCACAGGTGTTTCGGGATGATACTGACGGCTCCGAGGTGAGTCAGGAATTGAGAATCGATCCGAGACAGGGTGAAGATCACCGCGTTTCGGTCGTTGTCGACGCTGACCTGGGGGAGATCCCCGGTTTGCGGGTGTTTGAAACCGTCGCGGATGCTGGTGGCAATCTGGTCGTGGAACACCGCATGAAAGGAAAACTCTACATCGTCTACCGTCAGTGGAGTTCCATCACTCCAGAGGATTCCTTCGCGCAGAAAAAAGGTCCAGGTGAGGTGGTCTTCGGAAACCTCCCACGATTTGGCCAGATCCGGTGAAGTATGCCAGTCTCCATTGTTGTACTGGACCAGACTGGAGAAGACCAGGGCACGGATCTCCTGATCGGTGGCACCCTTCGGTTCGACCGGATTGAAAGTCTCGACCTCTCCGAGGATGGCGTAGACGAAACGCCCGCCGTAGGTTCCGGTACGATTCACGACGATGGCATCATCGGGGGCTTCACCGAGAAAAGCAGGGGAAGGGGTGCCGATCGGGATCGAGGGATCCGGAGTGGGCTCCGGCAACTTGGTGTTGCGCCGGATGCGTTTGCGCCGTATCGGCGGATCATCGTCGGAATGCGAATCGAGATTGGCGTTGTTCTGGGCAGACTGGAGTGAGTCCCCTGACTGTGCATTCAACTCGCTGGTCGCAGAGAGACTGGCCCATACGCAGAAACCCAGCAGCCAGCCGAAGCCCAGCAGCCCACTGAAGCGGGTCCGGCGGCGCCAGATGAAAGTCGCCTGGAGATTCCACTGGAGCATCCTCGAGGTGTGGCAAGATATCGGGCTCATGGGGTCCTCATCATCGTCTTGAGCTGTGATCGAATCCATCGGATCGAAATCAGTTGTCGATCGCAGCGGGCTTTCCAAGGTCAACGGAGAGGATAAGTTACATCGCCTTGGCGGATGCGGCAATCCGCTCTAAAACAGAACGTCTTCCCGTGGCATGGTTTCACAGCAGAAGAGGTCGTGGCGCCCCGTGAACGGGGGTAACAGCGACCGCCAGGCAGGTGGACTCGAACTGGCGAGCCAATTCGGATACTGTGCCAACTCCTGCTGGCGATTAGATGCCTCCAGGTGTTGGTATCGAGCAGATCAGAGGAGCATTTCGGATGTTGAATTCCATCATCGATCGAGTGGCGCTTGTAGGTGCTGTCGCACTCGTCATCTCGATCTGTGGCTGTACGGCGAATCCTGGTTCGGGAGAAGCGACTCCAAACCAGATCAAGAGCGTTTCGGCTCCTCATCCAGACGGCATCTTTCGTATTCCATTGATGACCAATCCTCCCGCTCTCGATCCGATTCTCGTATCCGACACCACTTCCGACGGAGTGGCCTCGAAGATCTTCAATACGCTTCTCGACTACGATCCCGATCTGAATCTGGAACCCTGCCTCGCTGCGGCGATGCCGCTGATCTCTGACGACGGACTCCAGTACAATTTCACTCTCCGCGAGGGAGTGAAATTCAGTCATGGCCGTACGGTCACCGCAACGGACTTCAAGTACAGTTTGCAGAGATTGGCTTCGGTTCGCTCAAAACGGTCCAATCTGATCGAGCCCATCCTCGGTGCTGCTGAGGCGATCGAAGCGGCTCGATCCAAGTCGGAAGACGCTCCCGAGATCAAGGGCATCGAGGTGATGGGAGATCTGCAGTTACGGATCACCCTGAAGAAGCCGTATGCACCCTTCATCTATCACCTGGCGATGGTCAATACCGCCGTGGTTCCGCGCGAATTGGTAGAGGAGCATGGCCACGCATTTTCTCGCCTTCCAACCGGCACCGGCGCCTTCATCCTCGACCAGTGGAAAGAAGGAACGTCGCTGCACCTGAAGGCAAACCCGGACTATTTCGAAGGCGCGCCAAAAATTTCACGGATTCACTACCGGGTCATCCCCGAACCGCTGGCTCAACTGGAGGAGTACAAGGCGGGGAACTTCGAGATCCTGAATGTGACCCAGGGCGTCTATCCACGCTGGATGAACTCCAATCGGGCCGATGAAGTGATGACGTGGCCTTCACTGGTGGTGCAGTACTACGGGTTCAATCTCCAGAAGGAAGGCTCCCCTTACGCCGGGAATTCTGAAAGTGCGCGGAAGTTGCGGGAGGCGGTCAACCTGTCGGTGGATCGCAAGTTTCTCGGTGAAGTGCTGCTCGAAGGACGCTTCTACGCTGCCAACGGCATCTTGCCCCCGGGCATTCTGGGTCATGATTCATCGCGACCCGCCTTTGAACTCGATCGAGAGCGCGCTCAGGAGCTGCTGGCAGAGGCGGGATACCCGAAGGGTGAAGGTCTGCCCCCGGTGGATCTTTGGTTCAATACCCAGGGCGACAATGCCAAGATCGCTCAGGTCGTGCAGGAAGACCTGAAACAGGCAGGGATCCCCATCGGATTGAGGATGCTCGACTGGGGCGCCTTCATCGAGGCCAGCGATGCAGGAGAGCCACCCTTCTTTCGACTCGGTTGGGTTGCGGATTACCCGGACCCGGAAAACTTTCTCGCATTCCTTTTCCATTCCAAGAACAAGGGGCCCAACGGTAACGTGTCCTTTTACGACAATCCGCAGGTCGACGCTCTGATCGACAGGTCCTACCTGATCACTGACATGGAACAACGGATTGATCTGCTGCAGCAAGCGGAACGCTTGATCCTGAAGGATAGCCCGTGGCTCTTCCTGTTGTTCGGGCGAGAGACCATTCTGAAAAAACCCTATGTGCAGAACTTCAATCCCACAGGGATGTGCGACGACATCCAGGGCAACCATGTTCGCTGGCACCTCGTTGAACTCAACAACCCCGGTGCTCAGTAACGAGGTTCAGTGCTCTCATTTACCCTGCGACGACTGCTCGAGGCGATACCGGTCATCTTGCTGGTGACCCTCATCGTATTCCTGCTGAATGCGGCAATCCCGGGTAATCCAGGGCGCATACGCATGGGGCAAAGGGCTGAATCCGCTCAAGTCGATGCCTACAACGAGTCTCGTGGCTACAACCGTTCACTTCCAGAGCAGTACGGGAGATATCTCTGGCGGCTCTTCAGACACTTCGATCTCGGTGAATCGGATGTCAAGGCGGGAAAGAGCGTCAACGAGATCCTCGGGGAGGCCTTCTTCGTGACGCTTCGCCTGGCGTTCCTTTCGATGATCGTTGCCCTCTTTGTCGGCATCGGTGCGGGCGTTCTCTCTGCCGTTCATAGCAGGTCTGTGATCGATTATGTATCGATGCTGGTGGCGATCATCGGGGTCTCGATGCCTGTGTTCTGGCTTGGAATACTGATGATCATCTATGTGGCTCCGATCCTTGATCTTCCACGAACAGGTTTCAACGACCAAAACTGGGCCACGATGCTGGCCAGTCTCGCGATGCCAGCCACCGCCCTGGGTCTGCTTTCGTCTGCGACCATCGCAAGGCTCAGTCGCTCTGCGATGCTCGATGTGTTGACGCAGGACTACATTCGCACCGCCAGATCGAAGGGTCTGGCGGAGTCCGTGGTCATCCTGAAGCATGCGATGCGAAATGCTGCGATCCCGATCGTCACTGTGGTCGGAAATTCATTCGGTTATCTGCTGGTGGGGGCTGTCTTGACGGAAACAGTCTTTGCCTTGCCCGGCCTCGGGCGTGAGGTGGTGGAAGCCATCAAGCAACGGGACAGGGAACTGGTCACAGGCGGCATCCTGTTGATGTCTTTTGTCTTTGTCGGGGTCAACTTGCTGGTCGATCTCTCCTATGCCTGGTTCGATCCGAGGGTGCGTGATGACCGCAACTAACCGAGGAAAATCCCCGACCCAGATGGCCTTCCGGCGCTTGCGACGCAATGTGCTCGCGATGGCGGGGGCTGCGGTGGTGCTGTTCGTCATCTTGCTAGCGTTCTTCCCGTCGATGCTGGTGCCCTCGCATGCAGACGGATCCGGCCCCTACGAATTCCGCGACCAGTTCCGAGACAAGGACCAGTATCAGCAACCTCCCGGGATCCCCGGACATCCACTCGGCACCGATGAACTGGGCCGTGATGTGCTGACTCGCATCATCTACGGCGCCGGGATCTCGCTTCGGGTGGGCCTTATCGGGACCATCGTTGCGCTGCTGATCGGATTGGTCCTCGGCAGCGTGGCAGGCTTTCGTGGTGGACTGGTCGATACCCTGATTTCCAGATTGACCGACACCTTCTTTGCTTTCCCCAGTTTGCTGCTGATGATCGGCATACTGGCGGTATTCGAGAAGCCCAATGAGATCGTCATCTTTTCGGCACTCGGGGTTGTGGGCTGGCCCGGGGTCGCTCGAATCGTCCGTGGGCAGGTGATCTCACTTCGTGGCAGTGAGTTCGTGCTCGGCGCCCGAGCGCTGGGACAGAGTGATACTCGCATCCTCATCGGGCATGTGCTGCCGAACTGTCTCGGCCCGGTCGTGGTGGTTTCCACCCTGATGATCGCCGGTAACATTCTCGCAGAGGCAGGGCTCTCCTTCCTCGGCATCGGATTGCCGCCACCGGCCCCTTCCTGGGGTCGAATGCTGGTCGACTCGAAGGAGTACTGGATCACCATGCCGTGGATGGGGATCTTCCCCGGACTCGCCATCATGTTCACCGTGCTCGGTTTCAATCTGCTGGGCGATGGCCTTCGTGACGCCTTCGATCCCAAGATGAAGGACTGATCGAACGCCGCCCTTGATCATCATCGTTTCTGTTTGGGATCGAGTGCCGTTCGCAATGCATCCCCGACGATGTTGAGGGAGAGCAGAGTCGCTGCCAGTGCCAGTGATGGAAACAGCACCATCCACCAGGCGGTGCGAACTGGATTCAGTACCTCGAACGCATCACGAGCGAGAGTTCCCCACGAGACTTCTGGCGCTTGCACTCCCAGTCCCAGGAATGATAGAAAAGCTTCGAACAACAGCACCCGGGGAATGATGAGGGTCACCGTCACCAGGATCGTTGGCAGCAGATTGGGCAGCACCTGTCGCCACAAGAGGCGGCGCGGGGGCGTTCCCAGTGCGGTGGCGGCGAGCGCCCATTCGCGACGGATCAATGATCGGGTTTCCCCACGAACGACACGGGCCATCGGGGTCCAGTAGACGACTCCCAGGATGATGAAGAAGAGCGTCAGTCCACCTCCCGCGTCGATCCAGGCGCTATTGCGGGCAACGCTCGCCAGCAGGATCACCAGAAACACCAGCGGCACAGAATCGAGCAGGTCGACAACGCGCATCATCCAGTGATCGCGAGCGGAAGAGCCACCCCCCGCCAGTAATCCCCAACTGACTCCCAGGAGTAGTGCGGCGCTGCCTCCCGCGACCGCACATGCCAACGAGATGCGGGTTCCCCAGAGAATTCTGCTCCACAGATCACGACCGAGGGCATCGGAGCCGAGCAAGAAATTGTCATCGGGAGCGGACCATGCCGCCTCGGGGAGCGCCGCATCGGGAGCGGCGATGGGAAGCCATGGGGCCAGCAGAGCGGTCGCCACCGTGACGAGCAACCAGCCGAAGGCGAGCATCGGGATGGTCGAGGTGAGGTGGCTTCGTCTGCTCATCGAACTTCTCCTCGAAGCCGTGGATCGAGGATCCAGGTCAACAGGTCCGCCAGCAGCGAGAGCAGTTGCAACAGCACCGTGTAGAGCAACACGGCTCCGAGCACCAGTGGATAGTCTCGGTTCAGAGCACCCTGGATGAAGTGCATTCCGACCCCTGGGATGGCGAAGATTTGTTCCACTACCAGAGATCCAGTCAGCAGGGCTGCGGCAGTGGGGGCCAAGGTGGCCACCAGCGGGATGAGGGCGGGACGTAGGCAATGAAAGAGCAGCACCGAGAAGGGCGAGAGGCCCTTGGCTCGAGCGGTTCGAGCGAATTCCTCGGTCGACATCTCGATCAGACCACTGCGAATCAGCCGCGCCGATTGAGCCGCCGGAAGCAGGGACAGGCATAGCACCGGCAAGACCAGCGAAGGAATCGTTTGCCACCCTGCCGGGGGTAGCCAGCCGAGTCCAAAGGAGACTCCCAGCACCAGCAATCCGGCAATGACATAAAGGGGCAGTGCCAGGCCGATCGATGCAGTGACCACTATTAATTGATCGAGCACCCCGCCGGGGCGCAGCGCCGCGAGGATTCCGAGGAGTACGCCGACCGTGGTTCCAAGGATCAGCGCCAGGCTTCCCAGCAACAGGGAGATGGGGAAACCGGCAGCGAGGATGCTGGCCACGTCGTGATCCGGTTGTCGCAATGAGGGACCTGGGTCGAGCTGTATCCAGCCCACCAGTTGATCGAGGTACTGACTCCAGAGTGGGGCGTCGAGATGATAGCGCGCTTCGATGGCACGCTTGACATCAGCAGGGGGATCACGATTCGCATCGAATGGCCCCCCCGGTGCGGCATGAATGATGAAGAAGGAGAGGGTAAAGACCGCCCAGATGGTGATCAGGGATGCGAGTAGTCTTCTCATCAACAGGGAACTCATCTGGAACTCCTGTGGATAGCCCGAAGATCGTGATGGTCGAGTGGGTTGGGCAGGAATCCTTCGACTTGATGGGAGACCAGGTTGCCAGATGTCATCGACCAGAGCGGAAGCACCGGTCCTCGTTCGAGAAGGATCCGTTCCGCCTGTTGCCACAGTTTCATTCGCTCCTCGAGTCGAGGTTCAGCCAGCGCCGAAGCGACCCGCTGATCGTATTCCTGGTCGGACCAACCGGTACGACTATTGGGAGCACCGGTGGTGAAGAGGGTCAGGAAACTCGCCGGGTCGGGATAGTCGGCGATCCAACTACTGGTGGAAAGGTCATAATCGACCGATCTTTGAACATCGAGAAAACTACGCCACTCCATCGACTGGATCGTCGTCTCGATACCCAGTTCTCTGTTCCATACCAGTTGCAACCACTCGGCGACGAGCGAATGGGTGCCGCTGGAGGGGTGGAGAATCTCGAGGGCGGGAATGGCACGACCCTCCGGAGATCCTGGTACTCGCCAACCCGCTCGTTGAAGGATCTGTCGCGCCAGTGCCGGATCATGTCCTTCGTACGCCCATTGCTCAGGAGCGATCTGCGCCGCCGTCATCACCGGTTTCTGCGGATCCGAGGTCATCGCCATTCCGGAGTATCCGGGGAGGAGGTCGTGGATCTCCTGCGTCAGACCACGTTCCATCATCTTGATTCGTTGTCGTTCGATGGCGGGTTTCGGCCAGGGGATGAACCCGAGGGCAGGCTCCGGGTCACCTCCTAGCACGTCGTGGCACAGTTGCTGGCGGTCGAGAACCAGCGAAATGGCGCGGCGGATGTTCGGATCATCGAGCGGGGGGCGTTCGAGGTTGAGTCGAAAGAAAGAGATTCCCAGATAGGGATCTGCATGCCACATCGACGACCACTGCGCATCCTCCCGTAGTACGGGAATCGCTGCTGCCGGTGTTCTCACTGCCCAGTGCGCCATCCCCGCGGCCAACAGGTTCAACTGGGTGTTGCCCGATTCTACTGCGAGGAAATCGATCACTTCGAGATGGGGCGTGCTGGGTCCGCGGTAGAAGGGATTGGTCACCAGCCGAATCCGATCGCGTAATCTCCAGCTTTCGATGACCCAGGGGCCATTGGTGGCGATGGCGGGCCCCGCTCGGCCGTCCGCTTCGGGGTGGACCGGTTGCAGCGGCGTCTGGGCGCAGAGATAGAGAAACCAGGGGACCGGGTGTTCCAATTCGATCTCGAGGATCGATTCGCCCTCGGTACGAATCGCCACCTGCTCTCGGCTCGTTTCGAGTCGTCTCCAGCTGCGGGCACCGACCACCGATTGGAGCAGGTCGCCATAGGGAGCTCCTTGCAGCGGATCGAGCAGATCGAGCCAGGAGCGACGGAAATCTTCAGCGGTCAATCGAGTGCCGTCTGACCAGAGCAGGCCCGGCTGGATGTGGAAGCGATAGCGGGTGCCAGCGGAAGAGATCTCCCAGCGATCCGCACAGCCGGGGATCGGTTCCAGTGATCGAGGATCGATCAGTAACAGGCCCTCGTGGATCGCCTGGATGATCCGTCCCTCCGGCAGACCGGTGGCACGGTGGGGGTGAATCGAGCCAGGATCGGTGCCATTGGCGATCACCAGGTCGGCGGGGCCGGGCAAGGAGGGAAAGCTCCAGATCGCCAGGATCGGTGCCGATAGCACGATCAGCAGCAGGATGGCGGACTCCAGCGACTTCATCGATTCCCCTCTCGATTCCGGAGGCGATCATGGGCTCCGGTCCCGGCCCCGGCAACCCCCCCCGGATCCGTGGCTTCCCTTGCCGACGAACGGGCCGATGGTTATCCTAATTATTTCCTGGAACCCTACGACTGAGCGAGCCGTCGTTCCGGAGGAGCAATCAGCTGTGTTGAGGTCTGGACCCACATGGGGTTTACCTGCGGCGCACTCTCCTGAATCGTAAGAAACGAAGCCGGAAGACTCCGGTGGGAAGTAGTCACGGATGTCAATACACAGGACTCTTAAGACCGGGGATGGCCTCAGCGGTACCCGTAATGTCCTCACCCGATAC
The DNA here is from genome assembly GCA_018694835.1 of Planctomycetota bacterium. GTDB lineage: Bacteria > Planctomycetota > UBA8108 > UBA1146 > UBA1146 > QNYK01. The sequence goes on along the minus strand of JABHOG010000015.1, from coordinate 69,680 downwards.
GAACGAATTCTCCAGCTCGAGGCCCAGGGTCGTTTCACCGAAGGTGAAGACGCGCCACTGGGTCTGCCCAAGACTCGAGTCTTGAAGGTCAAGAAGCGGGTCAAGGTCAAGAAGGAGAAGGAAGATGGCGCTGAAAATGCCGATAAGAAGGCGGATTCCTGATTGTAACGGGTGCTGAGAGTGATCGATTCGTCATTCGCCACAGATGGAGCCCACTGACGAGAATCGATTCAGACCCGTCCAGGTCTCTCAGTTACGGCCCGGTCGTCCAGCGTCCGGGCCGCTGTCGTAGTGGTTGCTGATTACGGAGGTATCATGGTTCATCGTCCATCGCCCGCATCTCAACATCTGACGCAAAATTGCGCGAATCCCTGGCTGATAGGGATTTTAACCATCGCATCGATGACTCTGATGGGCGGCGCTCCTGCTCTGGCGGATTACGATCAGGTCGAGATCGGTGGCAAGACCTGGACCACCAATTCCAAGTTCGTTCCGCTGGGAAGCCCGGATGCCGTGCCAGGCGGAAAACTGCGCACCAGTATTCCCAATTTCTTGCCGACGCTGCGCAATGACGGTCCCAATTCGAACCTGACCACCATCACCGACATATACGCATTGACCCATGAGGGCTTGCTCGGCATTCATCCGGAAACCCTCGAATGGATCCCTGGAATCGCCTCGCACTGGATCATCGAGAAGAAGGAGGATCACCAGGTCTTCTGGTATCGCATCGATGAGCGGGCCAAATTTAGCGATGGAGCCCGTATCACCGCCGATGATGTACTCGCCTCTTTCGAGCACATGGTCGATCCTGACGTCAAAGATCCGTCGATGACCAAACTCTACAATGACATGTATGAGATGCCGGTAGTTCACGACGAACGAACCATCTCGGTCAAGACCAAGAAGTTGAACTGGCGGCTGTTCCTCTACTTTTCGGGAAGTTTGATGGTCTACCCGGCGGAGAAAATCCGCATTCCGGGAGATGTCTATCTCGATGAGTTCAACTGGAAGATGATCCCCGGCTCTGGACCTTATGAACTGCGCAAAGATAGCATCCAGCAAGAGATTTCCATCAAGTTGTACCGCAAGAAGGACTGGTGGGGGAACAAGACTCGCAGTGCCAGTGGCCTGTACAACTTTGACGAGATCGACTTGATCGTGGTCCGCGACCGCGAACTTGCCTTCGAGAAGTTCAAGGCTGGAGAGCTCGATTACTACACGGTCCTCAGGGCGCAACGCTGGGCGGAAGAGACCGGTTTCGAGTCGGTGCGTAACGGCTGGATTCGCAAACAGAAGATTTATAACGAGCAGCCGCAGTCCTTTGCTGGCTACATGCTCAACATGCGAGAGTGGCCCTTCGACGACAAGAACGTGAGACTTGCGTTCTGTTACGGAGTCGATCGCAAGACGCTGTTCGACAAGTTGTTCTTCAACCAGTACGAATACATCGACAGTTACTATCCAGGAGGTCGCTGGGGGAATCCTGATAACCGCCAGGTTCGCTACAATCCGCGTCGAGCGGAGCGGCTACTCGACCGTGCTGGATACACCCGGCGAAACGAGAACGGAATCCGTGTCCACGAGACCACCGGAAAAGCCCTTCAGTTCACCATTGAATATGGTTCCGATTCGTCGACTCGTATCCACCAGGTGGTGGCCGAAGGCCTGAAGAAGATCGGTATCGGAATGGACCTGAAGAGGGTCGATTACAATGCCCTGATGAAGAAGGTGGGAGAGCGACAATTCGTGGTTCACATGCAAGCCTGGAGGGGAATCCTCTTTCCCAATCCGATCACCAGCTGGCATGGAGATCTGGCCAATATTCCCAACAATAACAACATCTCGGGAATCGCCATCGCTGAGGTGGATCGCCTGATGGAAGAGTATGACCAGACCTTTGATATCACCGAACAAGCCCGGATCATGCAGAAGATTGATGGACTGATCTTCAAGGAGCATCCTGTGGCGCTGACCTGGTATGGTCCCTTCGAAAGAATCCTCTCCTGGAATCACTTCGGCCAGCCCAAGAAGGTGATCTCTCGCACTGGAGATGACCATTCACTCTGGTCGTACTGGTGGACTACTCCCGAATTGCAACAGCGCCTGGCTGCTGCCAAGAAGGACGGAAGTTCTTTGCCGGTGGGGAACGACGTGGTCGATCCCTGGGGCGTCAAGGCGCGCATGGACGCTGCTGAAAAGTCGAAGGAATAAGAGCCCTGATGATACTGGAGTACCTGGCAGGCTCTAATCGATGAGCGGTATGTGGACCTACTTCGCCCGCAGGCTACTGCTGGTTCCCGTGACCTTTTTGATCATCACCTTCATGGTGTATGCGGTGCTCCGATTGACCCCGGGGGGGCCGATCGAGCAACTCGAGAATCAGATGAAGGCGGCGGCGGCTGGCGAAGCGGGTGGCGGCGGTGGTGGAGGTCTCCTCGGTGATGGCGGTGGTCTCGATGAGAAAGCCCGCGATGAACTGAAGGCGTACTACAACCTCGACCAGCCGATTCCTCTCGCCTACCTGCAATGGCTCGGGGTATGGCCCAAGAAAACTCGCGATCCGGTGAGTCTGGCCCAGCGAGATCTGGATCCCTCCTTCTGGCAGCAGTCTCAATCGTTATGGAACGCCTACCGGATCGGTAATGAGGATCTCGATCGCTGGGTGCTCGAAGGAAAGTTCCAACTCAGTGGTGAGACGATCCTCAGGGAAATCACCCCATCCGATCGACAACAACACCCACAGATGATCGGCCAAGCGGTACAACTCCTCGCCGGAGGCGTCAGTTCTCGGGCACAACTCGATCGTCTCCTCGAAGCTCAGGGCTGGTCACGGTCTGGATCTCGTTTCATGCGAGCCCTGACCGATGAAGAGAAGACTGAGAGCGGACTACCGGCTCAGGTACACGCGCAATTGATCTCTACCGAGGCGGATTTCGCGGCGCTGCAAACCCATCTCGAATCGATGAAGATGGAGTCGAATCGAAATGGCTCCTATTATCATGTCGATCATGCATTCAGCGGCATCATTCAGGGCGACTTTGGCCGCTCCTTTACCTACAACGAAGATGCGCTGGATGTCATCACTTCCAAGTTCCCCATCTCCATCTACTTTGGATTGATTGGCTACCTGGCCACCTGGATCGTCTGCGTTCCCCTGGGAATTTCCAAGGCGATCCGCCACAAGGGTACTTTTGACACCGCCACCAGCGTGCTGGTGTTTCTCGGTTACGCCACTCCCGGATTCGTGGCCTGTCTTCTGTTACTGGTGCTGCTGGGTGGTGGTTCCTACTGGAATCTTGTGCCGCTCGGGGGATTTCGATCCGCCGACTGGAATCTATGGTGGGAACAGGGTGAGTACCTGCGCTGCATCGGCGATCAGATCCGACACACACTGGTACCGATGTTCGGCTACATGGTTGGTTCTTTTGCCAGCATGACGGTGTTGATGAAAAATTCGCTACTGGAAAACTTCGGCGCTGATTACGTTCGCACCGCCTTCGCCAAGGGACTATCCGAGGGCCGAGTCATCTATGTACATGCGCTGCGGAACTCATTGATCCCCATCACTGCGGGGATCGGACACTTCCTCGGGTTACTCTTTGCTGGTTCCTTCCTCATTGAAAAGGTCTGTAACATTCCCGGGATGGGATTACTCGGGTACGAGTCGATCATCCGCCGTGATTATCCGATCATCCTGGCCACGCTGGTTTTCGGTGTACTGATTCGACTGACCGGAAACATCTTGAGTGACTTGATCTGGGCCCTCATCGATCCTCGGATCCGGTTCAAGTAGGAGGAGAGAAGATGACCTATCTACTGACCCTCCTGGTTCTGGCTGGAGGAGTGCTTCTGACGATGCGCGGAATCCCCTGGTTGTTCAGGACCATCTCGGGACTGCTGGGATTCAAGTTCAGGACCAGTCCTTTGGCAGAGAAACGGTTGAGACGCTTTCGCTCCATCCGTCGCGGTTACATCTCCTTTGTCATCGTCACCAGTATGTTCACCACCTCCTTATTTCTCGAGGTGCTGGTCAACGATCGACCGATCATGATCCGCTACGGCGAGAATAGCGCATTTCCCGCAGTGAGAGATCTGGCCAATACCTGGCTCTTCTTTGTCGATGGTCCCTTCCCGACCTATGATCGGTCGGGAGACTACGGGATTCCGGGAGAAGGACCTCTCGACTACAAGGCTTTCGGTGGCATCGTTGCCGATCCAGCGGGTTCCTTCGGACCGATTGCTCAGGAGCGACTGCAAGCGCGGAAGGAACTTTCCGAGGAGATATCGCAGACCCAGCAAGAGATCGATGAACTGCTGGAGGATGGAGACGAACCGGAAGAATGGCTGGTGGAGGATCTCGCTGCTGCACGAGAAGATCTGAAGAGCTTGGATTTCCAGATCGACAACTTCGATTTGATCAAAGAAGTGTTTGTCAGCGGCAGAGCCTCCATCGTTTGGCCACTCTATCGTCACGGTCCGAGGCGAAATCGTCTCGATCTTCCCGGCACTGCGCCGCACGGCCCATCGCTGCCGATTCCTGGAATCACTCCGAGGTACTCGACGGCAACCCTGATCTCTCAGACGTCCGATACCATCGGCGGAAAACCCACTTACGAGGTGATGGCCGTAGATGAGGCCAGCCTTATTCCGGGTCAGAAATTCTTCGTGGTCGAGGGTGGAGGGGATCAACCGGTCACCGATGTCGTGGGAATCTTGTTGGTGCAAGAGTCGATCGGCGTGAGCGGACTGCAGCAGCGTATCGCTTCACGACAGCAGATTCTCGATGCTCCTGACGCGCTGGATGGAGATCGGTTAGAGAAACTTCGATCGGACCAGTCCTCTGATCAGAGGCTATTGTCGGTAGTTCAGCAACAGCATGGAGATACGGGGCAGGTCGGCATCGCCGAGGTCTTGGCCCAGTCGGAGGGGAAGAAATTTCACGATCAAGGGATCTTGATGACTCGCTTCCTCGACACATGGGAAGCTCCTCTGGGAACCAGTGATTCTGGAATCGATGTCTTACCACTACTGCTTTACGGATTCCGCATCAGTGTCGGTTTTGCCATGATGGTGATGGGGTTCGGCTATGTGTTGGGAATCCTCGCCGGTGCCATCATGGGTTACTACGGCGGGTGGACCGATATCCTGCTGCAGCGATTCATTGAAATCTGGGGCTCGGTGCCGTTTTTGTTCCTGATCATGATCATCGCCAGCATCGTCGATCCCGGATTCTGGATGCTGGTGATCTTTCTCGTGATCCTTCGGTCATGGATGGCCGTGACCTATCAGATTCGTGGTGAGTTTTATCGAGAGAAAGCCAAGGACTACGTTCAGGCAGCCATCGGCACCGGAGTGAGCGACTTCAAGGTGATGATTCGACACATCTTGCCCAACTCGATGATTCCGGTGATCTCCCGCGCCCCCTTCTCCTTCGTCAATTACATCAGCGCGCTGGTTTCCCTCGACTTTCTCGGATTCGGACTGCCTCCGACCGATCCGTCGTGGGGTCGCCTGCTCAATCAAGGTTTCCAGTTCCTGTTGATCTACCCGCACCTGGTACTGTTGCCGGTGATGGCACTGGCGGTGACCCTGTTTCTGGTGGTGCTGATCGGAGAGGCCGTGCGGGAAGCGTTTGATCCCAAGGTCTTCTCGAGGTTGAGGTGATGGGGATGAATCAGAACCACGAATCCAGCGGAGACGCAACGACGCCGCTGTTGCAGGTGCGAAATCTGCACACCTCCTTCTCGGTCGAGGGCCAAACCGCCCGTGCCGTCGATGGCGTCAGTTTTGATGTGATGCCAGGAGAAGTACTCGGCCTGGTGGGGGAGTCCGGCTGCGGCAAGTCGGTGACATCTCTGTCCTTGCTCAAACTGGTTCCAGATCCTCCTGGAACCATCGAGCAGGGCTCCGCTATCTTCAAGGGCCAGGATCTACTGGCGCTTTCCTACGATGAAATGCGAAACATTCGAGGTCGAGAGATCGCGATGATTTTTCAGGAACCGATGACTGCGCTCAATCCTGTTTACACCATCGGTTTTCAGTTGCGTGAAGGCATCGTCCGGCACAGAGGCTGTTCCAAGGTGGAAGCGCACCAGCGTTCGGTGGAGATGCTGGAGAAAGTCGGCATCTCCGATGCCGAGACACAGATGTCTGCCTATCCTCATCAGTTCTCCGGTGGAATGCGGCAGCGCGTGATGATCGCCATGGCCCTGTCACTGGAGCCGGCCCTTTTGATCGCCGATGAGCCGACGACCGCGCTCGATGTGACGATCCAGGCGCAGATCCTGGATCTGATGATGGAGATGAAGGATCAGCAAGAGGGAGCTTCCATCCTGCTCATCACCCATGACCTGGCAGTGGTCGCCGAGACCTGTGATCGGGTGGTCGTGATGTACGGCGGAAAGATCCAGGAAGTGGCTCCTGTGCGCGATTTGTTCAAGAATCCTCAGCACCCCTATACCCAGGGATTACTCCGCAGTTTGCCACGACCTGAACTGGATGAAGAACAGGGTGAGTTGACCACGATTCCCGGAATGGTTCCCAACATCTTCGACTGGCCCCAAGGCTGTCGATTCTGTACTCGATGCCCACTCGCGGAAGATCGTTGCCATGTAGAGTCTCCCGAACTGAGGAGAGTAGCGGAGGGTCACGAGGTGCGCTGTCATCTGGTGAATCCTCAAGAGGGGGGCGAATGACCGAAGTCCAGCGTTCCGCGGAGCCTTCACAACCGATCCTTGAACTGGAAGACCTGAAGGTCTGGTTCCCGGTCCATGGAGGTGTCTTCTCGAGACATATTGCGGATGTCAAAGCGGTCGATGGCATCTCATTGAAGGTGATCGAGGGCGAAACCCTCGGCGTGGTCGGCGAATCGGGCTGCGGCAAGAGCACTCTGGGGAAGGCGGTGATGGGACTGGTGCCCGTCACATCGGGAAACGTCCATTTCCACTCCCATGATGGGCGGACGGTCGACCTGACTCGACTCACCCGCAAGGAATATCGGCCCTTTCGCAGCGAGATTCAGATGGTCTATCAGGATCCCTATTCCTCACTCAATTCGCGTCTTTCCGTCGAGGAAATTGTCGATGAGCCGCTTCGGGTTCATCATCCTAAGATGTCTCGTGAGGAGCGTCGCATCGCCGTCGAGGAGATGCTGGAACGGGTCGGTCTGCGCAAGGAACAGGCGGAGCGATACCCGCACGAGTTTTCCGGGGGGCAACGACAACGAATCGGAATCGCCCGCGCACTGGCCACTCGACCTCGAGTCATCATCGCTGACGAGCCGGTCAGTGCTCTCGATGTTTCGATCCAGGCTCAGGTGATCAATCTGATGAGAGAGTTACAACGAGAACTGGGACTGACTGTGATCTTCATCGCCCATGATATCTCGGTGGTTGAACATGTTTCTGATCGAGTCGCCGTGATGTACCTGGGCAATCTGGTCGAGTTGGGTCAAACGCAGGAGATCTTCCGCCAACCCAAACATCCCTACACTCGCGCCCTTCTCAGTGCCGTACCCCGGCCAGACCCTGACCGTCGAAGAGAAGACCGTCTGGTACTGCGTGGCGATGTACCCTCGCCGATGGCGAAGCCTTCCGGCTGTGGATTTCGCACGCGTTGCCCGATCGCTCAGGAGAGTTGCGCAGAGCAAATCCCGCCGATGATCCAGGTCGGAAAACGGCAACGAGCGGCCTGTCCTCATGTCGAGCAATTCGATGAACTGCTCGGCTAGAACCCACAGAAACCTGAACTGATCTCGGCAACCTAGGGACAGGCTGCGCTGCTGACCTGGCAGTCGTCCTGGCCAACACTTCCGCAACCGGGGAATGGCGCAGAGGGAGCAGACTGGTGGGCACGTTCACCTCACAGACGCCGGTTATGGCACCGGGTACCTCAGGAACAGGGAATTGAGGCGGGGTCACGACATCCTCGCGGTCGACGCTATTATCTTCATTATACGCGTTTCGGGCCAGATTCCGGCAGGCCTACGAGAGCAATTGAGGGGGCCGAATTTCGGCCTTTTTCTCATCAATTGGGACAAATCGGTTCGAAAAGGCTACAGTCTACTAAGATTACTGAGACTGAGCGTCGACATCGGCCCTCAGCATGCCTCGTCGCTCACATAGAGTTCGGTGGCAATACAAACCAGTCCCCGGATTATTGAGAGACGAAAATGGAAACGACTAACACATTCGCCGGTGTACCGGCTCCGCTTCGTGAGGCCATCGTTGCACGTGGTTTCGAAAAGCTAACTTCGGTACAGGAGGCGGTTCTTTCCTCCGAGGGGACCGGACGCAACCTCCGTATCTCCTCACAGACCGGATCCGGTAAAACCCTGGCCCTCGGTATTCGCCTGGCCAATGATCTGATCTCAACTGACGATGCCTCGACGGTCGCCCGTGGAGCCGAAGGGCCTCGCGTTCTATTGATCACGCCGACTCGTGAACTGGCTGTGCAGGTTGCGGATGAGTTGCGCTGGCTCTTTGCCAAGATCAAAGGCGTCGCTGTTGAAGTGGTCACAGGCGGATCGGATATCAGCCGTGAGCGCCGTGCGCTCAACAAGTCACCAGCGGTCTTGGTGGGAACACCTGGCCGATTGCTCGATCACATGAAATCGCGCAGGCTCAACTGTTCCTCTTTTCGTCAGGTCGTATTGGACGAAGCAGATCAAATGCTCGACATGGGCTTCCGTGATGAACTGGAAGCGATCCTCGATTTTTTGCCCAAGGATCGTTGCAGCCATCTTGTTTCTGCGACCTTTCCGGCGGCCGTCAAACGGTTGGCCGATCGTTTTCAGGAAAATCCCCTTCATGTCGAAGGTACGCGCCTCGGCGTAGCCAATGCTGATATTCAGCATGTTGCCCACCGCATTCGTCCCCGTGAATTGAATGCAGCGATCATCAATGTCCTACTGCATGCTCGCGGCGAGCGTGTGCTGGTTTTCGTCCGCCGTCGGGTGGATGCCACGGAACTCGCCGAAAGACTGTCCGCAAATGGACTTTCCGCCGCACCGTTCAGTGGCGAACTCAATCAGACTCAGCGTACACGCACCCTGAATGCCTTCAAAAATGGTGAACAGGATATCCTGATCGCCACCGATGTCGCCGCTCGCGGGATCGACGTCCCTGAAATCGACACGGTGATTCACGCAGACGTACCGGCGGATGTCGAAAATTACACTCACCGGAGTGGTCGTACCGGACGAGCGGGTCGCAAGGGGCGAAGTGTTCTGATGGTGCCGGCGCATTCCCAGGGCCGCGTAAGGCGCATCTTCTCATCGGCAGGTGTCGAGGCGCAGTGGCAGCCGGTTCCGAGCCCTGCCCAGATCGAAAAACGTTATACCAAGACATTCCGTCGTGATCTGCATGCCATCCTTGCGGACTCCTCTTTGGTTTCGAAAAAACAAACCTCGTACGCAAAGTTCCTTTTGGAACAACCCGAGCAACGAGATCCGCTGGAAATCCTTGCCGCTCTCTTGCAGATGGCCGAGCCCAAACCGGCACTCCAGGGTTATTCCATCGCGGAAGTCTCCGAGGGATCAGGTCATTCAAGGGATTCCCGAGGATCGCGGAATCCACGAAATTCGGGGCCACGAAAAAAGGGTTCTTTTGGTGCCGTCCAGAGTTTTGAAATCAACTGGGGAACAGCCAAGGGAGCGACCGCGAGTCGCATCTTGTCGCATCTATGCCGCAGAGGAAATGTCAGCAGTTCTGTGGTCGGTGCGATTCGCCTCGGGCCAGCTTTCAGTACCTTCGAGATTTCAAAAGACTCCTCGGATGGTTTCGAGAAGGCCGCAAGTCGTCCCGATGGACGCGACCCGAATCTCAATATTCGACGCAGTCAGGGCAATTCAAAGCCCGATTATGCGAGACGGCCAAAACCGCATCGGGGCAAACGTCACGATTCCTACGGGGGACGTGCAGCAGCGGCAGGCGCTGGTAGCCGAGGCTAGTAGCCGTGCGCATCTGACTGAGCGGTTTTGGACGATCTACCAGGCCATTCGTATCCTCATCGATGAGGAAGATGATGCGAACCTGTGGAGTGATACCCAACTCCCGAAGATGATCGTCGCTCAGGGCCTATCGATCGCACGTCGCACCGTCAGCCAATATCCAGAATGTGCTGGCATTCCCCAAGCAAAACTACGCAAGCCTTACAACGCCCAGGGTTTTGCTCCTCAGAATCGCTCCCGTTTCTTCTGTGAACTGCCCCGCTTTGTACGATCGCTACTCGTTTTTCTCGGATCGTACTGGTGGTTCTTCGTCGGCATCTTTGCACCGACCCTTTCGAGGTAGGTGGCCAGTTTGAGGCTGAGGGCTTCGACCCTATCCTTCATCTGTGGAGCGAGATCGTTCGTCTCTGCCATGTCCTGGTCGATGGCATACACCTCCGTCTTCCCACTGTCGTGGAAGCGGAACATTTTGTAGCCATCGAGATAGATCACCGAATGGGGCGGATCGCCTGATTGGTAGTGGGGGAAGTGGAAGACCAGTTCTTCTCTGGGGCGTGAGACGCAGGAGTGTGTTGTGGTCGTTCCTTTGCTTTTGGGTTTCAGCAGTGGCACCAGACTGCCGCCTTCCAGTTCTGCGGGCCACTTCTCTTTCGGCACTCCGGCCCATTCACAGAAGGTGGGGAAGAGATCGAATCCGACCACTCGTGTGTCACACCAACTGTTGGCGGTGATGCCGGGCCCCTGGATGATCAAAGGCACCCGTATCCCGCCTTCACGTAGGCTACCTTTACCGCCGCCGAGAAGACTGTTGCGGCCCCCGCCACCTGAACCATTATCAGACATGTAGATGACATAGGTGTTGTCGGTCAGTTCGAGTTCCTCGATGGCCGCAAGGATACGGCCGACACCGGTATCGAGGTCTTCGGCGATGGCGCAACGATGTGCCTGTCGTTCCCGTCTTCCCCGAAACTTCTTTTTGTATTTTTCGACCGTGGCTTCCAGAGCATTCCCTGGAGAGTGAAGGGCATGAAAAGAGAATTGCATGAAGAAAGGTTTCTCGGCCTCTTTCTGTTCCTTCATGAAGTGGATGCCGCGTTCAGCCATACCGAAAATGTCGACAGGGTTGGGATCCTTGAACTTTGCCGCGGCCTCATTGCCCAGGTTTCCATCACTGACGTCATAGCCATGATTTCCAGGGCCACCGCCCTCGAGGTGCCACTTTCCCCAGTGCGCAGTGGCGTAGCCCGCCTTCTTCAACACCTCCGCGATGGTGATCTCTTCACTGTGGATGGTGCGCCGGGATACGGCTCCGACCATTGGATAGTTTTGAGCGGATCGAACCCCGGGACCTGCTTTGGTCCAACCGAGAGCGGCAGGACTGCGACCGGTTTGGAGACTGATTCGAGTGGGAGAGCAGACGGACGCGGGAGAGTATGCCGCAGAAAACCGGAGGCCACGCCCGGCCATTTTCTCCAGCTGAGGTGTTTCGATGATACTGCTGCGGGCTCCGAAAGCGGTGGGGTGCATCGACACCGATAGACCATTCCAGCCCTGGTCATCCGAGAGCAGCAGGATGATGTTTGGAAGGGAAGCAGCTTTGTCCAGGGAAGTGGAAGCCAGATCCTGAGCGGACAACTTTTCGATCGATTGAAAGACAGATGCACCCAGGATGACGATGGCGAGGACACCAGAGACCGTCAGCGGAGAGATTATTTTACGTTTCATTGAAAGGTCTTCGATCCAGTCACTTTGGACGTAAGGAGTTATTATCGGCTCCTTATGGAACCCCGAATATCGTAATCCGTCGGATAGAAACTCAGATTGTTTATGGTGATCCCTCCACCGAAGAAGAGGTCTTTGGCGTTGTCCGATGTGCGGTTCATCCATCGTCCTCCTGGATACCATTGCCCGGATCAGTCTTCTCCTGGAACAGATGAACGGGTCTCTTTCCTCGAGTGATCTAGCAGGCGATCAACTTTGGCGGGGATCACGCCTCAGGTGCAGGCCAACCCCGATCCGAGATTGGCTGCCTCGGGATTCGTTATTCTGGATGTGCTGTTCTGAGATCCATGTTTTCGAATCCATGCCGAATCACAGCGATCTTTCCCGACGTCATCGATCCGACCGTAGAGCGATCCCGGTCGAACGGCTTCAGTTCAATGCTGAATCTGACATGTAGCGAGGAATGCCAATCACGCTTCTCTTGGCGTCCAGGCTGTCTCAGGCCAGATGGTGCCGAGTCCCCCTACATCCCATAATGTACCTTATCGGACCCATGTAAGACTCGGGACTGTCTGCCCCTTCTCCTTTCACCGCCGCTTCGCCGCAGGTCTGGTCTGCGGGCAGACGTTTGTCGGGACCAGTTCACTGCAGTTCTTCAAATGCCTCTCGAGCGATCCGGAGCGCTTCCACCGGAGTGACTTCTCCAGCAGTGACTACACCTGGATGAAACCACCGACACTGCAGGCGCATCTGTTCGCTGAAGAAGTGCAACGAATCGACGACGGTCACTGCGGTGCTCTCCAGAGTCTTCCACTGCTGGTGACTCTGGAGCGGATGGCTCATATCGATCGCCAACTCACCGTGAAATCGAGTCAGGTCCCACGAAGAATCGGGCTGCTTTGTTCCTCTCGAACCTGTCCTGTAGGAGCGATCGCAGTGAATCAGTGCCGCAGCCTGTTCGACCGCCTCGGTATCTTGTCGAGAGTCGCTGTTTCCAGGCCCATGTCCGCGACGGGTACAGATTCGACTGACCTGATAACCGAGCCGGGTCAGTTCCAGAGCCAGCATCTGGGAATCCTCTTCCAGTCCGACGACCACCACCGTCACGTGCCCTGAGAAGTGTTGCTGCAGCAGCCGTCGCACTGCAATGGTTTCGCAACTGGTACCGACCCATGACCGATCTGGTTGGCGAATCAAGGTGTCCCAGCGATTCCAACGGGAGGCATCTTCGTCGAGCGGTCGGGCGACCCGACGTGCCCACGCCTGGTAGGGATCGGATACCGAAAGAGCATCCAGTTGAAGATTATCGGACTCGTCGAGGAAGGGGTCTGGCTGATCGGTGGAGAACTGGATCATCCGGGCCGGTGAACCGTTTTCTTCCAGCCAACGATTATGCCATCCGGGAGCCAGATGGTTCTGAACCTCGGCTCCGATGACCGCCTGTAGTGGTCGCTGCGACTCACATCTGCGGAATCGATAACGATCGACGATGGCGCCGATCGATGGCAGCCCAGGAATCCCCGGATCGTCCGCTGGAACCCGCGCGTATCCCCACGGTTGCTGACAGTCCAGCGCTACCAGGCGATCGATCGGCGATTGATCTCCAGCATTGAAACAGACCACCGGGTAGGATCCATCAGCTGCCACTTGAGCGAGAGCCAGGCGACGAGCCGCCAGGTCCCCCTCCGGCATGACGATCTTGGCTGCCACCGCTCCCGATCGTTGCGCCTCCTCGATTTGGAACTGGACGGAGACCGGGGTGTCCGGGGTTCGATGACAGCTATAGATCCACGGAAGATCGGTCGGCGCTGCCGCATCCGTTTGTGGATCGACATCGAGGGTACCGCGCCACTCACGACAGATCTGGTCCCTGCGAGTGGTTCTGGCGTGATTCGTTCGTCCCCCACGATCGGTCACGATGACCGATAAATTGGCAGGAGGATCAGGAAGTGGAGATTCCTCGCCGGCCAGATCGAGCCTCAATTCGATCCCGGCGATCATACCGGGATGGGCTGTGAACCATGCCTGAGCGGCCTCCAACGTCTTGCCGTCATGGATCACGATGTACCATCCACGAGCGATCGACATCGAACTCCTTAAACTTAAAAGCTGTGAGACAAGCACTGGAACCGATGAACAGGGAGGGTATCATCGAAATCGTTCGGAGGGCAGAAGGCCTCTTCGTGGCAAAGTCATTCCCTTCTTCTCAGGATCATGCGCAGTCTCGGGATTCCTTTTCCGGATCTGCATTCAGGACCTCAGGGATTTCCGCACCATGTTGACCTGCTGTTTTCGATTGTTGGATCTGACATCTTTGGATCGAGCGCTCGGTTTTTCGAACTCATTCTCTCTGTTCAATTGGGATCTTTTTACTACCATCCCACTGAAGAAGTATTGAACTGATGGACTCCAGAGCACCAGGTATTGGATCGGTCGACATGAGGCCCTGAGGGCCGCTCACACGTAAGTTACGATCCATTACATTTTCAACCCATGAGTAACTGCTGAAGATCAGCATCTCAATCGACACCAAGTTGGAGGAGTCCCACAGCGGGATCGACCCAACAGTTTCACCTCAAGGAGAAGCAGTGAACCAGGGCAATTCGTCCTCGAATTCGGATGGAACCAGTCGCCGTCGCAGGAGTAGTCGCGGCGGTCGTACTCGTACAGGGTCAAGCCAGGGTAATTCCGGCGGGGGCTCCGGACGCGGAGGCGGTCGCCGTTCTGGCGGCCAGCAACGGGATCGTCGCCAGGACTCGCGAAGTCAGGATCCGAACTCACGCAGAAGTGGACCAGTTAGCGATTCTCCCCCACTGGCGGAGGGAACCGCGGTGCGAGGCATCCTGGAGGTCGGAAACCAGGGATTCGGTTTCTTGCGATCGGCCGAAAAGTCGTTCCGGATCCAGCAAGACGACATCCATGTCGGAAACAATTTGGTACAGAAGTACAGTCTCCATACCGGTCACTACATCGTCGGGACTGTCGGCGGCCGCTCACCCCGAGGTCGCGGCCCCAGCCTTGCGCGCATCGAATCGGTCGACGGAGATGAACCCGAAGAAGTCAAGAATCGAACTTTCTTCAAGGAGATGACCAGCATCGATCCGACCGATCGATTCTTGCTCGGGAATAACGGCAACATCTCGATGCGCCTGGTCGACCTGATCGCACCGATCGGAAAGGGACAGAGAGCCCTGATCGTGGCTCCTCCACGAACCGGGAAAACGGTACTGTTGCAACAGATGGCCAAGTCGATCACTGAAATTCACCCCGATTCGATGGTGCTCGCCCTACTGGTCGATGAACGACCGGAAGAGGTCACCGACTGGAAGCGAACGGTCAAGGCAGAGGTCTACGCCTCTTCCAGTGATGAATCATCCAAGACCCATGTACGCGTCTCGGAGATGGCATTGCAACGTTGCCATCGGTTGCTGGAGGCGAAATGCGACGTGGTCCTGCTGCTCGACTCTCTGACTCGCCTGGGACGGGCTTATAACCTGGAGACCGCTCACAGCGGTCGTACTCTCTCTGGAGGAGTCGATGCGAAGACGCTGGAGAAGCCCAAGGCCATCTTCGGTGCCGCTCGCAATGTCGAGGAGGGCGGAAGCTTGACGATCATCGCTACCGCATTGATCGAGACGGGCAGTCGCATGGACGAGGTGATCTTCGAGGAGTTCAAGGGAACCGGAAACATGGAATTGGTTCTTTCTCGAAAACTGGCCGACCAACGGGTATTCCCAGCCATCGATGTCACACTTTCTGGGACTCGTAAGGAAGAGAAACTCTACAGCACCGAAGAGATTGAACAGATCTGGAAGTTGAGAAGAGTTCTGACCAGCGTCAATCCCATCGAGGGAATGGAGTTGCTCAGTCAGAGAGTCGGATCCTTCGGTGACAACGCGGAGTTCCTGACCTCACTGGGAAGTTGACCGGGTAGAACTACGAATTAATCGATCATCGATCAACGATTCTTCGACTCCGTAACTCCCGACACGGGCGCGAACCGTCTCGAAGTGAAGATCCGAACCTCCACAAGCTCCCAGTTGATGCTGCTCCTTGAACAGGCGTGCAGCGGCTCGATCTTTGGGCCCCAGGTTTCGAGAAAGACACTCGACGCCATCGAGTCCTGCCTCGACCAACGACCTGCCCACCTGTTTCAGATGAACAGCGGCTGGATGAGCCCAAAAGACCAGTCCTGAGAACTGATGAACTTGCTCGATGGCATCGGATCCAGCCAGAGCAGGGCGGGCAAATCGATCTCCCCCGAGCCAACGCTTGTAGAGTGGTCTGGTGGTCGCTGCGAGTCCCCCACGCACCAAAGCTCTCGCCACGTGAGACCGACATGGCACACCACCTTGCAACTCTTCCTCGAGGTCCGCCATCCGCAAGGGAATGCCGGAGTCGCGAAGTTTCATCACGCCAGCCATCACCCGATGGCGTCGATCATCTTCGAGTTGCTGAACCCAATCGAGGAGAGGTGCGGTCAAGCCCTCGGGGAAATAGGCCAGAAGGTGCAAGTCGTGAGGACCGACACGACAAGTCATCTCGAGTCCCGGTAGGATTCGTAACGATGGAGGAACGTCGAGCTGGTGATAAGCGGACAGGGTGTCGTGATCGCAGATGGAGATGCACGAGAGAATCCCGGCGGCTCTGTCCACTACTTCGGCCGGGGTCAGTCCCCCATCGCTACAGCGGGTGTGAAGATGAAGGTCGACTCGATGGGGTTGGTTCAAGGAGCGGTCACCAGGATCTCCAGAGCACGCTGGATCCTCTCGATCGATCGATCCTTACCAAGCACAGCGATCACCTCGATGAGATCGGGTGAATCCTGCCGAGAGGTCAAAGCCCAGCGTAGCGGCATGAACAACTGCGGTTTCTTCAATGAGTGCTGGTCGAGGAGTTGTGCGAGAGCCGCCTCGATGGCGGCGGGCTCGAATGGCGAAATCTCTGCAAACAACTCGCGAGAGCCTTCGAGGGCGCAGAGAGAAGTCTCGCGTGTGCCCTTCTTGGGGATCAGTTGGTCGGAACTGGGGGCTATTGGGTCTCCGAAGTACCAGTCGGTTCGGTCACTGAATTCAGCCAGCCGCACCATTCTTTCTGTGACCAGCGGCAAGATCGTTGCTGCATCTTCTTGCGACACTGCTGGAGGGAGGAATCCTTCATCCGCAAGGCGCTTCAACAACACCTGCGGTTCCATCCTGCGGATGTGCATTCCGTTGATCCAGTCCAGTTTCACCAGATCGAAGACTGGAGCACCGGTAGAGATCTTTTCGATATTGAATTCTTGCTGGAATCGATCGAGGTCAAAGACCTCTTCTTCATCGGGGGGTGACCAACCCATCAATGCGAGGAAATTGAGAATCGCCTCCTTCAGGTAACCCTGCTCACGAAACCAGTCGAGGCTGACCGGATTTTTGCGTTTGGAGATCTTTGAATGATCGGCATTTCTCAGCAGTGGTACATGGAAAAACCTCGGTAATGGGTGATCCAGAGCCTGGTAGATCAACACGTGTTTGGGAGTCGAAATCAGCCACTCCTCCGCTCGAACCACGTGGGTGATCCCGAATTCGATATCATCGACCACATTGGCCAGGTGGTAGGTGGGGAATCCGTCAGTCTTGATCAGGACCTGATCATCGATCTCGGAGTTGGCGACGCGAATCTCTCCACGAATCTGATCGACGAAGGAGGTCTCTCCCTCCGCCGGAACTCGCAAACGGATGACATGAGGCTCATCTTTGGCAGCTCTCTGGTTGGCCTCGACCCGATCCAGATCACGACAGGTCCCAGGATAGCCCAGTCGCATCTTGTCCTGTTTCTGCTTTTCCCGCGCCTTGGCAAGAGTTTCTGCGCTGCAAAAGCAGCGATAGGCACTGCCACTCTCCAGCAGGTGATCGACCTTTTGCTGGTAGATGGCGTTACGCTCACTCTGGCGATAGGGAGCACAGGGACCACCGATGTCCGGTCCTTCATCCCAGTCGAGGCCGAGCCAGCGCAAGGCATCGAAGATCTTCTGCTCGCTACTGGCCTGATAGCGGGTGCGATCAGTGTCATCGATGCGCAGCAGGAACTGGCCTCCGGTCTGACGTGCCAGAGTGCGATTGAACAGTGCCACGTAAGCGGTTCCCACATGGGGATCTCCGGTGGGGCTAGGAGCAATGCGTGCTCTGACGGAGCCATCGGTCATGAGGAGTCTCCCTGTCGATCACGGTGCAATTCATCGACCCAGCGGCCGAAATGGTCCATCTCGAGATTGACCACATCCCCCACGTCACGTTGGCCGAGGGAGGTGACCGCGAGAGTATGAGGAATCAACGCCACGGAGAAGGAGTCGTCGCTACTACTGGCGACGGTCAAACTGACCCCATCGACGGTCACGGAACCCTTTTCGACGGTACGAAATCGTGAAGATCGATCGTGTTCGATAATCCAGCAGGTCTCCCCATCCGACTGGATGGAGCGGATGGTACCCAGGGTGTCGATGTGGCCAGTGACATAATGGCCTCCCAGTCGATCCCCCACCTTCAAGGCTCGCTCCAGATTGACGACGGAATCGACCACTCTGGTGCCGAGGACGGTGCGCCGCAGCGTCTCCTCCACCACGTCGAACTGGAGTTCTTTGGCCTCGGGTAACAGGGTCAGGCAAGCCCCGTCGACACTGATACTCTCCCCAGGGACCAGATCTCCCCACGGCGACAGATCCCCACTGGTGGAGGTTTCTGGGCGAGAA
Organism: Planctomycetota bacterium; assembly: GCA_018694835.1. Classification (GTDB taxonomy): domain Bacteria; phylum Planctomycetota; class UBA8108; order UBA1146; family UBA1146; genus QNYK01. The sequence continues at coordinate 51,279 of JABHOG010000015.1, read as the reverse complement.
CTGACAGTCAACCGCCGTCCCTGTGGGGTGGTGGTCAAATTGAGAATTCTGGAGCTACGCTCGACGATTCCAGTAAACACGGAGACCCTCCTGCCTCGCGGGAATGCTACGGGAGAGGGGGGCCGTTCGCCACCGATCTGGAGCACCAGAGGAGGTCCGGGAAGCCGGGCTGGGTCGAATCAAATCTGCTCGGAAGCTGTCTCGGGGGAACTTGACCCCCCGGAAAGAGACAGATATCATGTCCCACTTGGAATCCAATCGCTTGCTCGCTTGCGATGGAACCGATGTCAGTGGAATGTCAGTGGCAGGTTCTATCGATCGCTTCCTCTCTCCCGGAGGAGGCTCAAGTGAAGAACGGTTTGAGGTCGGGAGTCAGATCTGAAAGCAGATTTGCCAGTTGTGGAAGAGTCGCGGTGATCAATGCCGGGACTGTTCGTCAAATTAATGGAATACTCAAATCGGTCGTCGAACGGTGATCTGAAAATCATCGTAAGCCTCGGGGAGACGGGCTAGCGATCGAGGAGATGTGTTATGGGAGGCGGTATCCCCGCCGATCCAGCGGTCATTTCGGAACAGTTCCGGAACTCCAAGGATCATCCCGAACGGAAGGAACTGGAGATGAGTGGGCTCGCCAAGTTTTTCGTGGTGATCAATCTCGTCCTTGCACTCTTTTTCCTCGGTGTCAGTGCAACCTTGTTCCAGTCCCAGAAGGACTGGAAAGGTGCCGCCGAGAAAGCCCAACAGGCTCATGAAGAGACTTTCAGCAAGGCCAAGACGATGAAGAGTGAGTTGCAAGGGCAACTCGATAGTAAGAGTCGCGACAACGTGTCGCTGAAGAGTGAAGCCGAGCAACTCGGTACCCAGGTGACTACTCTTCAGAACGACAATGGGGATCTTCGCAAGGATACCGCGAGGCTCGAGACCAAAATCGACGATCTGGATTCCCGGATCTCCCAGAAGGATGAGCATATCCAGGACAAGGATTCCAATATCGCTCGCCTCGAGGAAGAGATCACTCGCCTTAGCAGTGAAATCGACTCCGCAGGAGAAGCAAAGAAGTTGGCGGAGCGTCTACGCAACCGTGCTTTGCTCGACAAGGAGCAACTGGCTCAGCAGACGGAAGCTCTCAACAAGGAGCTGACTGCGCTCAAGCAAGATTATGATGATCAACAGCTTCTGATCTCCCGGATTGTCGACTCCGGTGTCCGTCTTCCCGATATCGGAGTGACCACAGCGCCTCCGATCGACGGAATGGTCGTCGGTGTTCAGGAAGGGGTCGTGGTCCTCTCGGTCGGTAAAGACGATAACGTCGAGATCGGCTATGAGTTCACCATTTACGATGGCGATCGCTTCATTGGCAAAGTCCAGGTCACCAAGGTTCTTGACGATATGTCCGGTTGCACCATCCTGTTCCAGGAGGGCTCCGGCATTCGTGAGGGACACAAGGCCTCGACACGTCTGTCCGGTTAGGAAGGGGCTCACATGTATGATCAACCGATCGTAGAACGCAAGGATGCAAGCCCACTGGCGACCAGTTTGCTGGCCATTTCGGTGGTTTGTCTGATCCTGGCTTCGACTCTGCTGGGGATGCGCTTGCGGGAGTTAACGATTCCAGGCAAGACCGCCACCACCAGTGCGAAATCGTGGGAAAATACAGCACTGAAGCACACCACAGATAAGGCCAATGCCCTGCTCGCGGGAGTTGAACTCCCGGATGAAGGGTAATCACCGGATCCAGTGCCGTGTGGATGACTTCGAATTGTTGACTTCGAATTAAGGCCTGCTTCCCGTTCGGGAAGCAGGCCTTTTTTCACAGGCGGAAGCACCCCGGAGTCTGGGAACTGGTCACGGTTCTTTTCAGTCTCCCCTCGCCTCTCAGAGAAACCCTGCGTAGAATGCCCTATGGAGCAGCAACGAACTCTTGTCCACGGTGCAATACCGTGGAAGGATCGCCCGGAAGGCGCATCTGCACTTCACAAGAGTTCAATCAAGATTGAGGACCGTGGTCCTCAAGGGGAATCGTTTCCGCAGAATTGGTGAGACCGTTCACTGCGGAGATGGGCGAGGAGTATAACTCTTGGTATTTCGAACAGCACACACTTGGATGAACTCCCTGGTGGGTCGGTTTTCCACCGATCTAGGGATTGATCTTGGAACTGCCAACACACTGGTATGTGTTCGTGGGCGTGGAATCGTCATCAATGAGCCTTCGGTAGTGGCGGTCAAGGCCGGCAGCAACCAGGTTCTCCTCAATGGGCGAGCGGTCGGTAGTGTCGCCAAGGAGATGATGGGAAGAACCCCCACCTCCATCGAAGCCGTGAGACCTCTTCGAGACGGTGTGATCGCAGATTTTGAGATCACCGAAGCGATGTTGAAGTACTTCATCAGGAAGGTTCAGAATCGATCTCGCTTCTTCAGCCCCCGCGTGGTCATCGCTGTTCCCAGCGGCATCACTGCAGTCGAGAAACGTGCGGTTTACAATTCTGCCGAACGGGCTGGAGCCAGGAAGGTCTACCTGGTCGAAGAGCCTCGCGCAGCAGGACTCGGTGCAGGGCTTCCCATCGAGGAGCCGATCGCCAGCATGGTGGTCGATGTCGGTGGCGGAACCACAGAGATCGCCGTGCTCTCGCTGGCGGATGTCGTGACCAGTGTTTCGCTGCGAGTCGCAGGTGACGATATGGACGAGGCGATCGTCAAGTACATCAAAGACACCTATAACATTCTGGTCGGGCCACTGACTTCGGAGCAGATCAAGATCAAGATCGGATCGGCGTACCCACTCGAAGTTGAACTCGAGATGGAGGTCAAAGGTCGAGATTTGATCGGCAACCTTCCGCGCAGTACCCGGATCACCAGCGAAGAAATTCGCGAGGCGCTCCAACCTCCGGTGGACCAGATTATCGAAGGGATCAAATCCTCACTTGAGAAAACGGATCCCGAGTTGTGTGCAGATCTGGTCGAGCGTGGAATCGTACTTTGTGGCGGAGGAGTCCTGCTACGAGGACTCGATGAGAAGATCCGTAAGGCTACCGGATTGCCTGTCCGCGTTGCTGACGACCCATTAACCTGTGTTGCCAGAGGGACGGCAATTTTTCTGGAAAAACTAGATGAGTATTCTTCTGTCCTCGACTCCATCGAGGACGATTTCTAGAATCCGCCTCGACGGAATCGAACGGGAGTGATGTGAAGCGCATCGAGCGCGCTTACTGGGCGATCGGTTGCTGGTTAGTCCTCGCCTTGATCGGCTACGGACTTCAGCCACTCGTTTCTTCCTCTGGATCAGTAGATGTTCACCGTCAACTGCTGGAGCAAGCGCTTCAACACTCCCTCATTTCCGAGACAGAGGAACTGGCAATACTCGATCGCCAGGGTTTACTCGATCGTTTCCTTTCTGCGAATTTCGTAGGATCTCTCTTCCAACTGGTTCCAGCGCGAATGAGTCCGCACAATGATCCGCATCCACGAAGATCGGTGGCACGTCTTGATCGTGGATCAGAGACGGGCCTGACTGCAGGAATGGGTGTGATTGGGGCGGCAGGGGTAATCGGCAAGATCATCTCCACCGGACCGGGTTGGAGCCTCGTTCAACTGGCGGACGATCCAGCCTTCGTCATCCCCTTTATCGATGAAGATGGTCGATTGGCTATCTACGCCGGCGGGCCCGATCGCGGCCAGGGTCATCCTCGCTTGAGAATCGACCCGGTAAAGTTGGACAAGAGTATGGTCGTCAGAACCCATGGAGGAGGCGGCACCTTTCCGGAAGGACTGGTGGTCGGGATCGTCTCTGAAGTGAGAATCCCATTTCGCGACACCGTGATTCGACCCACCTCCACTCTTCATCAAGGACAGGAAGTTTTGATCCTGACTCCAATGACCCGATTGGATACGCGATGAAGGTGGGTTGGTTCACCATCATCCTGGTATTGACCATCTTTACCACCGGGGCCTTTCGACCGCTCATGGTGAAAACCGCTGCAGTGGCGGATCCGTTGTTGATCCTGCTGGTCTGGTTTGCACTGGTCGATCGCTGGCCGAGAATCGTCGTGGTTCTCTCAGTCATCTGTATCTACCGTTTGTACGGTGGGATTTCTACCCCTCTGGAAGTGCTGGCTCCACTCCTGTTGGTGCTGATTGCGGTTCGTGGGTTACGACAGTTGTTGGATCCATATCATCCATGGAAACGGTTCCAGATTGTGATTCCAGCGCTGCTGTTGGGGGCAGTCCTTCAGGAGTTCGTTCTGGCGGGCAACCTTCCTACGATCAGTTTTGTGTTTCAGAGTTGTTGGGTTGTGGCACTTTTCGTAGCGTTGTTATTTCCAGTACTGGATCTGACCACCCCACTGTTGCGAAGTGCTCGATTCCCCCTTTGATTTTTGTTTTGAAAGGTATCCATGCAACGAGTTCGGATTCTGTTCATCGCAACCCTGCTGATCCTGCTGACCGCAGGAATCGGGTCGAGGTTAGTGGTGTTGCAGGGTCTAGAGTGGCGTGAGCACGCTCTTCGAGCTTCCAGCATGCATCGATCGATTCGTTACTTCCCCGCCCCTCGTGGGCGGATTCTCGATTCTCGTGGAATCGTCCTGGCGTGCGATATCCCGGTGGTTCGAGCTTCCTTCCTTCTCTCTGAACTGGAACCAGTGCGCTGGGTGGCCAGGCGACTGGCCAAAAAAGTTCATGGAGTGAACTCCAAGTTTCCGTGGGATGAAGCGGCACTGTGGAACTCACTTCAAGGGGCACGTTCCTCATTACGCCACCAGTTCGGTATCGTCGAAGAGATGGCGAACCATCCATGGCTTCGCAAACTCGACCAGAAAACCGGCCAGGAGGTCGCACGTGCCGTTCGATTGAGACCGGAGGATTATCCAGGAGTGGTGGTCACCGATGAGGGCCACGATTACACGATTTATATCGATCCCAACCTGTTGTTTGCAGGGGAGATCGGGATTCGAAGGATGGAACGAGAACTCGAGCTGGAGCGAGGTACTCTGTGGGATAAGGTCGAACAGGCCTATGCTCTGGTACAAGATCCCGAGCGAGACATCCAGGAGCGAGAGTGGATTTTTCGGCACCAGCGACACCCGTTACAAGATGCGGTCCCAGCGCATCTTGTCGTCAAGATCAGCACCGATCCGGAGAACTGGCCGGGAATCCATCTCGAAGAAGTGCGGAATCGAGAGCATCCTGGCGGATCCTTCCTCGGGCAACTTCTCGGTCACACAGGATTGCCATCACAGGCTGTTCTGGATCGTTGGAAGCAGCGTGACGAACCCGTCATCGATCGTTTGGTTCTCAGGGACCTCCGAGTCTTTGAGGTCCTGCAAGAATTCTCCCATCACAGCGCCGATCAAGTGGGTCGCAGCGGCCTGGAGTCGGTGCTGGAGCAGCGACTCCGTGGGCAACCGGGAGCCGAGGTGCGAATCCTCGACCATCTCCGGCGATCGGTCGGGGATCCGTTACATGTGGCTCGGGCTCGCGCCGGGGATGACGTCAAATTGTCGGTCGATTTCGCATTGAGTCGCTGGTGCCAAGATCTGTTGGTTTCAAGAGACATCGATTTTGGAGCCGTGGTGATCCTGGAAGTCGACGATGGTTCTGCGATCGGCTGGACTTCCCTACCGGCACAGGGGATGGAAGTCTATCGAGATCGAGCTCTATATGACGAAAGAAGCCAATCGAAGTCTGGCTGGTTTCACGACCGCGTCAGCGCGTGGGCGATCGACCCAGGCTCTACATTCAAGACAGTGGTGGCACTGGCAGCCTTGCAGGCTGGAGTCGTCACAGCGGATGAGAAGATCCTTTGTAACGGAATTCTCGACCCGTCTCAGACGAATAGAAATCGCTGCAACAATCACCCTCACGGCATAGAGTTGAATCTCTCTGCAGCACTGGCGCGATCTTGTAATGTCTTTTTCTACACCATGGGCCAACGTCTCGGTGTGGAAGGAATCGTCGCCTGTGGCGAGCAGTTGGGATTATGGAGAAACTCTGGCTGTGGAATCGCTTCTGAATCGGCAGGCATCCGTCCCGTCACCAATCCGACAGGGACAGCCATCGGTCGTGGCTTTACCACCACTCCTCTGCAAATGGCGAGGATCGCACTCACCATCGCCTGTCGCGGCCAGGGACCTGGAATCCGCATCATCGATGGGATCATCGGGGAATCGACCGCACCAGATATCGATCAGAAACACTTCGAAACTGTGATCGATGGAATGGTGTCGGCTGTCAGAGACCGAGGTGGGACCGCATTCAAGCCATCCTACGGATTGACTACTTACGATGTCGCTGTCAAGACGGGCACAGCAAAGCGAGGACAATCGCCACTTAATGATGCCTGGTTGATCGGTTTCGCACCGGTAGTCCAGCCAAAAGTAGCGTTTGCGATTTCGGTGCAACAGGTCGCTCTCGGAGGTGGTGAAGCATGCGCTCCTATCCTTTCCGAGATACTCAACCGGCTCGAGCAGCAACGTGGATGGGATCTGTCCCGATGATTTCACTGATCCAGTCGTGGCTCCGAGACTGGAAGGAGGGCTGGATCGGTCCTGCCTTGCTGTTACTCCTGACCACCGGGTTGTTGTTGGTCATCGGTACCATATTTGTGCATAGCGCTGCAGATGGACCTGAAGGTGGATTTCCTGGCCCCTATTCCAGCAGTCACATGAAAAAAATACTGGTCGGTCTGGCCGGGATGTTGGCGTTCTCCTGCATCCCTTCGAAGCAGTTCGAGAAGTACTCGGCGGCATTCTTCTGGGGAACCATAGGTCTGTTGGGACTACTACTACTGTGGAAGTGGGCCCAAGGAGGGGTAGTTCGTTGGATACGAATCGGCGGATTTGGTCTCCAGCCATCGGAGTTGGCAAAGATCTCCACCATCCTGCTGGTCGCGCAACTTCTTCGCAATGGCGAACGCCTGCGTCAGTGGAAGAGTCTCCTCAAGGTTCTGGCGATGGCCGCTCTCCCCTTTCTGATGATTGCGGCTCAGCCTGATCTTGGAACAGCCTTGATCCTGGCTCCGACCATCGCTGCGATGTTCTGGGTTGGCGGTATCAGCACTCGAAAATTCATCGCTCTCGGTGTCACCGCATTGCTGTTGGTGAGTAGCTGCGGCTGGCCGCTACTGACTAATTACCAGCAGGATCGAATCAAAAGCTATCTTGGAATTGGCGAAGTCGCTCTGGAATCCGCTGGTGGTTACCAGGTGGCTCAATCGATCATCGCCATCGGTAGTGGCGGCCCGACTGGGCGCGGCCTGCACCTGGGCAGTCACCACGATCTCGGCTACTTGCCGGAGGATCACAACGACTTCATATTCTCGGTCATTGGAGAAGAGTGGGGTCTGGTTGGCACCATCTCCGTGCTGCTGGGATTCCTGGTACTGGTGTTGACGATGCTGGGCGTCGCCTGGAATTGTCGCGATCCCTTCGGGCGGCTGGTGGCTGTGGGTGTGGCGACTCAGATTGGAATGCAGGCCATCATCAACCAGGCGGTGACGGTCGGGCTGTTACCTGTGACCGGTATGCCACTGCCCCTCATCTCCTTCGGCGGAACTTCCATTGTGGTGACCTTGATGGGAATCGGAGTCGTCATTTCCTTTGCACGCAAACCGGTCGAGGTGATCCATCCGGATGGACTGCAACGAGGAACATCCTCGGTGCAGCACCGGCCGATACGTGCCCAGACACACCCGGATCAACCCTAGTGCCCCACTTCATCTTGCCGCTGGTGACTGGGCGATCAGAAGGAGAGTTGGGGTGGGAAAAACGATCCGTACCGGCGAGAAGTCAGCCGCGAATAGGCACAAAAAAAAGAGGCGCCATCGGGGAAATGGCGCCTCCTCGGAAAGAAATGAAGCAAGGAAGGCGACAATGTCGCCTCGGGGAGGACACCAATCTATTGCAGGCTGGTGGCCTTGCACGAGAGACTTCTTTCGAAGGATCTCTCCAACTCCCCTGTCCCAAAGAGCCCACTGATTCATTGCATGGAACGTGCCAAATCGGTCTGACGCTGATTCAGGAATACTAACTCGCAACAGTTGAACCATTTACGGAGATTCCCCCCAAACCGACGGGCGAAAGGCACTATGACAAAGTGGCTAGATGGCTACCACTATGAGATGTATTTCTCAACGAGTGGTGCTAAGCATCGGATGGGAAAGAGGTTGCAGAAGTGGCCAATATTCGCTCACTGATGGAGCGCTGTGGTGTTTTTCGGTCAAAAAACAACCGCTCAGTCGTGGTGAAGTGGACGGATCCAGCCCAGGGTTTCTCCGGCAGCCACCGGATCACCCGCCTCCGACCAGTGGACCAGCAAGGTTCCCGAGGTGGGAGCGGAGACGGAACGCAAGCATTGCCCCTCGGCAATCAGGAGTAGTTCCTGATCCTTTTCGATGGGATCACCGGGGAAAACACACCAGTGCAGAAGAGTGGCAGCAGAGAGGTCCTGCGGCGCTTCAGGCGCCTCAGGGACCACGTGCACGGAGGATTGAACTCCGTCAGAGTATTGAATCGAAATCGCCCCGGGTTCCACCATCGGCTCCACCTCACGATCGGCATCCATGAAGACGGATTATAGACCGGGACGCGACCACTGGAAAGATCGCGAGCATCGGTCCCTAGGGACAGGAATCGAAGGCTTCGCAGGTCAGGTTATCCTCGGTCGGATCAATCCCGCAGGAATCGAACGGCTCCTGTGGTGGCGGGCCTCCACTGAACATGTAGCTCAGCAGCAGAACCGGGTCCCCCAGCACGATGATTCCATCGTCATCGATATCGGCGTTCTTCTCGCACAGAGAAGGTGCACCACCGTTGAACATGTAACCGAGCAGGTTGACCGGGTCGCCCAGGTCGAGGTTGCCGTTGCCATCGAAATCACCACGGGTGAACTGGACTCCCACGACACCTTCAAGGACTTCGACGCTGGTACCGCTGGTGTTGACCGCCGCAGAACCGGAGCCCAGTGAGACGATGATGGCGGTCGGTGGCGACGGAGCCTGGGTCACGAGGTCGGAGGAGAAATCGAGGTTGGTTGAACCAAGTGGTGAGGTGTCGAGCGCTTGGTAGTGCCCCACGATCAGTTCTTGATTATTACCTGCGGACATCTCGCTGATGGAAGTGATCGCATAGAGACAGGCGACGATCAGTCCAGAGGCGCCTTCGGGATCGATATCGATCAGCAGGTACTCGGGACCGGCACCGCCGTTGAATCCGCTGAGCGCAGCACCAGGGTCGGCACTGGTCAGAGCCAAAGCATCTCCGGAGTGAGCAAAGCCAAAGGAGAATCCGTAGTTGGTCTCGGGAGCATCGATCAGGATCTGAACATCTACATCCAGGCCCTGCTCCACTGTTGCGGCGGAAGCACTGGCACTGAGGGTGAAGGGCAGCATTCCACCAATCTCGATCAACCCATTTTCGGTGGTCGGGACGATGGCGATTCCGCCTGGAGCCACGGCGAGGTTCTCTGATATCTGAGCATCACCGGGGAACACTTCGGAACAGAACTGGATGCTGGCAAAGGTGTCGTCGGGTCCCAGTAACAGGGTCTGCATGATGATCGTCTCGTGACCCATTGAAATCGGTAGGTTATTGAGTCCAACGAAATTGACGACTACTCCCTGCCTCACTCCAAAACCTGGGAAGAGGGTGAGTTCATCGAAATCAGCGGGTCCACCGGCATTTGCGGTAGTGGAAGCCGTACCGCTGGCCACCTCGACGATCTCGATATTGGAGTCGTGGCAAATGGCGACGGACCATCCCGCCAGATCGCCGCCAGGATTGTCGATCAAGGAACGAGTGATGACGGTGGCACCGGAAGGACCCGATCCACTGGTATCAAAATGGAAGATATATCCGGGATCCTGAGCCAGAACACTTTGACCTGCCAGGAGCAAGATCGAGAGCATGGCGATCCTCATGAGGATGTGAAAGTAGGACATCGGAATCTCCTGTTCAGCAGTCGAATTGGTTCGAAGTTGGACTGAGAAAGAGTAATTCTGAGCACCTTGGCAGCGGGACAGTTGCTTATTATGGGCCCCGCAAGGGCCGAGAAGCAACTTTAAGCCAGGCTCATTTCTTCCTCATCTCACCGATTCTCAGGGCAGAACTACGGTCAGAGAGACCGATTGTATCACTTCACCCTTGTTTACGGCACCCCCCACATTACAACTCTGATTCGAAATCTGGAATATCCACTTCCTGTACGGATGGCACCGAATCGGTTTATCGCTCCCGATTATTCCCCACCGAAATACGTCTCGACGCGGCATCCACAGCGGGCACGCCATTTGCCTCACTCTTCCTTCGAACCGCGGCGCAAATGCCACCTCGAAGAAAGGTCCGACGATGAAGCCTGAATCTGCTGACAGCCCACTGTCGATTACCAACAGTTCGGTGCATCCGTTGAAGGAACTACAGGAAAAGGGAATTCAGAAGATTCGTGTCGTGACACCGGCACAACTACGAGATACCGCCCGAAAAGCGGTCTCCCGAGCACTGCTGGAGATGCTGGATGGACTGGCGCTCTCCACGGAGCAGCACCAACAGATCCTTGCGAGGGCGAATCAGTACGTGTCCCCCACTGTCGCAACTCCAGTGGAACGTGGTGAGGCCACGAAAGTGATCCAAGAGGAAAAAGTAGTCACGAATCCGATGATCAAAGTTCCGTCTCCGATCATCCCGTCGATCCCAACGCCTGCGGCGGCTGAGCAGGCTTCTACCAGTGCCTCGGATGGTCCTCTCGGCAAGAGAGAGAAAGCGTTGCTGATCCAGCTATCGAAGCTGATCGCTCGCGACTGGAGAACCGAATTGGCGACTGTGAGAGATACTCAGAACACACATGTCGAAAGGCTCGAGATGAGAATTGAAGAATTGACCCTGGCACTTCAAGCCACCGATCATGCGATCGCCGTAGGCGGCGACCTCGAGATCGATCAGCTGGAAGTGAAGTCCCCCTTTGATCACAAGAAATCAGAACTCCTGGACCAGTTGTTCCAGGCCAACGTGGCTCTCCGCGCAATCTCGGAAGAGCCACTATCGGGAGATCTCCCCTCCCAGCCTAGAGAAGGTAGGTCGTCATGAAGCCGCAGAAAAAAGTTCAGAAGAATCAGCACCACGACGTGAAGTCTCCCAAGATCAGTTCCAAGACGAGCTTGCTGCACGTAGGAATCGACCTGGGAACCAGCAGGAGCGCCATCGCCGGTTCCAATGGATCCAGAGATGTGATGGCCAGTCTGGTCGGTTGGCCAAAGGACTCGGTCTCGGCCAAGGTTCTCGGCGGCCAAACTCTGGTGGGAGATGCGGTGCTCAAGAATCGCCTCGCTCTCAATACCTGTTTTCCGCTGAAGGAGGGCAACCTGGCCTTTACCCGTCTCAGTGGATCGGAGCAGGATTTGTCTCGCCAGGCAGGAGTGCAATTGCTCTCGGCGCTGCGTAAGGCGTGCAATCCAAGGCCTGACCAGGCGGTATGCGCAGTGATCGGTGCTCCGGCAGAAGCGACTCGTGAAAACAAACAAGCCATCGTCGATCTGGCCAACGAGGCAGGGATCGAAGGCGTGATGGTCGTGTCGGAACCGTTCGCCGTGGCCTACGCACTCGACGCTCTGGAAAACGCCATCGTCATCGACATCGGTGCGGGAACCATAGATCTGTGTCGAATGGCGGGCAGCCTGCCCGGACTCGAGGATCAGGTCACCGTATTCCGCGCAGGAAACTACGTCGACCAGAGACTCGCCGAACTGGTACGGGAGGCCCATCCGGAGGTGCAATTCACTTCCAACATGATCAAGATGGCCAAGGAACGATTCAGTAGTGTGATCGACACGCAGAAACGGGCGATCGTGACCTTCCCGATAGCCGGGCGCCCGACTCCGGTGGATATCACCGATCAGATTCGCAGCGCCGTGGAAGAATTGGTCCCCTGGATCACCGAAGCGATCCAAAGCTTGGTCGCTAGTTTTGATCCAGAATTCCAGCATCTGATTCGAAATAGAATCATCGTCAGCGGCGGTGGCTCACAGGTGTTTGGCCTCCAGGAATCACTGGAGCAGGGTCTCGAAAGCCTGGGCGGCGGTCGAGTCCTGATCGTCGACGACCCGGTCTACGCCGGTGCTCAGGGTGCACTCAAGTTGGCCCAGGAGATGCCCACAGAGTACTGGACAAGAATGCGCGGTTAAATCGCGCCATCCCATTGCACTCCCCCCCTTCTTAGTCGGGGTCTCGATTCGTCGAGGCCCCGGCTTATTTTTTTATCCACCCGGGGGTGTTTGGAAGTCTCGAGTGCGCAGTTGGTTGACGATGGCTGCGATTTGGGCGCCTACCTTCGAGAGCTGGTCGATGGAGTTCTGCGGGGTTCGCTCGACCGGTCCCAGCGACAGCCGTATCGCACCACGGATCCATTCGAGGTCCACTCCCATCGCCTCGAGAACATGACTGGGTTCGCGTGCACCGGAAGAACAAGCGGAACCACTCGATGCGGAGATCCCGTCCATGTCGAGTCGGACTAGCAAGGTCTCGGCGTGGACACCGCGGAAACTGACATGAACACAACCGGGCCAGTCATCTTCTTGATGGGGAATGATCTTGCAGTCCGGAATCTGCTGCATCGGCAGTAACAGCGCCTCTCTGGCGAGTCGAAGTGCCGCCAGGTCCCACAAGGGCGTGCTACGCGAAACTCGAGCCAGTTCTCCCATCCCCGTGATCGACAGCAGGTTTTCGGTTCCGGGTCGGATTTTCTTCTCCTGTGGCCCGCCACGAAGAAGTGGATCGATGAGAAGTCCAGTTTTGACCCACAGAGCGCCCGCACCAACCGGCCCGAAGGACTTGTGGGCGGTGATGGTTGCGGCATCTACCGACAATTCAGGGATCGTCTTGGGGATACGAAAAAAACCCTGGGCACCATCGATGTGAAGCCGTCCGCCGCCTTCGTGAATATGGCGAGCAAGCTTCGGGATCTCCTGGCTGATCCCGGTCTCATTATTGATCCAATGGATCGAATAGAGAGCCCCGTTGACCACCTCGAAATCGCGAATCTTGCCCGAACGGTCCACTTCGAGCACACCACCTGGACGACCCTCTTGCCACTGTTGCCGCGCGGGTTCGAGCACCGAAGGATGTTCGGTGGCCCCGACAAAGAGCGGGGCATCGATGGGGGCCAGCCCCTTGATCGCCAGATTATTCGATTCGGTACCACCACTGGTAAAATGGAGTTCGGAGGATTCCACCGCCAGTAATGAGGCGAGTTGGTCACGAGCATCGTCGAGGATTTTCCGAGCGTCCCGACCGTGTCGATGCAAGCTCGACGGATTGGCCGGGGCAGCCCCCTGTAGACACTGATGCATCTTCTCAGCCACCTGGGGGTGCAAGGGAGTCGTTGCGTTGTGATCCAGGTAAGTATTCAACTTCACGGGGTACCTGTCAGGTCGACACCACGGGTCGCTAACAGTTCGATTTCCCAGAGTTGATTCAAGCCGGGCTGGAGCCGCAGAGAGTATTCGATGTACTGCTCATCCGAACTCCATATGAGGGTGATCCAGCGATCCTGCCCCCCTCCCGGAGGGACCTCGACACCATCGTCGATACTGGAATCCACCAGTAAGTCTCTGAGGCCCAGATCATCGAGTTGTGGAACGTCCACAAAACGGATCAAAGCCTGGAAAGCGAGAGCCGATATCTGTTCTCGTGTCGTTTCAGAAAGACAGCGGTATGCGGCGTCGTACTGACTGGCGTCGATGGCGTAGCGAAAGTATCGGACCGTTTCAAGTGCGGCAGAGCGTTGAAAATGGCGATCGACATCGGGGATGTGTTTACATCCAGCGAGGGAAACTAAAATCAGCGGTATCCACATCATCCGGTGGCGTAGTGGCTCATGTGACATCACTCAGGCTCTCCATCCGACGGTCTCGCAAGATCATTGCGATCTACTGTTCCCATATCATCTGCGCTACCCAGGTCTCCAAGTGGAGGGAATTCAGGAAGCGGATTGTCAGAGGCGATGAGATCACTCACGTCCTTGACCTGATCGAGAACTTCTTGTGCCACATGAATCGGAAACCCGATTCTCGCAGCGAGCACGAACGCATCGCTGGGACGAGTATCGATTCGTACTTCATTCTTGCACAGGTGATTTCCCGATGACTTTTGCGCCATCACCAGAGTCGCGCAGAAGGTGCCTTCGAGGATCTGAGAGATCACCATACGGGTGATCTCGATGTCAAATCCGAGCAGGATGGAATGGACCAGGTCGTGGGTGAGAGGCCTGGGAGTTTCCTCCCCCTGGATGGCCCGGGCCAGAGCTTCTCCTTCGGTACTGCCGATGAAGATGACGAAGGTCTTGTCTGGCGCTCGCAGGAATACTGCGGCTCCATCCGGGATAATCCCGGCAAGTTTTTGGATGTGGACTTCGATCGAGTCTTTCGTCATCGGAACCCTTCAGCAGCCAGCGACGACCATCGTTCAGATTCTAGTGCGGATCGAGACGCTGCGCATCCATTCCGTGCTGTGGAAGGCCATCGCGGATGGTCTGGATCCACCCTTGAGACCCGGAGCTGGCGGCAATCCGAGCACCCGGACCGGCACCAGAGACCGACAGCACCTCGCCACCAGATTCTTCAATCAGTAACTGACCAGCCGCCACATCCCATGGCTGAGTACGATACCAGGCTCCTCCCTGGATTCGCCCGCTGGCGATCCAGGCCATCTCGAGTGCGATGGATCCCAGCGAACGAACCTTGCACGGACCTGGAATCGATTCGAGCCAACGAGGAAATGCGTGGAGCCAGCGGTCGGAACAGCACAGGATCATCGGATCCGCTTTGGCGGAGTAGGAGGGGCCCGGTCCACCCCTGAAAACTCCCCCTCCGCGGTGAGCCTCGAACCACTCACCACGCACCGGATCAGAGACCCAGCCCAGTTGTGGCAACCCTTGATCAACGTAGGCCAGAGAAACGGCGAACAAGGGAATCCCACGACCATGGTTGGTTGAACCGTCGAGAGGATCGATGATCCAACCGTGGCGATCAGATCCGGGCGCAGCACCGAGTTCTTCGCCATGAACGAGGTCGCCGGGGAAAGCCCGATTCAACTCTCTGCGAAAGTGAGTTTCAGATTCGATATCGGCGGGTAGGTTTTGCTGGAATCGATCGCGAACAAGGCGTGACAGCGAAGCCACGATCCTTCGACCAAAACTTCTTCTGCGCGCCATGACTGGATCGCCGATCACCGAGATTCTCCGGCGGATAGATCGGCGAGGGCGGCGATACCGGGTAACACGCTTCCCCCGAGAAACTCGAGAGCGGCGCCTCCACCGGTCGACACATGATGCACGGAATCAGCAATTCCAAAGAGACGAGCAGCAGCGGCGCTATCTCCTCCTCCGACCACGACCTGACCTGGATGTTGAGCCAACATCTTGGCCATCGAGGCGGTTCCACCACTGAACTGCTTGGTTTCAAAGACACCCAGTGGACCATTCCAGAAGATGGTCCTCGCCGATTGCAGCTTGCGGGTAAACAACTCGACACTCTGTGGCCCCACATCGAGCAGCATCATTCCGGGTTGCGGTTCTTCGCCTGAAACGATCTGTTGGGTGTGGGTCGGAGCAGTGAGATCATCTCCCGTGATGAAATCGATGGGGAGTACCATTTCCGGACCATGACCCGTCTGACCCTCGAGAAGCTGGGTAATCTGCGAGAGAGACTCCGGTTCGGTTGTGGATTGGCCTACTGGAACCCCTGCGCCTTCGAGCAGGGTGTTGGCCAGACCTCCACCACAGATGACCCCGTCCAGTTGTTGCGCCAGATGCGCCAGCACACCGATCTTATCTCGCACCTTGGCGCCACCAGCGATGATCCAGAAGGGGCGGATCGGGTCATCTCGCAATTGACTCAAAATTTCGATTTCTCGCATCAGCAGAAGCCCGGCAAAGGAAGGAAGGCAACTGGCCACTGCCACCACCGAAGCGTGGGAACGATGAGAGCAGCCGAAAGCGTCATTGACGTAGAAGCGGCAACCGTGGGCGAGGGCGGCAGCCCACTGTCGGTCATTGGACTTCTCACCGCGGTGGAATCGGAGATTTTCCATCATCAGAATTCCCCCCGCAGGGAGACCGGCGAGTTGCTCGTGAAAGCGCGGCCCCGGAGGCAGTTCATCGAAGTGAACCACTTCCGTTCCTAGCAAGCCTTGTAATGCTCGGGCCACCACCGCCGTCGAGAGACGGGGATCGATGCCTTCAGGGCGTCCGAGATGTGTCATCAATACAATCCTGGCACCCGCTTTTTGCAAAGCCTGGATCGTCGGTAGACTCGCCTCGATACGATTGGTATCGGTGACCTGCCCCTGCTGGAGGGGCACGTTGAGATCACAGCGCAGCAGCACCGGATCGCCGGGCTGGAGCAGTTCAAGCAGATCAGTGATGGTGCGCACTGTACTCTCCTGTCGGGGCGAGGTTCCAGTTGGGCGAAGATTACCAAGGTCGTCCGCGCCAAGAAAGGACTCTCATCATCTCCCGGGCTGTCGAAAGGTACCGCTCACCCTTCGAACGAGGTGTGATCTACGCTCAAGAAGGGGGTTGGGAGTCGGATCGATCCCTTTTCTTGGCCTGATCCTTGACGATTCGAGAGATCCGGCTGGAGATGGATTTTCGTTGAAGCAGGAACAGCGGTATTCGAAGGATTTGAAGCACCCCGGTGAAGGCTCCCTGGAGGAGTTGAAGCCGAACCAGTGAGCGAGCTCGAGATCCCGCAATCGGCAAGGGATGGACGTTGTGGCTGCTCGAGTCTTCTTGCAAATCTGCCATCAGAGGGTTTCAGGCATCGGCAGCGAGGTCGATCCACGCTTCTTGAACCATGCCCAGCGCGATAACTTGGCCGCTACCGATTCCAGGGTGACGTAATAGGTGAATTGTAACGCCTGTTCCTTGGGTCTCGCTGCGCTGGCTGAGAATGGGATTCGAATCATTGAAGTCTTGCGCAATACCATCTTCCCCTCGGAATTACGTTCGAAGAATTGAGCCTTGGCCTCTCCCTCAAAGATGTTCGAAATGGGTGCTCCATAGAAGGTCTGTAACTTGACGAAGTAGCAGCGAATCTTCACCTTGACGACGACTGGAACCTTGCCATCGTCTTTACCCGGGACGAACTGTAACTTTCCGCCCATCCTTCGCAGGTGATAAGTCAGTCCCGAGTGTTCTGGCGAAGACTTGCCCACCTTCTCGTCTGTAACCACCACCACTCGTTCGTATCCGGTTCGCGGAAGAGGTGGCAATTCTGGGACCTTGTCTCTCTTTAGATCCCATTCTGGCAGAAGCAATTCTTTGGGGATCTCACGCACTGGAGATTCAGGGTCTTTTTCCAGTTCCGCTTTACGCGCCTTCGCCTCGGCGGAGTTGGCGAGATACCAATCTCCTCCAATCCACAAGTAACCCAACTTTGAACGGGCGAGTTCATGGTCCGGATCGATCCGGATGACAATTTTCCATTCCTTCAGCGCCTGGGTCTTGAGGCTCTTTCCATCACACCAGCGGGCGAGATCGACATGGCCCGTCAGATCTTCGGCCTTCAATTCGGCAGCTCGCTTGTTGTACTCATCGAAGGGTGTAGCTCTCAACTCGGTCTTGCGGATCTGTGAACGATCCACGGTGACCACTGATCCATCGATGGTGCGGATCGACACCAGATCTGCAACTTCACGCACGATGGACCCGTCGAGGACACGGCCATCATCGAGGTGAAAGAGATCCGCATGAAGAGGATTGGCGAAGCTCGTCAGTAGGATCAACGGGCACAGCAAGACACAGGGGAGGCTCATCCGAGAGAATCTGAGTCTACCGATCGACGTTCCCTTATCGGTAACGGACGGTACTGCTGAAACTAGCCTCATGACGGTGTATCCTGTTCCAGCAGGGGTTGCTTGACGGTGATTCCCGGGAGCGAGATCGCCTCCGGACTCTTCTCACCGCTTGAGTGACCCATGGACGCATGAACCCAGCGAGGTGGATCCCGTGTCGATCATTATCAGGGATCTCCAGTCGACCTCCAATCTATTTGTAACACCCGATGGCGGCCCTGGTTGCCAACTCGAGGCCCGATCACCTCGTGTGCTCGTTCTGTGCCTTCTGCTGGGGTCACTGGGATTTTCATCCGGTGGGTGTGATTCCCCCTCATCTCCACAGGTATTGAGCGAGATCACAAGGTCTGCAGGGCTACATTTCTGGCATGACAACGGAATGACTGGAGAACTCTACTTCTGTGAAACGGTCGGCCCCGGTTCAGCGTTCCTCGATTTTGATGGAGATGGCGATCTCGACATCTTTTTGCCTCAAGGACACCTGTTGGGCGAAAGCAAGACGGAGGCCGATCGAATCCTCCCCATCACAGGATTGCCATCCGCCGGTGCCCGTTTGTATCGAAATGAAGGCCCCGACCAGGAGCAGAATCCGCGCTTTATAGACGTGACAGAATCGAGCGGAATCGTCGCCACTGGATATGGAATGGGCTGTGCTGTGGGAGATGTAGAAGGCGATGGGGATGTCGATCTCTACCTGACCTGTTTCGGTTCCGATCAGTTATGGATCAATCAAGGGGATGGGACCTTTAGAGACCAGACGATACTGTCGGGACTAGGAGACGATCGCTGGAATACCAGCGCCATCTTCAGCGACTTCGACCGAGATGGTGATGCAGATCTGTACGTGTGTAGTTACGTCGATTTCACCCTTCAAAATCACAAGCAGTGTTTCACCGACAGTAGTGCCGTCGATTACTGCGGTCCCAGTTCCTACCCCCCGCTACCCGATAGAATCTACCGGAATCGTGGCGATGGCACCTTCGAGGATCTGACCTCTTCGAGTGGCATCGGCGCCGCTTCGGGAGCTGGCCTGGGAGTCATCTGTTCCGATCTGGATGGAGATGGCGAACTCGACATCTATGTTGCCAATGACGGCATGGCCAATCGATTGTGGCGACAAGTAGCGCCATTTCGCTTCGAAGACACAGCCTTGCTGGGTGGATGTGCGGTCAACCGAGATGGCATGCCGGAGGCGTCGATGGGCGCATCACTGGCGGATTTCGATGGAGACGGGGATGAGGACATCTTTCTCACACATCTGACAGGGGAGACCAATACGCTCTATCGCAATGACGGCGAAGGTAGATTCGATGACCAATCCTCTCGTTCGGGGCTGGGAATTCCCAGTCGTCGTTGGACTGGATTTGGTACCGCATGGTTCGATCTTGATAATGATGGCTGGCTGGATGTTTTCATCACCAACGGTGCGGTGAAGAGAATGGATGAGAGGGTTGCCGCAGGGGATCCTTATCCCTTGGCCCAACCTGACCAGTTGTTTCTCAATCAACAAGGCCAGAACTTCCAGGAGATTGACTCTGCCCTGGTACAGGCTCTGGCCAGGCCATTCATCGGCCGAGGTGCGGCGTTTGGCGATATCGATAACGATGGAGATACGGATATCCTCGTCAACAACAACGCCGGTCCTGTGAGACTGTTGATGAACCGCGTTGGATCGAAAAGTTCGTGGATCGGACTCGACCTCATGGGAACAGAACAGCAGAATCTTGAAGGAGTCCGGTGCGAGATCCTGCAACAGGGAATCCCGGTACGCTATCGTAGTCGCAGGCGCGGCGGATCCTACCTCAGCAGCAGCGATCCACGAATCCTGGTCGGTCTCGGGTCTGTCGAGGACCAGTGCTCTGTTGTGGTCCACTGGCCCGACGGAAGCGATGAAATATTTTCTACGTTGGAGGTGCGTCGCTACCACGTCTTGTCGCAAGGTCAGGGGGAGTGATTCCGCTGCATCGAGTACTTCCCTACCTTTTCGTCGGTGCCGTGTTACTTGTGCCGGGTGGGTGTAATCCGTCCGAATCGATTCCACCGTCTCCCCCACTTGTGGGACTCGAGGCAGATGTCGAAGATCACTTGAACCGTACCTACACACAGCTCCAGTTAGCGGTAAAAGAGCAAAGCGGTATGCAATTGGCGGTCGCCTTTGGTGACGCTGCAATTTCCTACCATGGATACGACATGGTCCGGATGGCTCAAGCCTGTTACCAGCGAGCCTTGGTCCACGATCCTGACTCCCAGCAATGGAGATACCTGCTCGCTCGCATCTTGCAGAAGGAGGGGGAGGCAAAGCAGGCCTTGCAACTGTACAACGAGATTCTGGAACATAACGCGAATCACCCTCCGACACTGGTTGCCGCGGCTGAACTGAAGTTTCAGTCGGGAGATGCCGAGGGAGCGCGGGTTTGGTTTCAGCGATTGTTGCGGCTAGACCCGCGCAGTGCACCGGCACTCTCTGGCCTGGGACGTATATCATTGCAGCAGGGCAATGCACAGGAGGCGGTCGACTATCTCCAGGAAGCATTGCGATACTCTCCTGCCTCATCGGGACTTCGCTATCCCTACGGTCTGGCTTTGCGCGATGCTGGACGAGATGAAGAAGCTCAGCAACAGATGCAGATGCGTGGGCCTTCCTTTCCGCGGGTACGGAACCCCTGGCTAGACGAGGTCAGGAATCGGCCTATCGGTGCGCGAATCCCACTCAATCGAGGCACCACTTTCTTCACTGCGGGTCAGTATCGGAAAGCACTGGAGCAGTTTCAAGAGGCGGTGAAGGTGGCACCAGATTCTGCAACAGCTCAGCTCAATCTTGGTTCTGCTCTGGTCAAACTACAGCGAAGTGATGAAGCGCTTGGCTGTTACGAAGAAGCGATACGACTCGATCCAGGGGCGACCACAGCCTGGTTTGACCTGGGAGTGATCCATGCGGAAAACGGCGATGAAATCGAGGCGATCCGCTGCTACGACCAGGCACTGGTTCTCGATGACGGACACCATTCGGCGCGATTCAATCGAGCCAATGCCCTGCGTAGGCAGCAGCAATACGAGGAGGCGGCCCGAGAGATGAAGCGGGTGCGTCAGCAGGTACCCGGCAATGAGGTCGCATGGATCGCAGAGGTGGTCTGTTACCTCCGATTGGAGCAAGTCGAGATCGCCAGAACCACCTGCCGAGAAGGCCAGATGGCCACGGGGAATGGCCCACGACTGGTGAGTTTGATGGCGCGTATCGAGGCCACTTCGCCAGAGAAAGATCACGCACAACTGGAGCAGACATTGGGCGAACTCGCCATTCTCAGGTCGAAGCAAACCACCCTTGAACTGGTCGAGAGTACGGCAATGGTGCTAGCGGCATTGACTCGTTATGGAGAAGCACAGCAATGGCAAGAATCCGCCATCGAGGCGGCCCGTGCTGCGAAACGGTTCGACATCATCGACCGTCTTCAAGGAAACCAGGCGCGCTACTCTCGCGGCGAACCCGCTGTCGATCCCTGGCCGGAAGCGTCGTCGGAAGGTTCCTCTTCCCCTGGCACTGGAGAAGGTGTCGGTAGCGAGAGCGGTTCTACCTCGCAATAAGCGCGAAGTTCTTCCTCCCCCGATTCGGTCCGTTCGAAAGTCTTCCCCTCTGCCAGCAACCATTGCCCATTGACCTGCTGGAACTTCAGTTCCAGACGTAGGTGAGTCTTGCGGGTCCCGACCTGAGCTCCGGTCATGTAGATGCTGATGCTTTCAGGAAAATGCCCCCCCTCGAACCAGGATTGGACCTTCAGCTTCCACAGTTGCTGGCCTGCTTCATCGGTGACCGTCTCGTCGAGGAAGCGGCCTGAATCACCAGCGAATCGAACAGTGGCTTGATGCGCATTTTGGACTCGACCTTCCCAGTAGGAGATGTTGAGGAGGCCGATTCCGGCATGGAGGAATGACTGACCGGAAATGTTGAAGACAAGAGATGCGATTTCCGGATCGGAGCCTGCCAACCACCGCGGAGAAAGTGACGAAGGGTTGATGAAGAGAAGATCTGAAGCGGTGCGAAGATGGATCACCCGATCGAGGTCGTAAGAAAGAGACCGAAGATTTTCGATGTCCGAAGATGAAGCGTGAATGATGATCTCCTTGGTCGAGTCGGAGACCAGGTTCACCATAGAGAACTGGTAGTCGAGACCTGCGGACGGTGCGACTCGCCCGAGCCAGTTCTCATTGGACTCGAAGAGAATGGCGGCGGAGGTCGCCAGCGGACTTTCCGGCTCCAGTGACGAGATCCAGCGCTTGCGCGAACTCGAGGTGATCGATGAGTTCGCCCACTTGCCCCACGCCTGCATCAGGTCGGGATCTGCAGGCGATTTGAGACAACTCCGCAGTAGAACTTTCATGGCTCGCTGGTAACCATCGATGGCGACCATTGAACTCTGCTCCTGTGAGGCCCCGATGACGCGCTGAAATGAAGCCATGACACTGTTGCGGCATTGCAACTGTAGACCCCTCAATGCAGCGATACGGATCTCCCGATGCTTGGATGAAAGTAATTTCTCCAGTACCTCTGCGACCCGTGGATCCATCAGGTAACCGATGCCGTGCGCCGCAGCTTCCTGACGATGAAGATCGAACGGTTCCATGCAATTTTGAAAGAAGGAGAACGCATCTTCGGGGTAGGCCTGAACCACCAGCATGGTGACCCTTCGGCGCACGGATGAATCCTTGCGTGTGAGGATTTCGCGAAACGAAGTCAGGAGTTGTGGATCCGGCTGACGCACGATCTGCTCCACCGCCGCTTGATGCTGCTGCGGATCGACGCTGACCAGTTGCTGCAGAAGGTCTTCATCGATCCGGCAATCTTTTCCGCTCACTGTCGCAATCAGGGTCAAGAAGCCGCCGATGAGGAGAAGGAGGGTCCACAGGTGAGGGCGAGAGAGCATCGGGGTGACCTTTCGAAACACGAACACGAAGAGATAAAAGTACCATGAACCTTGCCCCATGACAGGGTAGACGGAATGTTAACAAGGTTTACAATAGACAGTTCGTCACTGTAATGACAGGTGAGGAAGCATCTTCACCTCCATCCCGAAATCTACCCTGTATTGCCCCCTCGGAGGTCCTCGATGCGGTCCCACATCATTTCGACCCTCATCATCCTCATCCTCTCCACACCGCTGCTCTGCCAGAACCAGACCCCCGGGTCCGTCTCCCAGACCAGTGCAGCCCTGGCTCCGCCGATCGGATCCACCACCGGAACGATGTCACCAGGAGATTCGATCCAGTTTGTCACTCACGGAGGAACCAGCCCGCTGGGTCTCTGTATCGATGAGCCTTCCAGAAGACTCTATGTCTGTGACATGTTCAGCGGAACCACACATCTTTATGACATCGACAATCTCTCGGCGGGAATCCTCACGAGTATTCCCAATCCTGCAGGAAACGTATCCACCACTGGATTGGACATCGACGGAGACCACATCTACTGGATGGTTCCAGGATCCAGCCAGAATTTGTGGAGATCTCTCAAGGATGGATCCAATCCTCTGGCGGTGGGTCAACTCGATCTTCCTGGTGGAGGAATTATTGGAGACATCTGCATCGACGCGGACCATACGATTTGGGCCGTCGATGTGACCCATGACCAATACAGTAGGCATCAGCTGTCCGGCGAGTTTCTCGGAGACATCATCGGTCATCCTGCGGGAAGTGGTGCAGGAAATAGCATCGGATACAGGAGCGACTGCAACCTGTTGTTGATCCCCCACAATGCCTCCGGTTCCAATAGCGTCAACATTCTCAGTACCTTGGATCTGACCGGTAACATTCGAGCAGCTTCTGACATCAGCAGCATCGGTGGTTTCATCAACGGCGTGGCGCACGCCACGGTTGGATCTCTGGGATTGCCAACCACTTTCCTGGTCGATGCTTCATTCAATCGAATCTACGAAGTGGAATCCCAACCCGCTTGTCCTCAACCGATCCTTTCGGGTCAGCATGAGTACCAGATCTGTGGTCCCACCGGAGTCCGGCCCATCAGTCACAATTCGGTTCTGACCGAGTCCATATTATTGGATCAGTACGGCACGGTCGCAGATGTCGATCTGTATCTGGAAATGGAACATGATTTCACGGCGGACATCACAACAACCTTGACCAGCCCTGGTGGAACCACCGTGACCTTGCTGACGGAAACACAGTACAACGACACCCTTTGGGGAATCGTCTTTGACCAGGATGGCCAGGGAGTGTTCCCAGATGGTCCTGGTTCTCTCGATGACTTCGATGGACAGGAAATGCAGGGCCACTGGACCTTCGCCGTCGATGATCTCTACGCCGGTTCCGATGGAGTACTCACCAACTGGTGTCTGCGCATCGACGAGGTGACTCGCAATGTCCACCGCGGCGTCTTTACCGTCTTGCAACAGTCGGGCGTTTCGAACCAGGCGATCAGCCAGGCACTTCCACTGAACGATGCCATTGCGATCAGCAGTGCGATTCCAGTGACTGACGTCGATCTCGACCTCAATTTGATGCATGGATTATTGTCCGATTTGTCGGTGAAATTGACCAGTCCAGCGGGCACTGAGGTGACACTGGTCCAACAAGGACCCGCCTATGCCGGCGAAATCCACAGTACCTTCAACCAGAGTGCCATCCCCTACGCAGCGGAGAGCCTGCCAACCGCACAGCAGATGCAACCACAAGGTCCAGGATCCCTGGACGATCTGATTGGCGAGGATGCGCAAGGTGACTGGACTCTATCGATCATCGATTCTGCTACGAGCGATGATGGAATCCTCCAGAACTGGACCTTGAATCTGCAGGAACCGGTGTTGCTCAACGATGCTGGATCACCGCTGGTATACACAGTGGAAGTTCTGGAAGACCTGGCCATCGAGGACCTGGAGGTGGAATTGAAACTGTTGCACCCATCGACAGATCAACTTCATGTCACCTTGACCTCACCGAGTGGAACCACGGTCCTACTGGAAGAACTGGGTGGTCACGCCGGTCAAACCATCGACATCGTATATGACGGCAGCGGAGTCGACCACGACGAGACGCTAGCAGGTACTGGAATTCGTATGAAGCCCGCAACTTCGTTGGATCCTCTTTTCGGCGAAACGATGGCTGGGAACTGGATTCTCACGGTGCAGGACAATATCTCGAGTGCGGAAGGTTGGCTGACAGATCTGGTGCTGGTGATTCATGGCGACAATGCTCCCTGCGTTGCCCCGACCGTGACGGCAACCAGTTCCTCGGTGGCCAGTGATCAGCCGCTACCGATCGCCTTTACGGCCATTCTTGGAGGATCTACAGCGAATCTGATCTATTGGGACTTCGGCGATGGCAGTGGATCCCCCGCATTGAATCCGGTTCACATCTATCCCTTATCGGGAGATTACACCGTAACAGTAACGGTGGTGAATCCTTGCGGAACTGCCACTACCCAGTTCCCCGTGACCATCTGTGATCCCCCCGAGGCGAACTTTCTCTTGCCCGGTTGGATCGGGATTGCTCCCTTCTGTGCAGAGTTCACCAATCTGTCGACAGGCACCATCGATCACCTGCTTTGGAACTTCGGAGATGGCGCAACGATCGAGAATGACGGTGATGCTTCTTACTTCTACGAACTGCCTGGATTTTACAGTGTCTCACTCGAGGCGCATGGAAGTTGTGGAACCGTATCGACGCAGGCTCGACTCAACGAGGTCCAGGTCCTTACGATGGGTGACATCAATGCAGATGGTTTCCTCGACACTTCCGATCCGATCTCGCTGGTGCTGTACTTGTTCGGAAGCGGTTCAACACTGGCCTGTCCCAGGACTGGAGATGTGAACGGTGACCAACAATTGAACCTGGGTGACGTGGTCCATCAGTTGATGTTCATGTTCGGTGGCGGTCCTGAAGCGGCACCAGTCAACAACTGTGGAAGTTGTGACATATAGTCCTCTCAGGAATGGGTATGAAACCGTTCGTTCCTGCTTGCCAGATCGACCAATAAATTACAGGGGCTTCGTGCAGCACCACTCTCGTGGGCTGCGCGAAGCCTCTTTTCGATGGCGGAGAGACCTTCGGCATCGGCAGCACGAAGAGGTCCTCCGAGGTGTGGTGGATAACCGGTCCCCATCACCATGGCCAGGTCGAGTAGGCCCGCGTCGGCAACCACTTTCTCCTCGAGGCAGCGAGCGGCTTCATCGACCATCGGATCGAGCAAACTGGAGATGATTTGTGCCGGAGGCAGTGTCGATGGACTCGCTTGAACCATCGGGTCGAGTTGACGATTCCAGGTCGAACTCTTGCCACGATGGTGGTAGAAACCGATGCCAGATTTTTTCCCGAGCCACCCTTTTTGGACCATCTTCAAGAGGATGGGAGACGATGCGGCACGATCTCCAAAGGCGGAGTGTAGTGTTTCCTGCACCTCGACACCGATGTCCAGACCCACCTCATCCATCAGGCGAAAAGGACCCATCGGCAGCCCGTGAGCACGAGCCACCTCATCGATGTGCGATCCACTCAAGCCCTTCAGCAGTAAACGTGAGGCGGCATCCAAATAGGGTAGCAACAGACGATTGACAAGGAATCCTGGTGAATCCTTGACGATCACAGGGTACTTCCCCAGCTTACGAGCCAGCGACAGTGCGATTCCCACCACCTGAGGATCGGTGAACTCCCCAGGAATGACTTCGACCAGTGGCATCTTGGGAACAGGGTTGAAGAAATGTAGGCCCACCACGCGATCGGCCACCGGACTGTCCTTCTGGATTGCGGTGACACTGAGAGCGGAAGTATTGGTCGCGAAGATGGCATCCTTGGCCAGTAGAGGAGCGATTTCTGCCAGGACTGACCGCTTGACGTCGAGTCTCTCGACTACCGCTTCCAGTACCCCACCACACCTCTCCAGGCCTACCAACTCCTTGCCATGACTCAGTCGCGAGAGGATCTCTGCTTGCTGATAGGTGGTGATCCTGCGCTTTTTTCGTCGGCTATCGACCGCATCGCCGATCTTTTTCAGCCCCTGGTCGATGGCATCCTCCGAGATGTCTCTCAGTCGCGTAGAAATCGATTTCTCGATCGCCATCGTCGCTACGCCCGATCCCATCACTCCGGCACCGAGGACAATCAGTTGTTTCGCATCGGGCCACACACCTTCAGGTTGGCCCTCGACTCCACGGCGCACTCTTTCTGAATCCTGAAAGATCGACACGAGATTTCGACAAACGGGGCCCGTCGCCAGCCTCGAAACAGCTTTGGCTTCCTCGACCAGTGCCATTTTCTCTGAGAGATGGGCACTCAACCGCGCCACTTCGATGGCGCGTTCTGGAGCGGGCATGTGACCGAGTGTACGGGCTCGCACTGATTTCGTTGCCTGGCGACAGACGATGCTCCGACCCAGTGCGGTTTGATCGAGGAAGTAGGAGATCAGCCCCTTGCGACGCTTTTTTCGCTGAGCTTTCACCTTGCGAAAACGATCTGCCACCATCTTTTCGATTAACTGCAGTGACAGCGTGCGGAATCCCTCGACCGGAACCGATGCATCGACCACACCCTTGCGATGAGCGACCTTGGCGGGAAGCCTGCTGGCGGGGAGGATCCAACCCAATGCACCCCTGAGGCCAAGTAGCCGGGTCATCCGGACCGTCCCTCCGAAACCAGGAATGATCCCAAGGTTGACCTCGGGCAGGCCGATTCTGGTGCGCGGATCCTCGATGGCAATCCGAGCCGTACAGCCGAGTGAGAGTTCCAGCCCGCCGCCAAGGCATGTGCCATGGATCACCGCAATCGAAGGGATGGAAAGGCGACTGAGACGGCCGAAGAGGTCCTGAGCCGAGCGGCACGCATCGTTGACCTGATCGACATTCTTGGCCGAACCGATGGCTTTAACATCTGCTCCGGCGATGAAGTGTCCGTTCTTCGCGCTGGAGATGATCAGAGCCTCGACTCCCGCGAATTCAGGGACTTGATCCAGTCGCTGTGACAGGTCCTCGAGAACCGTCTGTGAGAGAACGTTGGCGCTACTCTCGGCATCGATGATGAGGTGAAGCCAGCGTCCGGTCGGATCGGGATCAGGTATTGCCTGGTTCCAACTGGAGGAACGAATCAATTTCCACTGGCTCATGATGGGATCCCTTCGATCAGCACTGCTCCTCCCTGACCTCCTCCGATACACATGGTGGCGATTCCATGACCACCTCCGGCCGCATGGAGTTGTCGTGCCAGCGTCAGGATCAAACGGGCGCCGGTCGCTCCGACCGGATGTCCCAGAGCGATGGCCCCGCCGAAAACGTTGAGACGATCGGAATCGATGGCTCCGGGAGTCTTCGAAAAACCCACTTCTCTGGAGTATTGATCACTCGCCAGCGCCGCCTGACACGCCAGGACCTGGGCCGCGAACGCCTCATTCAGTTCAACTCGATCGATGTCAGCCAGTTCCAGGTCGTGATCTTTGAGAAGAGCCGCCATGGCATGCACTGGGCCCAGTCCCATCCGTAGGGGATCACAGCCGACAAATGCACTGCCGAGAATTCGTGCGACTGGTTTTAGCCCCAGGCTCTTTGCCTGCGCCGATTCCATCAGCAGCAACATCGCTGCACCATCTGTAATGCCACAGGAATTGGCAATGGTGACGGAACCCATCTTGCGGTCAAAATATGGCTTCATCCGCGCCATTTTTTCAAGTTTTGCACCGGGCCGAGGTCCCACATCATGTCGAACCACTCGGTCGAGGCGCGGTGGGACCGCCAGAGCATTGATCTCTCGCTGGAGCGTTTCCTCTGCCGCTACCGCTTTCCGATGACTCTCCAGCGCGTAGAGATCCTGGTCCGCTCGGGAAATGCCCCATTCACGGGCGAGTCTCTCGGCGGTGTCCCCCATCATTTCTCCGCTGAACGGATCCCGTAACCCCTCGAGCAAGCCGATTCGTGGTTTGAGATCGGCAAACTTGAAGTGAAAGATACCCGCCAATTTCTCGGCGAAGTTTCTTGCTCGCGATAGAGAGGAGAGTTTGAAGCCAAAGGAGAGAGGGAACAGGATGGGAATCTGACTCATCGATTCCGCTCCGCCAGCCAGCACCGTATCGGATGCACCGACACGGATTCTATCGTAGGCATCGGAAATGGCCTGCATTCCACTGGCACAGTTCCTCGAAACGGTATGTGCCGGTGTGCTCTCATCGAGTCCTGAGCGCAATGCCACGGCACGTGCCGGATTGGCACAATTGGGTGGCTGTGCGACACATCCAAGAATCAGTTCATCGACATGAGTGGAATCGAACGGAACTCGATCCAGCAGGCCTCGGGTACAACTGCGCGCCAGTTCATCGACGGGAACACTGCGGAGATCCTCGCCTGCTCGGACGAATGGAGTTCTCGCACCATCGACTATCACGACTTCCCTGGACAAAGAAAACCAACTTTCGATATCAGCGTATTCTGACGTATTTTCCAGAGTTATCTTGCGCAAGTCTCTTCAAGAAATCCTCCTCGGCATCGATAAATCCGAGGGTGAAGATTCGAATCCCACGTAAGTGGTTCAATGCACGAGTTTCCTCGACGATTCGTTTCATCAGCACTTTTGCATCAAGCGGCAACTGGTCACCTTGACTCCCGATGTGAGTAGGAGCTCCATCCGTGATCAGGTAAATGGTATCCAGAGTGGGATCAGAAAGTGCCAGTGCCAGCGCCTCGTCAGTCACAGTAATTCCGCTCGCCTTGAGCGACTGGACAAACTGAACCGCAGACTTACGATTCTTGCGAGAAGATTCGAGCAGGACCTTGCTCCACGGATTCACCTCGGAGGAGAAGGGAATCACCGTGAACCGGCGTTCGTCACCCAATCCCTCGATCGCCTGACACAATTGTGTACGAGCGCGAATGATACGACGACGCTTCTCCATCAACTCCCGTAGTTTTTGATCGACATTATCCCCCACTCCAGTACTCCTACGAGCGATCTCGATCGCTTCATCTGACGGGGGGTCTGTCGCCAGCATCGATCCGGACACATCCAAAATGAATGCGATGTTTTTGCCGGTCAACTCCAGGCCGAACAACCCGACACCCGTCGATTTTTCGACGACTTTGTCGAGATCTACTTTCGAAGGATCGATCTCATCTCGGTGAGCAGCGATCCAGTTCTTGTAAGGGATCGCACCGTGGAGAGAGAGTCCTGTGAGGCGATGCAGCGCATCTCGGCAGGAGAGCCAGGCTCGATCTCGCGCTCGCTTCGAGAGACCTTCTCGGCCTCCACGAGCGGCACTTTCTCGTGTTCGCGTTTCTTCCCAGCGAGTCATCGCAGAGATCAGCGGTTCGAGAGCGACAATCTCCTGGCTATGGCCGAGAATGCGCGCCGCCACTCGTGCCACTTGAGGAGACCTGTCATCGACGTTCTTGAGCGCCAGCTGAACCGAATCCACAAGATCCGATTGAAGCGAAAGTTCCAGCAGGAAGACCCGAGAAGGCCATTGCTTGCATTTCCCCATCACCTTGGGGATTTCCTTTGCGAGTTTCTGACCGGGTAACGTGGTGAGAGCGCGGATGGCACCCGTGAATACTCGATAACGATCGACGTGGTGCCATTGTCCTTCAGGTGTGGCCTCAACCATGCCGATCGCATTCGCAATCACTGACAGTGACCGAATCTGTTGCTCAGCAACCAACTGCTGGATACGCGAGATGGTTCCCTGGGTATCGGACTCATCGATCAGTTTGTCGAGACCTCGATCGGCAGGGAACGGCAAAAGTAGAAGGATGACCAGGAAAGGGCTCAGCAACGGATGGCTTCCCGGATGGCCTGCTTGGCTTCCTCCACCGGAAGACGCGTTTGTTTCATCGAATCGCGATCCCTGAGAGTCACCGTTCCATCCTCGAGGGTTTGACCATCGACGGTGAGACAGAAGGGAGTCCCTGCCTCGTCCATTCTCCGGTATCTTCGCCCGACGGCTCCTTTGTTGTCATAGAACACAGGAAATTCTCGTTTCATGTCGCGGTAGATCTCCTGTGCCGCTTCTGGCATTCCATCCTTCTTGACCAGCGGTAGAACAGCAGCTTTGATCGGTGCCAGGCGAGGATGGAACTTGAGGACAACCCTCCCTTGCATCTCACCTTTTTCGTCGGGAGCCATGTCCTCGGTATAGGCTTCGCAGAGGAAAGCCAAGGTGGCCCGATCCGCTCCGGCCGAGGGCTCAATCACGTGCGGCAAAAATTTATCATTGGTGACGGGATCTCGGTAACTGAGATCCTTACCGCTACCACGATGGACCGGTTTGCCCCTCTCGTCGACTTCCACCTCCAACGGATCGGTCGCCGGGTTTAACTTGCCCTCCATGTGACTGCGGAGATCGAAGTCACCACGATGTGCGATGCCTTCAAGTTCGCCGTATTCGCCCTCTGGTAAGAAGGGGAACGCATATTCGATGTCTGCGGTTCCAGTCGAGTAATGGCTCAACTCAGACTCCGAATGCTCTCTCAGAATCAACCGGCTTTCCGAGAGGCCAAGATCCTTGTACCACTGCAATCTACGATCTCGCCAGTAGCGGTACCATTGCTGAGACGAATCTGGATGGCAGAAGAACTCCACCTCCATCTGCTCGAACTCTCGAACTCTGAAGGTAAAGTTCCGAGGAGTAATTTCATTTCTGAAACTCTTGCCGACCTGAGCGATCCCAAAAGGGATCCTCACTCTGGATGAATCGACCACGTTCTTGAAGTTGACGAAGATTCCTTGAGCAGTTTCGGGGCGAAGGTACGCGACGCTCTTTTCGTCGAAGAGCGCTCCCATGTGAGTTTTGAACATCAGGTTGAACTCGCGCGGCTCGGTCAAGGTTCCCGTCTCCTTGGCGTCAGGCCCAAAAACCTGATCAAAATCTTCAACCGTCTCTAGAGAAACGACATCACCATCCCAGCTGATCCTATCTCGTTCCTTGGCACGGAGTCCGAAACATTTCTGGGCCCTGGCCATCAGTGTTTCCGACTCTTCTTCAGGCTCACAGATGGCCGTGACGAAAACTCGTTTGTCATCGAGCAGAGCCCAACGACCGCGAACTTGATCATGGCGATAGCGCCGCTTGGAATCCTTGCAGTCGATCATCATGTCGTGGAACAGGTCGTAATGACCGGAACATTTCCACACCTGAGGATGCATCAGGATGGAGCAATCGATACCTGTCATCTCGTATGCTGACGCAGCGCCCTGAGGCACGGAGATGTCATCATGATGGGTCACCATCTCTGACCACCATGCTTCCTTGACATTGCGCTTCAATTCGACTCCGAGTGGGCCGTAATCCCAGCACCCATTCATTCCGCCGTAGATTTCACTGGACTGAAAAAGAAAACCTCGTCGCTTACAGAGCGACACGATCTTCTGCATCACTGCTGGCTCTTCGTTACCCAAAAGACCTCCCGTGGTCTGGACCGGTATCGGTGGTGACCGGTTTTCCCGGACATCCTAGAAAACATGACCTCTTGAGGCAAGAAGACTGGAGTAGCGTTGACCCGAACCTGAAGGCTCACTATACAGGGGCCTGAGGAGGCCCACTTGTCCGTACTCACCGAAGAGCGATTGATCCAGTTCATGAAAGTGACCATCGATCTGGAGCGAGACTGTCTCGATAGGTTAATTACCGAGGGAACCCGCCCGGCCCCGGAATCGATTCTGGCCCGTTACCAGCAACTGGTGAGGTCGATTGAGGCTGAAAAGCCCAATGAAATGACCCTGCAGGAGGACGGCTGGTCGTGGATCTGGACCATCGGCGAGGGGATGAATCTGATCCAACTCTATGGTCGATTGGCATGGATCAACCTGCAATTGCTGGAATTGCTCTGATCACATCCGCTCAAGAGGCTGTACGCAGAGCAGTTTCAGACCTCTTCCCAGGGTCCGCCGCAACGCCTCGACCAGTGCCAAGCGATCGCCACTCAGTTGCGCATCGTCGCTGATGACCCGGTGCTGTGCGTAGTAGGTATTGAACTCTCCCGCCAGCTCGAGCAGATACTGCGACAGGTGTGACGGTTCCGCATCCCGGGCTGCACGCGCGATGACCTCTGGAAATCTCAGGATTCGTTTCAGCAGCACCAACTCTTCCGCTTCGACCAAGCGCTCTCCACCACCACTCACCAGCTTCAGTGGGCTCGCCTTGCGCAATATGCTGCAAAATCTGACATGGGTGTATTGAAGGTATGGTCCGGTCTCCCCGTCAAAAGAGAGGATCTTATCCAGATCAAAGTTAACATCTTTTCGGCGTGCGGATTTCATGTCGCTGAAGATCACCGCACCGACCCCTACCGCCTCTGAGATCTGTGCCACCTGATCATCGTCGAGATCTGGATTCTTGGCTCGAACTTTGTCGGAGGCGAGCTGGACCGATTGCTCCAGTACGTCTTCGAGCAGGACCACCTGGCCACCTCGAGTTTTCCCCTTCTTCCATGCGCCGTCGACCTGCAACCGCATGACTCCAAATTCTGCGTGTTCCAGTTGGTCCGCCCAACTGTACCCGAGTAGTTTCAAAACACCGAAGACCTGACGGAAATGAAGTCCTTGCCCAGCGTCGACCACGTAGAGGCAGCGATCGAAGGGGAACATCTGGTGCCGTAGAACCGCGCTGGCCAGATCTCGTGTGCCATATAGGGTTGCTCCGTCTTGTTTGCGGATCAACATCGGAGGGATCTCCTCCGAGAGCCGCACGACATCCGCACCGTCACTCTGCTCGAGGATGCCTGCGCCCTTTAACTGATCGACCATCTCCAGCATCGCGTCCTGATAATGCGATTCACCGACGGTTTCGTCGAAGTGAACCCCCAGACGCTGGTAAATCGTATCGAACTTATCCAGCGACACAGAACGGATTCTCTGCCACCGCTCGACCGCATGTGGATCTCCCGATTCCAGTTTACGAAACCAGTCGCGAGCCAATGAATCGAGTTGTGGATCCGATTCGCTCGCCTGATTGAACTGGACATAGAGAGCATTCAGATCGCTGACTGGATCTTCACGCGATTCGAGCGGAGGATCGTCGAGATTGTCGGTGTCACGGAATTGATCCCAGCAGGCCAAAAGCTTGCCAAAGCCGGTCCCCCAGTCGCCCAGGTGATTCCAACTGATCACCTCGTGACCGGCACAGCGGAGCAAATTGGCCATCGCCTGTCCAAGCATCGTCGAGCGCAGGTGATGAACGGCCAGATGCTTGGCGATATTGGGAGAAGAATACTCGACCAGTACCCTTTTCCCGGCACCGCTCTGACCGGCGCCCCATTGTTCCCCGCCTTGCTCAACGCGCTCCAGTGCGAGTCTTGCAAAATGGTCGCGTCGCAGTTTGAAATTGAGATAAGGCCCGGCGGTGTCGACTCCTTCGATCCAGGGGAAATCCCATTGGGCTGCCGCCAGTTGAGTGGCGATCGCCGCGGGCGCTTTCTTCAGTGGACCTGCCAACTGAAAGCAGGGTAGTGACAGGTCCCCGAGCTCCTGGGAGGGAGGGTCGGAGATGGCGTCCGCCAAGTGGGACGCATCGAGATCGAGGATGGCCCCGGCACGCTGAGCGATCTGTTCCCTGAATAGCCGCACTCTGGTCCTCATTCCTGGTCAAGAAAAGGTTCGTCTTCTGGCACGGGCATTTTATAGTGGAGCAGTGACACAGATCAAACGCTCCCGGCGAACTGGATCGATAGATCATCCACTCCGGGCGGGATCTGCAGGAAAGGGTCTCATATGTTCAGTAGTCATCCATCTCCTCAAGCCTCTTGCGGGCCAAATCCACCGATTCCACCGCATCGTAGCTCGATTCGAGCATTCTCTCTGGTGATCTTTGGTGCAGGAATGCTGGTCGGAATCTTCGCTCTCAGTGCCTGGCAAGGGGTTTCCCCGGGGTCAACTTCCACCGCCGAGGCACAATCGAAAAAGAAGCCCCGGTGGAATTTCACCCAGGCGGGAACGGTACCCACTGAATTTGGCGAGCTGATCACGGTCAACGGGACCTCGGGCAATTACACGATGGTGTTCCAGGATACCGATAAAAACGTGCGGCTGGTCGATCTGAGGGGTGGCAAGGTCCCTTCCCGAGCGATCGTGATCGACCGCCAGTAGATCGGTAGAAGAGGGGCCTGGAAGTGTAGTTTCCACTGGCGAGAGGAATCCAACTGACTACTGGCCCGAGTGGGATCCGTTCCCACCCGGCACATCCCGACCCCTCCGTTGCGAACTTTACCCTTCGATCGGGTCAGACGCGGATCGAACTCGCAAGATCCAACGATCGATCAAGGCTCCGTGAGCTTCGTGAGCTCCCGTGAGCTTCGTGGGCCCCGTGAAACTGCCGGATGAGGCTGTCCGGTGAGGCTCCCCGATGAGGCTCCACCTCCGTGGTGACCTTCACCGGGGGCGAGATGGATCGAGCAATGGTCGTGCCATCGGGAATGCGTGGGGAGGCGGAGAACTCTCCTCTTCCCTTGATCCAGAGGCCCCGTTCACCGATCCTGTATTGAACACAGGACGACCGATGTCCAGTTCTGGACGACAGAAGAAGGGTGACATCATCGATGAATTCGCGATCTCCCGATCCCCCCGAGTGGCAGATCGAACCGGCTCCGATGAACGAAATGGCTCGCCTCAAGGGAATCATCGATCGACTGAGATCTCCTGGAGGCTGTCCATGGGATCTTCAACAGACTCCTGAAACGCTGCGCCCATTCCTGCTGGAGGAGGCTCACGAGGCTGCAGAGGCGATCAGCGGCGCAGATCCAGTCAAGATCTGCGAGGAACTGGGGGATCTGCTGATGAACATCCATCTACAGGCCCGAATCGCCGAGGAAGAGGGTCAATTCACCCTCGAACAGCTGGCCGAGGGCATCTCGGAGAAGTTGATCCGACGCCACCCGCACGTTTTTGGCGATGGTGAGGCGAAGGATCCCGATGCGGTACGAAGGAATTGGGATCGGATCAAGCAGCAGGAAAAGGGTGAGGAAGATCGTCGACCCGCTACCATTCGACCACTCCCCGCCTCGTTACCCGCCTTGTCTCGCGCCGACCGTGTCGGCAAGATGGTTGCAGATGTGGGATTTGACTGGCCCGACGTCGACGGCGCGCTCGGCAAGGTCGAGGAAGAACTGGCCGAGTTGAAGGAAGCGATCGACAGTGGTGATCGCGAGGCGATCGGACACGAACTGGGTGATCTGTTCTTTGCCGCCTCCAGTGTTTCTCGAAAACTCGACTTCGATGGCGAACAGACTCTCATCGATGCCCTGGAGAGATTTCGTCAACGTTTCCAAGAGGTCGATGCACAAATCGATCAGCGTCGTAGCGGATCGGAACAGAAGTTCGAGCTGGAGCAACTGGAAGAGTGGTATCAGCAGGGGAAATCACAGCAGCGAGAGCCGCGAAGCAGCGAAACCGATGAGAACTCGAAAGTGGGATCTGATGGAGACTGAGTACGTTGGCGTAGCCGAATTGCAGAAACGAGTGCGAGACGGCCTCGCCACGCGAATCATCGGTCAAGATGACATCATTCAGCAGGTTCTTACGGCCTTTTTTTCCGGTGGTCACGTCCTGGTGATCGGTGTTCCAGGACTGGCCAAGACGTTGATGATTCGCTCTCTTGCTGAACTTCTGGATCTTCAATTCAGCAGGGTACAGTTCACACCCGATCTGATGCCCCAGGACATCACAGGCACCTCCATCTTGACCTCGGATGTGGATACGGGAGATCGCACCTTTCGCTTCAGAAAAGGCCCCATCTTCGCCAACTTGTTGCTGGGAGACGAGATCAACCGAACCCCTCCGAAGACCCAAGCGGCCCTTCTGGAGGCGATGGAGGAGGGCCAGGTCACGGTCATGGGAGATTGTCATTCCCTACCGTCCCCCTTCTTCGTCATGGCGACTCAGAACCCGCTGGATCAGGAAGGGACCTACCCTCTCCCCTTCACTCAACTGGATCGATTCGCCTTTCAGGTCATCCTCGATTACCCCGATGCCGAGGAGGAACTGGATGTGGTCTCGACCACTACATCTCGTCCTGAATCATCCTTGAAACCGGTCGTGCCAGGAGCCTGGCTCACTCAGGCCATCGAGGAGGTCGAAAAGGTCGAGATCCCCAACTGGGCGCTTCTTCGTGCGACCAGGATTGTGCGCTCCACTCGACCCGCGGAGCAAGATGGCAGTCCGGTTGCAGCGGAGTTACTGGCTTATGGAGCGGGTCCGCGCGGAATCCAGACGATCCTGAGAACCGCCCGGGCGAGGGCTGCCTTACAGGGACGCAACACCGTGATCGCACAAGACCTCGATGACGTGATCTTGCCGTCGCTTCGACACCGGGTCGTACTCAGTGTTCACGCGGAGGCAGAGGGGTTGACCGAAGATACGGTGATTCAAAGGATTCGCGAATCGATCGGCGATCTCGATGGGGACACTCCCCAGGTAGACCCGGGAGAAATGGGCTTCTTCCGCCGCTGGCTCGAACAGTTATCCGATAGCACTCCTGGGTTTCGCACGTCTCGCAAGGGCATTTGATCAGAGATTACTGAACGGATGCCTTGGTGAAGTGAGGCCGGGTGAAAAACGGTCCAGGCGCCATGCCCGCTGGTTCACTCCAAGTTCTCCTGGATGCGTTGGCTGCTGATGATGAATCCTATGATGTCCTGGGCGCTTTGATTGTCGTAGCCATAGGATTCTCTCAGTTTGATCAGGGTATTCTCGACCATCGTAATTTGATCGACAGAGAGTTCTCCATGCTCCTCGCTGAAGGACTTCTGGATATTCACCAGAGCCATCTCCAACTGATCCGACTTCTCCGCCCAGATCGAGTGCTTTAACTTGCGGAAAAGATCGGGGAACAACTCGTGATAATGAATCACCGACTCGGGATTCTCGGTAGCGTAAGCGCCCAGTTTGCTGAGTACATTGGACCTGAAATCGGCCGCTACCTGAACATTCAAAAGTTCTTCAACACGATTGATCGAATTGGATGAGTTCAACGAGGTGTCGCGATTCACAGGATACAGACTCGCCGAAGGATCGAGTGCTTTGAGTTGCCGGAAGTAGTCGGTGAACACTCGATCGAACTCGTGATCCTCAACCAAGCCGATGCTATCGAACACCTCTGATTGGACCAGCGCGAGGTAGTGCTGGCGAACCACATCGATGAACTTCATGTAATCGTTGTAGCCGTTATCGACAGGCAATCGAAGAAAGTCATGGACACTGGATTCATTGATGAACTTTTCCAACTCCGTGAAGACGGACAAGGGGGAAAGTGTGTCCCAGGATTTGTCTTCTGCAGCGAGAGCGATCAAGGTGATCATCTCGCGCGGAGATGCCCCTCTACGCCCCTCGTATTCGGATCCGTAGATCCCTTCGAACTCACCTTCGGCCTCGTCATGTTCCTCACGCAGTTGTCGGATACTGCTATTGAGTAGCATTTTTTCGTCATTCTTCAGATCGTCAGGCATGGCGCCATGATCGTAAAGCAACGCCTTTTGAATCGGCGTGAGCTTCGAAACGATGGGAGCGAGATCAGGACGGTGGTTCTTTGGAGAGGGGCGCTTCAGTCGAGTCAGGACAGCCCACAACGCAGTCATCTCGGCAGTGTGGGGAGCCACAGACCGTGTGGTCGAGTGAACGTCCAGGTTCCGTCGGTAGAGATCTGCTTCTCGAGAGTACTGAAGCAAGTAGGGAACCCGAACGAAATTGAGCCTTCCCTTGAAGGAGGAGAAGTCAGGGGTCCGCTTGAACAGGTTCAATTGTTTCTCGTTGGCCGTGCCGGTCAAGACGATGTCGAGATGGGCACGATAATTGGGCAACTGGATGGTGCCCTTCTCAGAGGTGGTCAGCAGGTATTTATTGGTCTCCGGTGGTCTTTTGAGGAAATCGGAATATTCACAGAGTCCTCGATTGGCATCGACCAGTTCCCCGTCCAGTTCGAAGAGTGGAATGCCATGGAGAACGCCAGGTAGTCCGGTACCTTCATATCCCATCATCCTAGTCTGTGCATCGATGTTCGCCTGGGGTTCAATGCTGATGCAGCCCAGCCGATACCGCTTGGAATGGAAGAATCGTTCGACCTGGATGTAACGCATCACCTCGGTCCAGTCCCCTTGATTTGCGGCGAGTAGTGCCTCGTAGATCCATTTGCTTTTCTGACTCAGATCCCCATGAATAGCCCACTCGTAACTGAAGTGTTCCATGTCAGCGATCTCAGGGTGAGCGATCAGTGCCTCATCGATCAATTCCTTACGCTCTTGCCGCGGAATCAGGAACAATGGCGAATCCTTCAACTCGCAGCGGATCACCGAGCCAATCTCCTTTGGCTTGAGGAAAGCGTAGGTACCCATCTCATCGTGCTCGGACTCCTCGAAGCCGATTCGACTGACGTCATCCGACTTGAGCGGGAAGATCCAGTTGAATCGATACATCGCCCCCTCGGGCAGGGTGCTGTAATGGGTCATGGCGTGCATGATCGACTGGATGGTGGTCGATTTGGCGGACCCGTTGGGGCCGTGAAGAAGGATCAGGCGGTCAGCGATGCCGTTTCGGGCAAACTGACGTAACTTCGAGTAGATGGAGTTTTGGACCCGCTCCTGCGCCACCAGGGAATCTTCCTGACGACCAAAATCCTGATCAAAGAGTTTCCAGCGCCGGTCCGTCATTCCGATCCTCTGGACTTCTTCGGTACCGTAGTGCTCAAACATGTCGCAAAGATAACGGGGAGAATTTCTAAGATACGAATAAGGATTCACCAGGAAATCTTCGATGAAGCCGGAAATGCTACGGATCCGGTGCCTGTCCTCGAAGCGATCGAGTGAGTTCCGCCTGAACTTGTTGATGAAATCAGATGACGCGCTCAACCGTTACCCCGCTTCCTCTCGATCGTGAACAGCAAAGAAGGAATTATCACTGCTAGATCATAACCGAAAGCGCAAGAGAGGTCACATCCACACTGTTACCGGTCACTTGTATGCAGGGATCCCGGTGATTTCATGTCCCAGAATCAAAGTATGGATGTCGTGAGTTCCTTCGTATGTCTTGACCGATTCCAGGTTGAGCATGTGCCGACCGACCGGATACTCGTGAGTCACACCATTGGCACCGAGTAGATCTCGAGCGGATCTGGCGATCTCCAGTGCCCAGTACACATTGTTTCGCTTGGACAGGGAGACTTGCTGGGCAGTCATCTTGCCCGAATCCTTCAATTGAGCCAGGCGAAGACACAGCAACTGAGCCTTGGTGATCTCGGATAGCATCTCGGCAAGTTTGGCCTGAACCAGCTGGAAACCACCGATGGGACGGTCGAACTGGATGCGACTGAGGGAGTACTTCTTGGCAGCATCAAAGCAGGCCATGGCAGAACCCACGACCCCCCATGCAATACCGTAACGAGCCTGGGTCAAGCAGGTGAGCGGTCCAGCCAGACCATCGGCACCGGGTAACAAATTCGCCTTGGGAATCCGGCAATCCTGGAAGTGCAACTCCGATGTGGTCGAAGCCCGTAAGGAGAACTTCTTCTCCTGTTTGGTCGTGGTGAATCCAGGGCTTCCCTTCTCGACCAGGAATCCACGGATTCGGTCGTCCAACTTGGCCCAGACCACAGCCACGTCACTGATACATCCGTTGGTGATCCACATCTTGTTGCCATTGAGGACGTACTCATCACCATCCTCGACCGCATGAGTGATCATCCCACTCGGATCGGAACCATGATCGGGTTCGGTCAGTCCGAAACATCCGATCATCTTTCCGCTGGCTAACTGCGGTAGAAACTTATCTTTCTGCTCATCGGATCCAT
This sequence comes from Planctomycetota bacterium, assembly GCA_018694835.1. Taxonomy (GTDB): domain Bacteria; phylum Planctomycetota; class UBA8108; order UBA1146; family UBA1146; genus QNYK01. The sequence goes on along the minus strand of JABHOG010000015.1, from coordinate 10,698 downwards.
AGCGATGAATGGGATACATCACGAGACCGCCCTGGACGCTGACAAAGGAACGCACGCCGCTGTCGCCACGCTCCAGTTCCTGCATGATCAAACCGTATGAAATGTTATCGAGACCTGCACAGTCATATCCGTTGAGATTTGCTCCGAGTAGTCCCAACTCACCAAGCGTAGGAATGATCTGCAGGGGAAAGCGGTCCGTCATGAAACAATCTTCGATGCACGGGACCACCTGGTCATCGACAAACTCACGAACAGTATCACGGATCAATCTCTGTTCTTCGGTGAGTAGATCATCCAGGTTGTAAAAGTCTGAGCCCTCGAATTGTTCCATCTGTGAAACCTCTCCTTGATGATTTTCGAAATCGTCAGGGAAGATGGTACACAGTCGAGCCGACTACGAGAATTGATTCCTGTGGGTGGATTCAAGAGATCGAGGGAAGTTGTCGTACTCAGTAGCCCCTGCTGGTAGATCACACGGGATTGAGCGCGGTAGACGTGACTAGAAAAAAGAAAGAGGGGCCGATGCAGGACAACACCGACCCCCAGAATATGGTGACCCCAAGGGGATTCGAACCCCTGTTCTCAGGATGAAAACCTGATGTCCTAGACCTGACTAGACGATGGGGCCTCGATTTCAAGTGAGAGCAGTTGGGTTCGAACCAACGACCGACGCCTTAAAAGGGCGTTGCTCTACCGACTGAGCTATGCTCCCCGTAACGCAGAAATGTACCGAGCCCTGACGGACCCGTCAATCGCTTCCCGATGGCAGATTAGATCTCCATCAATTCTTCTGTTTTTCGTTTCAGGTCAGCATCGACCTGTTTCTCAACCGTTTTGAGGACTTCCTGGACCTGATCCTTGAATCGAGACTGGTCGTCCTCGGACAGATCCCCGTCCTTCTTGGAAGTATCGATGTGTTTGTTGGCATCTCGACGGATATTCCGCATCGAGATTTTCGATTCCTCGGCGACCTCCTTGGCCCGGGAAACCATCTGTTTTCGACGTTCCTCGGAGAGTGGAGGAACCCTCAGGCGGATCAATTTCCCATCATTCTGGGGGGTGATCCCCAGGTCGGAGGATTGGATCCCCTTTTCGATATCACTCATTGCGCTGACATCGAAGGGCTTGATGACCAGTTGATCAGGTTCAGGAACCGAGATATTGGCCAGTTGCTTGAGGGGAGTCGGTGTTCCGTAATAATCGACACGGATCGATTCGACCAGTCCCGGGTGTGCCCGTCCGGTTCTCATTCCACGCATCTCCTCACGGAGATGGTCGAGAGCCTTGGACATCCGCTCCTCAGCATCCAGAATGACTTCTTCCACCATGAACCTCCACGCTTCAGGATTAATGAATCAAATCAACTCTCGATCAGCGAGCCGACAGGGTCTCCAGTAATTGCCTCGAATATGGCATGTTCACGGGTCATGTCAAAGATTCGAAGAGAAATCTGTTGATCCCGGCAAAGGGTGAACGCCGAGGCGTCCATCGCCTTCAATCCTGCGTCCAGCACATGATCAAAGGTGGTAATCTCGAGTTTCTTGGCATCCGGGTGCAGGGCGGGGTCCTGGTCGTAAATGCCGTCATGCTTGGTTCCTTTGAGCAACTCGACACAATCGAGTTCAGCGGCTCGTAGCGCTGCACAGGTATCTGTGGTGAAGAACGGATTCCCGGTTCCTCCAGAAAAGACCATGGTGGTCCCCGAGGACAGCATCTGGCGAGCTTTTGTGGAGTCAAAAGGCTGGACCTGAGGAACCGGAGAACCCGCTCCCATAACCTCAGAAGGACAATCGTGTATCTGGAGATGAGCTCGAAGAGCCAGTGCGTTGACATGGGTAGCAGCCATGCCAATGGCGTCAGCATCTGCCCTGTGCACCTTATCAGAGGACCAGTCTGCGCCTCGGCAGAGGTTTCCCGCACCGACCACGATGGCGATCTGTATCTCGTGGGCGGCTCGAGCGATCTGTTCTGAAACTGCGCCGAGTGCCTCGAAGTCGAGGCCGATTCCCGCTGGCCCACCGAGGGCTTCACCACTTAATTTGAGTAACACCCGTCTGGTCGTGCCCTTGCCCATGCGCATAGTTCCATTCCGCTGGCGTTACTCGAAATACCGGCCTACTGGCCAATCTCCAACCGGTGGAAACGGGTCAACTGGATGTTCTCACCGATGGTCCCGACCGCATCCTGGATGACCTGCTCGATACTTTTCTTGTCTTCCTTGATGAAAGCCTGATTGAGCAGGCAAACCTCGCTGTAGTACTTCTGTAACTTGCCCTCAACGATGTTGCCCTGGATGTGCTCCGGTTTGTCTTTGACCTGCTCGGCGAAGACGGAACGCTCGCGCTCTATCAACTCAGGATCGAGATCGGAGGGAGCAATGGCCATCGGATTCATCGCTGCGATGTGCATTGCGATATCGCGAATCAAGACCTGGAACATCTCATTCTTGGCCACGAAATCGGTCTCACAGAGCACTTCCACGATGACGCCGATCCTGCCATTGGAATGGATATAAGATCCGACCCAACCCTGGTTGGTCGCCCGGTCAGACCTCTTGGCAGCCATCTCGGCTCCCCGCTTCCGCAGCAGGTCGATCGCTTGATCGATGTTTCCGTCAGTTTCACCGAGAGCCTTCTTGCACTCCATCATCCCGACGCCGGTTTGCTTGCGCAATTCGGCCACGGTTTTTGCGCTGATCTCACTCATGCTTTGTCCATTTCTTCGCCGGGTTTCATCCTCGGCGGATATCTCAAATTTACTGACCTCGGTCCCCTGGAGGATAGTGAGGTGAGATTATTCCTCAGTCTTTTTCTTATCCGGTGCCACCACGATCTTTGGCTTCGGCTTGGTATCCGCCGGTTGATCGACACCAGGTGCGGCTTGTGGCGGAGTGAAAGGCTTGGCGCGCGCCTCTTCGACGTTGACGTTGCGTTCCTTCTCCTTGCGCCTTGAGGTCTCCTCGACGGATGCCTTCTTGGCCGCTTCTTCCTTCTGGCGCGCTTCCAACTTGTCCTTACCCGCGATAATGGAATCCGCAAGCTGGCTGAGGATCACCTCAATACTGCGGAACGCGTCATCGTTGCCCGGGATCGGCAGGTCGACCATGTTTGGATCGCAGTCGGTGTCGACGATGGAGATGATCGGAATGTTCAGGCCCCGAGCTTCCTTGACGGCAATTTCATCGCGACGAATGTCCACGGCGATGAGCGCGCCGGGCATACGGTTCATGTTCCTCACGCCTTCGAGGTTCCTGAAGATCTTGCGCCGCTCTCTCTCCATTCGAGAGATCTCCTTCTTGGAGCGCACCGCTGTGTCATCGGCGAGATCTCGTTCCAGTTCCTCGAGTCGACGAAGGCGACTACGAATCGTCTGGTAATTGGTCAAGGTTCCACCCAGCCAGCGGTGCACACAGAAGTGCATTCCACAGCGGCCAGACTGTTCGCGAACCACTTCACGCGCTTGCGACTTGGTTCCGACGAAGACCACATCGTGTCCCGCTTCGACGATCTTTTCGAGGAAGTGCTTCGCGCGCACCAATCCCCGCACCGTCTGGCGAAGATCGATGACGTGGTTCCTGTTATGCTTCTGATGGATGTAGGGGGCCATGGCAGGATGCCAACGGCTCGACCTGTGGCCGAAGTGGACTCCGGCTTCAATCAGTTCCTTGATTTGTAATCCGGGCATTTCCGGTTCCTTTCGTCATTCCGCAAAGGGGGCCTCTCGACAGGTATCCCGCGGAAAACGTGTTCTGTTCAGGGTAGATACTCCAGTTTTGTACTGAATCTCTGGCCCCGATGATTTGGAGTCGACGATGACACCATCGTCGGACGATCGATGAGGGTGAATCCCTTCCAACGACAGTCACACAAGGTATCGGTCTGGATTTGATCCATCAACAGATTCGAGGGGCCAGATCGCCTGGATCAGGCCTTTTCCAGTGATTCCCCACGCCTCCGGAGGCTCTCGACCACCTGTGCGGCCGCTTCCATGGCTCGGCGCCCCTGGGATCCGGTAACCGCCGGTTCACGGCGTCCCTCGGCGGCATCCAGGAAAGCGTCCAACTCGGCTCTCAACGGCTGCTCTTCTTTGAATGAGAGCGGTTTCTGCTGGAGATGACGTTGCAAGAATTGTTCGACCCCATCCGGAGCATCGACTCGACCGAGAGAGTCGAGGAAGTGAGCGGGATCGTATTCAGCATCGAGGGCGACATGGAATCCTTGACGGTTCACCAGATCGAGACTGACATATTGCCGATGGCCAAAGATCCGGATCTTTCGCGAACGATTCAGAGCCACCCTGCTGGTCTTGACGAAGGCGGTCGCCCCACTCTTGAAACTGAGGCGTGCATGAGCCAGGTCCTCGGTGGGAGAGAGAACTGAGCAGCCATGAGCATCCACCTCGGCCAGGTCGTCGTCGATCAGGTGCAAGGCAATATCGATGTCATGAATCATCAAATCATGAACGACGCTGATCTCTGTCGACCGGATGGCAAAGGGATGAATTCGATCGCATTCGATAAAAAGAGGCTTATCGATGATATCGATGGCTGCACGGATCACCGGGTTGAAGCGTTCGATGTGCCCCACCTGCAATACTGACCCTGAGCGAGCCGCAGCCTGACAGATTTGATCTGCCTCTTGCAATGTTGCGGCGAGGGGTTTCTCAACCAGAACCGCTTTCCCTGCCTCGATGAAGGGGAGTGAAGTGGCGAGGTGGAAGGGAGTCGGAGTCACGATGCTGACGGCATCGACCCGATCGATCACCTCATCGATCTGGTCGTGATGGCTACAACCATGCAATTCTGCGATCTCGCGAGCCCGATCCAGTGAACTGTCGACGACAGCCACCAGTTCAGCTCCCGGTATTTCGTTCCAGATCCGTGCATGAGCACTTCCAAGATGGCCCACACCGATAACGGCAACCCGCATCAATAACCCTCTCTTACGGTTGTCGGGCTCTGCCCTGACGTCCGGATTCGGTGGCCCTGAGGAAAGACCGGAGGTGGATCCCCTCCTCAGGGACGTGGCCACGGCGCTCGAGAAGTTCGAAAGCTTCGCGCCGGATCATGTTGTTGTTATAGAGTAATCGTTGCGCTTCCTTGAGCCAGGCAGCGACGCTATCAGAAATTCCAGAACGCTTCATCCCGACCGAATTCGTGGCCCGAACTCGAGATGGATTGCCCTCGGTGATCAGGTATGGCGGAGCGTCGGTGGTGACCCGGGTCATGCCGCCGATGAAGGCCAATCGCCCCACCGTGGCGTAATGATGAACCGCTGCGAGCCCGCCAAATCCAGCCTGGTCTTCGACCACCACGTGACCCCCCAGGAGCACTCCGTTCGCCATGATGATCTCGTTACCCACAATGCAATCATGAGCCACATGTGAACTGGCCAGGATCAAACAGCCATTGCCCAGGCGAGTAACGCCCCCACCCTGTGCGGTGCCCCGATTGATGGTGCAATGCTCACGAAACAGATTGTCCGATCCGATCTCGGCCCAGGTTTCCTCGCCGTTCCACTTCTTATCTTGTGGATCGCCGCCGAGGACCGCTCCTGGATGGACCACGCAACGTTGACCGATTCGCGTGTTACACACCACCGAAGAATGGTGATGGAAGACACAGTCGTCTCCGATGGTGACATTGGGGCCGATGTAGACCCCCGGCCCGATGGTCACATCGGAACCAATTTCTGCAGAAGGATCGACAAATGCCGACGGATGGATCATTAGATTTCCTTATCAACCTGCTTCGACGATCATGAATCTTATCGTCGCTTCGGTGACCAGTCTTCCCTCTACTGTGGCTCGCACCTGAACCTGAGCGGTCCGTTCTCGCATTCGCTTCAACTCCGCCTCAAGGATCAATTGGTCACCAGGAACCACGGTCTTGCGAAACTTGACATCATCCATACCCAGAATATATGCGATTCGGTTCGAATCGGCACTACTCCTCAGTAACAAGACGCCGGAAAGTTGTGCCAGCGCCTCCAGTTGCAACACTCCAGGCATCACCGGTTGCCCTGGAAAGTGCCCCTGGAAGTACTCCTCGTTAAAGGAGACGTTCTTGAGGCCCACTGCACGCTGTCCCTCATCGACCTCCAGGATTCGATCCACCAGCAAGAAAGGATAGCGATGTGGGAGCATTTTCTGGATGTCCCGGATCTCCAGGCCGTGAGGAGCTTTGATCAGGACATCTTCCAGTTCCCGCTCCCGCACATGAGCCTCTGCAATTCGAGCCGCCAGATCCGCATTGAGACCATGGCCACTACGATGAGCGATGATATGACCACCAACTTTGCAGCGGAGCAGATAGATATCACCGAGCAGATCCAGGATCTTGTGTCGGGCCGGTTCGTCTGGAAGGCGAAAATGCGGCGACTGACCTGCAGCGTCGAGCAGTAAGGTGTTCTCTTCGGTGGCACCCTTGCCGAGCCCTCTCGCCTTCAACTCCTTGACCTCGCTCTCCAGCACAAAGGTACGTGCCGGTGCGATCTGTTCGCGAAAACTCTCTTCAGTAATCTCGAGATCGACCGTCTGGCTGAAGCCAGGGTCGCCGGCGTACTGAAGAGTGTAGGTGACTCTCAGCTGGTCTGCCGGAAGTGCCACGACGCTGGCCGAGCCCTCCTCGGCCGCCACCGGAGTGGACAGATTCAGGGTCCGCCCACGAGCTCCTTGATCGACGAGCCCGGCTGTAGCGATCTCTTCGAGGAAGGGCAGGGCGCTGCCATCCATGCCTGGAATTTCTGGCCCATCGATCTCACAGATCAGGTTCTCGATACCGAGCACATGAAGCACGGAAAGGAGATGTTCACAGGTGTGAACCTCAGCATTTCCGATGCCGAAACTGGTTCTTCTCGGTTGCTTCCGCAGGGTGTCGAGTCCGAGTGGAATATCCAATCCTGGATCGAGATCGGTTCGACGAAACACGATGCCGCTATCGGCTTCTGCAGGAAGCAATCTCAGGGTCGCTTCCTCCCCGAGGTGGAGGCCTTTCCCGGAAAGGGTCGCCTCAGTGGAGATGGTCTGTTGAGCCGCAGGTGTCAACGACCCTCCATCCTTGAAGCCACCTTGGAGATCACCTCCAGGGTAATATCGAGATCTTTGCGGGCCCAGACGCTGACATAAACCTTGAACTCGGCAGCCCGAGCCACGTTGTTGAGCACAAGGTCGAGTTCACGTTCGCTGGCCACCTCCTGGATGGCCTCCCGAACGATCTTGATCAGATCATCGCGACGAAGTTTGAAACGGGAGGTGAATTCCTGTTCCAGATCCTCCTGCATCCAGGTCAACTCAGCCTTTGCCAGAGTGAAGCGTTTCTCCGCCTCTCGCCGGGCGTCGGTTCCTGGCTGCAACTGACTCGCTTCCTGTTGGATACGACGCAACGAGCTCTCCTGAGCGCGAACATCTTCTTCCATCTTGCGCCGCAATTGATTGAACTCGTCGGTGATCGCTTTCCCCTGTGGAATCTGGTCGAGAACCACCTGCACGTCGCAAACTCCGACTCTGTGTGATTCCAGTTCCACACCGCTACCGGAGAGTCCCTGCTGGAGAGATAACATGCATGTGATGGTGACCAGTACCAGGCACACGGTTCTGATCAGAACCTGGTAGCGTGGACTTTTGATTTCGTGATCGACAGGTTTCATCTTGTCTACTTTCAAGATCCCGGAAAGGATTCGTAAGCTAAATCTCCGAAGCGAAGTTGGTCTGCATGGAAGGCGAGTTCGATCGAACCGGTACGGCCCTTTCGCTGCTTGGCCACGATGACCTCGGCTTTCCCCTTGGCGTCCTCGTCGTCGGGACTGTAATACTCCTTACGATACAGCAACATGATCACATCAGCATCCTGCTCGATGGCTCCAGATTCCCTGAGATCAGACATTCTGGGCTTGTTACCGTCGCGTGATTCTACCGCCCGTGACAGCTGTGAAATCGTCAGGATCGGAACCTGCAGTTCTCTGGCCAGTTGTTTCATGGCACGGGAAATCTGCGATATCTCCTGCTGTCGATTTTCTACCCGACCACCCATCTCCAGCAATTGCAGGTAGTCCACCACGATCAGTCCCAGTTTCTTTTGATGATGCAGTCGTCTGGCACGTGCACGAATCGACAGGGCGTTCAGACCTGGAGAGTCGTCGATATAGATCGGCGCCTCTCTCATCCGGTCGACGCCCTGGATGATCTGGCTCCACTCCATGTCATTGAGTTTTGCTTTTCGCATCTTGGTAGCGCTGACATGGGCGGCTGCGCTGAGGAGATTCATCGCGATCTGGTCATAACCCATTTCAAGGCTGAAGATGGCGACTGGAACCTTGTTGACCAATCCGGCATGACGAGCCACGTTGAGAGCGAAAGTCGTTTTCCCCATCGCTGGACGACCCGCCACCACCACCAAGTCAGTAGGTTGGAGTCCGTTGGTCAACTCATCGAGTTCCTTGAAACCGGTCAGTACGCCGACCGATCCCTTTTCCCACTCCTCGATGTTCTGGATGACCTTGTCGAGGCTTTCATGCATCGTATGGATGCCTTGCTTCGAATCATCCTCGGCCAGTGCCAGTACCTGGCCACCCGCTTCATCGATCAGGTCACGAACCTTACCAGAGCCAGATCGTGCTCTGGTTTCAAGATCCTGACACATCCCAATCACCCGACGCCGTTGAGAGGCTTCCTGGATGATCCTGGCATATTCAAGCAGGTTGGAACTGGTCTGAACCCTACTGGTCAGATCGACCAGGTATTCCTCACCGCCGGCCTGATCCAGTCGACCGCTCGCTCGCAGTCGATCGATCAGCATCACGGCATCCGCAACGCCCTCATCGGCCCACAGCTGCAGCATCTCGTCGTAGATAATCCGGTGACGGGAGAGGTAGAATTCGTCACCCTTGACCGACCCCATGACCGAATGACTGTTGGCTCCACCCAGCATCAATGAGCCGAGCAGGCTCACCTCTGCATCGAGGCTATGAGGGAGCGTGATCGCCTCTTTTGAGTCTTCGACCATGATCTTCCTGATCCCCTCCGGTGCCTGTATAGAGTCTCAAATCATCCGCTCGCTGAATTCAATTTGAGCCCGGATCGCCGCAACAGGGTCACCGGGAAATGACCCTACCGGAGCCCGAGGGCAGAAGGAAGGGGAGGACGAAACTCCCGCCTCGATCATGGCTTGGGACGAAGTCAGTTCGGCAACCTCGACGGCGACACCGCAAATCCGCACCACTCGAGGTGACAATTTGTCAGTCTGTTCAGGACGAGCTCGCGGCTTCATCGGAATCCGCAGCAGCGTCATCCTCATCAGCCTTGACAACCCAGACCTTGATGACCGATGTGACTTCCGAAAGAATGTTCACATTCAAGTTATAGATTCCGAGTTCCTTGATGGGTTTCTCCAGCTCGATCCACTTCGGATCCAGATCGATACCTTCGCCAGCAAGTTGCTCCGAGATATTCTCCACCGTCACCGAGCCAAAGAGGTGTCCTTCTTCTGTGGCCCGTGCGATGACGGTACAGGACGCGCCGTTGATTCGTTCGGCGAGACCTCTCATCTCAGCATTACGCTCGGTTTCTTCCAGTTCAACGCGGCGCTTTTGCGCATCGATCCACTGCAGATTGGCCTGTCCCACCTCGACACCGATTCCTTGAGGAATCAGGAAGTTGCGGGCGTAACCAGGTTTCACATCGATCACTTCGCCGATCTCGCCCAGTTCCTTGATGTTCTTCTTGAGAAACAATTTCATCGCTTTAGCTCCAGTTACCATTCCCCGTCGGGGAGTTCTACAAGGTGATTTTTATTCCCCAACGGATTACTGTCCGTAAGGAACCAATGCCATGAAACGGGCCTGGTGGACCGCTCTCTTGATGCGGTGCTGCATCCTCGAATCACAGCCGATTTGCCTGCGAGAAGTGAGTTTCCCGCCGCCAGTCAGCAACTTGTGTAGAAGGTCGACATTCTTGTAGTCGATGTAGGTCATATCTGCGACCACCGACTTCTTATCCCTGCGTCCAAACATGTTGATCTCTTTCAGCCCTAGAAGGGCACCTCGTCATTAAAAGGTTGGCCCTGGGGAAACTCGTTGGTGGAGCCCCCAGTGTTCTGATCGGCGGTCGGCGAGCTCTGCTCGCCGGTCGTGGAGTAGCCACCCTGTGTGGATCCACCCTCGCTACTGCGCGGCATGAAGTGGACCCGATCGGCGACCACGGTCAGCTTGCTACGATTCTTACCGCTCTCCTTGTCGGCCCACTGGTCGAACTTGAGTCTTCCCTCGACAACGACCTTCTTGCCCTTGCTGAGGTACTGATTGCAATTTTCTGCCTGTCGGCCCCAAACTGTGACCGTCACGAAACAGGTTTCTTCCTGCATTTGTTCCGATCCCTGCTTGCGGTAACGGCGATTCGAGGCGAGCCCAAGATCACAGACTGCAGTTCCCCCGGCTATCATCCGGAGTTCGGGATCCCGTGTCAGATTACCCGCAATGAAGACTCTGTTGATTTCCATGACTCCCTCTTCTCGTTACAAAATTACTGTGTTTCTTCTTCGGTACTGGCCACTTCTTTGACCACTTCATCCGCCGCATCTTCGGCCACATCTTCGACCGCTTCTTCAACCACTTCTTCAACCACTTCTTCAACCACTTCTTCAACCGATGCCTCGGGCTCCGCTGGCGCCTCCACAGGGGCCACAGGATCCACAGGATCCACAGG
>JABHOG010000003.1 GCA_018694835.1 Planctomycetota bacterium | reverse complement strand
CCGAGCAGTTGTCGGAAACTGTCGGCAGTGCCCAATCGATGCTCTGACTGCACAGACCTGGAGAGTTCGACAGTGTCATGCTGACGGGCATTCCTGAGATCACTGGAAGCTCCGTGTCAAAGATAATGACATCGAAGGTGAAGTCGAGGGTATTTCCATGTCCATCGTCGATGTGGATGGAGACGGTCGTGGAACCGATCGGGAACTGATCACCCGAATTGTGAGATGAAGTCATCACTGGGTTACCACAGTTGTCCGTTACTGTCGGAGTCGCCCATGAATGAGTTGCGCCGCAACTACCTGAATCATTGGGAAGCGTGACCGTATTCGGAATACCGGACACGACGGGCATCTCGCTATCGACCACTGTCAGGTCGAAGGTCGCAGCCGAGGTGTTTCCATTGGTATCAGTAGCCAGGTAGTTGATCTGCGTCGTTCCGACCGGGAACAGATCACCAGGCTGGTGATCGGAACTGAAGGTCGATCCTGGGCAGTTGTCCTCGATACTCGGTGAAGCCCAGGAAACCAGTGCAGTACACAGTCCTGGGTTCGAGTTCACGATCACGCTGCCGGGCAATCCAACGATTGAAGGCAGATCCACATCCTGGACAGTCACTTCGAAAAAGTCTTGTTTGATGTTTCCATTACCGTCAGTCGCGGTGTAGGTCACGAGGGTCGTGCCTACTGGGAAAGCATCTCCGGAATTGTGGTCAGAAACGAGAGTGACACTGAGACAGTTGTCCGCTGTCAGCGGCTCCGCCCATATCACCTGTGCCGTGCACAGTCCTGGATCATTTTCCACACTGATATTGTTCGGAACATTGGAAAGGATTGGCAACTGATCATCGAGAACGATGACGTTGAACAAGTGATCAGTGGTGTTTCCGCTGACGTCTGTTGCGGAAACCAGAACTGCTGTCGAACCCACAGCGAAGACGCTGCCAGAGGTGTGAGTTGAGAATGAGGAGGAAATGCCACAGTCATCGGTGATTACCGCCGGATCCCATGTCGCCACTGCGCTACACCCTTGCAGATCAGCGGTGACCAAGACCTCGACCGGAAGTCCAGAGATCACCGGAGGATTGGGGTCAGCATTCACTTCGCAGCTGTCTGGGATTGCATTTCCATTGCAGTCCAGGGCGCCACCTGAGAGATCACACTCGTCAGGAGTACCATTCGAATCACAGTCAAAGGACGATCCTGCCAACAGCTCGCAGGCATCGATGGTGCCGTTCTGGTTGCAGTCTTGCTGCTCACCAGTCATCAGTTCGCACTCATCTGGATTCATGTTGCCGTTACAGTCCATCGAAAGGCCATATGCGATGTCGCAGATGTCAGGAACTGAGTTGAAATTGCAATCTTCAGTCAATCCTGCATCGAGTTCGCACTGGTCAATCAGCAGATTCAAGTTGCAGTCATCGGCAATCCCGATGGTGATTTCACAGATATCGAGTGCATTGTTATTGTTGCAATCATCCGCCGTGCCATTTGCTATGTCGCAACTGTCAGGAATCTGATTCGCATTGCAATCGATGGCGAAACCGAACTGCAAATCACAAGAATCAAGGATTCCATTGGCATTGCAGTCGGTGGCGGTTCCAGAACTCAACTCGCACTCATCTGCGATGTTGTTCAAGTTACAGTCTGATTCACAGTCATCAGGAATGCCATTGGTGTTGCAGTCCTGGATGGTGCCTGCAGCAATATCACAGGTATCGATGACATCGTTGAGGTTACAGTCGAGCTCGGTGCCGTCTGCAATCTCACAATGATCTGGAATCCCGTCCAGATCACAGTCAGAAGAGACCCCGCTGGCGATCTGACAAGCATCTGGAATTCCATCGAGATCACAGTCCTGGCTGGTCGCCTGGAAGATATCACAGGGGTCATCAATTCCATTCGAGTTGCAATCCGGCGCGTCGATCATGCGATCGATCACCGCGAACTCGGTGGAAGAGGAGGTCCCGACGACCCAGCGGCCGTCTGCCGCCACGCTCCAACCGAAGCGGTCTCCCTCAAGGGCATTGATCGGGGTGAAGGCGCTCGTGGTGTAACCACCCACTCCATCCGGCTGATGCAAGTACAGGATGCCGGTACTGCCGTTTGCCCGCCAAGAACCGGATATCAAGACCTCACCACTGATGGCGACATCATTGCCCAACTGCCCATTGGAGATCGCAGGCATCGAGAACTTCTGGCTCTGGCTGAACACGAACCCGGCACGATCGAACAGGTAGGTCGCACCATCTTGACCATCCGTGATCGGGGCTCCGATCAGTAGTTGATCCCCTGACAGATCGAGGGATCTACCAAACTGGGCTCCTTCTTGTGGATCCTGGGCAGTGACCTTCTGGGTAAAAAGCCAGCTGGTCTGAGATATGCTCGTGTAGAGGAACACGCCACCGACTTGCTGAAGGAAACCGAGATCCGATCTCTGGTCACTGACTGCGATGGTATTTCCATCGATCGCAACTGCCCCACCAAATCGTTTCGCCGCGGTAGGATCGTTGGATTCGATGATCTGATCCTGGTTCCAGGATAATCCATTGTTACTGAAAATGTATGCAGACCCTGGCGCGACCCCAGCCAACGCTCTCCATGCACCCACCACGGCTCTTTCACCCGATACCCCGACCGAGATCCCGAACTCGTCATTGGACACTCCATTCGATGCTTCGAGTTTGACCTCAAAGATCCAGTTGGTGCCATCGTGCCTGTAGATGTACGCCGCTCCGCCATTCTGACCGAGTGATCCTCCTGTAGCTCCAGGCGATCCAACGATGAGAAGGTCTCCATCGATGTCCACGCTCCAGCCGAACAGGGCACTTGCTGTCGAATCGGGTGGCACAATCGTCGTTTCCTGCACCCACCGCGATCCGGTGTTGCGGTACATGTAAACGGCTCCGGTGATCACACCTGCTGAGGTCCCATCCGGTGCACCGATGGCCATACGATCACCCGAGATATCGGATGACGAGCCAAAGTTCACACCTTGTTCGGCAGCGGTGAGAAGATCCTCAAGGATTCCTTCACATGCATCCAGGATCTGGTCCTGGTTGCAATCCAGCGATGGAAGGAGAGCGATCTGACATTCGTCAGGCACACCATTTCCATCACAATCGCTGCTGGTGTTGTCGGCTATATCACAACTATCAGCGGTTCCATTTGCGTTACAGTCCAATCCAGGCTCGCACTGGGCGATGACCTGGGAACCGGAACTTAAAATTACACTCAACAGAACAACCAGGAAGGCGAGGGGTAGCGTCTTCATGATTTGGACCTCCAGTACTCCCGTGAATCTCACGGGTGGGGAATTGATCGATCGGGGAGAGGGCACACCTCTTCCCGGGAACAGGGTTTCAACATGTATCTTGATCAGGAAATGAATGACCTGCCGTAAGGCGCGTCAGTTCTGAATCCTTTGCTGTGGATGGAAGAGTCAGGACACCTAATTTAGCGTTCCTGGCATTCCTGACTACCCGGGATTCCTCACCATGCTCAATTTAATAGTGATGAAGAAAATTTCATCGGGCTTTGAGCACCGTCAAAACTTCGGCAATGCTTGCCGACGAGTCACTTCAATTGAGGACCCGGTGCCAGAAAGGTGAGAACCATCAGCCGTTCTTCACCGTCATTCTTGACCCCGTGAGGCACCCCTGCAGGCGCAACGAGCATCTCCCCTGGCCCCATCGAGAACTGGTCCTTCTCGAGCAGGAACTGACCTCGCCCCGAGACCACAAGATATACCTTGTCTGTCCCTGCGTGGGCGTGGAGAGCGTGTTGCTGGCCTGGTTCCAGTGCATTGACTCCCACCAGCAAGCGCTCCGACTGATAGATGGTGCTTTTGCCCATTTTTTGCTGGTTCCACACGGCATGGTCGAGTGGCTGGATCGGCTGTGGTTGGATCGGCTGTGGTTGGCTGGAATCTGAATCCATCGATGACATCATGGCGATCCTTCCTCGCAGTTCAGTATCGAGTACACCTGGTGAGCGGCATCTCTTCCCGATCGAGCACACGACTCCAGCGAGAGACCATCGAGATGGCTACCTGCCATTGCCAACGCAGGCCATCGTCTGAGTTCATCACGCAATGCTGCCACCTTTCTACGGTGCCCTCGGTACGGCTGTGGAATCGACCGGGGAGCTCGTCTCAGTTGCACCATGTGAGGATCCAGATCGATTCCCTGGGCCGTTCGAAGCGCTCCAATCGCCCGATCCTGCAGCATTGTATCGGACTCGTCGATCTGATCGGGATGACGGCTTCCTCCCATGAACACGGTCGCCAGCGACTCTCCTGCCGGGCAACGGGAGGGAAAGAGCGAGGAACTCCAGATGGTCCCGAGGATCCCCAGGGATTCGCTCGAGGGAACCAGGAAACCGAACCCTTCGGGGCGTATCCGGCATTTACTCGCATCGTAACCGATCTGTACGACCGTCAGTGACGCATACGGTATCGATTGCAGGATCTCCCCTGCACGGCTCGAGAGAGGTTGCAGCAAGGTCGCCGCCGGAGTCGCTGGGATCGCCAAGATGACGCCATCCACATCGACCGTATCAGAGAAATACGCCCCCCCCTGTTGGAGTCTCCAGCGACCGTTGTGTGGCTCCATGGCGACTATCGGTGACTCGAGATGGCATCGATCGGCCAGTTCTGCCGCCAGCGCATGCGGCAATTGTTCCAATCCCTCGACCAGCGTCGCGGTGCGACGCAGCGGTCCCGACGGAGCAAGGCGGCTCCTCAGCAGTCCCGAGATGACACTGCCGTACTGTTTTTCCCATTGCCGTAGTTTCGGCTGAAACGAATCGATCTCGAGCCACTCCGCGCGTCCTCCGGAAACCCCAGATACCATCACGTCCGCCAGCACCCGTGCGGCCTCACTGCCAAATCTACGGCGGAAAAAAGTGCTGACCGACTCCTCTTCACAACCCCCTCGGCCGATCCACGGCTCCATCAAGAAGCGGCACCATCCCGCAGGAGACAGCGCCCGGGAAAAGGGTATCGTCAAAGGAGAAGTGGGTAGTGCACGAAGCGCCCCATCCTTCCAGATAAATCTCTTCCGTGCGCATCGATCGGCGTTTTGCCACTGCGACTCCAATCCGACCCGCCTGGCCAGATCGATCAGGCAGTGGCTGGAAGGGAGAATCGAATTGGGTCCCCACTCCAGGGTCCAGGAGTCACTCCTGGAGGTTCGAATCCAGCCACCAACGCGAGGGCTCGCCTCGAACAGATGAACATCTGCTCCCAGCTCACGAGCATGAATCGCAGCCGATAGGCCACTGATCCCAGCTCCGATCACCGCGATCTTGGCAGGTTCCTCATCACTTGGCAGGTTCCTCATCAACGGGGGGCACGGATCTCATCCACCACGGCTCGCAGACTATCCACCGGTGTCGGGGGCAAAATACCATGACCCAGGTTAAAGACGTGTCCTGGATGATCACCAAAGACATCGAGCAGATCCCTGACCCGCTGTCGAATCGACTCTTCTGGAGCGAAGAGTGCCTGTGGTGGCATGTTGCCCTGCAGAGCACAGCGATCTCCAAAGATATCCAGGGCCTGCTGCGGCCTCGTCATCTCATCCAGGCTGACCGCCTCGATTCCAACTTCATCGACCATCCTGGAAATCTGCTTCAGGTGACTGGCTGCACCACGGATGAAGAGGATCCTCGGAACCCCACAACCGTCGAGTCCTTCCATGATCCTCCGGCAGTATCTCAGGGAAAACTCCTCGAAGGCCTGATGACCGAGCATCCCACCCCAGGAATCGAACAACTGGATCGCATTGGCTCCCGCCTCGACCTGAGCGAGCAGGTAGGAGGTCACCGTGTCTGCCAATTTCTCCATCAGGCGATGGAGGTCTGCGGGGCTCTCGTACACCATTCTCTGAGCCGCAGCAAAGGTTCGACTGGGAGATCCTTCGAGGGCATAGCAGGCGAGTGTCCAGGGTGCACCGGCAAAGCCCAGCACCGGAACCTTCCCCTGTACACGCTGATGAGTCGCCCGGATCACATCCATCACGAATCCGGTCTCCTCGACCGGATCGGGGATAGAAAGACGATCAATTCCAGCCCGATCGGTCAACGGCTGCGACATGCAGGGTCCTCGATCTCCAAACTCCACTGGCAGCCCCATCGCCTCCAGCGGCACCAGGATGTCGCTGAAAATGATCACCGCATCGACATCGAGGACCTCGAGAGGTTCCACTGTCACCTCGGATGCCAGTTCCGGATTCTTGCAGAGTTCGAGAAACTCCATGCCCGCACGAATTCTCTGATACCCCGGCAGGTATCGACCCGCCTGTCTCATGAACCAAACCGGGGTTCGGTCGGTAGGTTCTCTCCTGAGAGCTCGGATGAGCCGTGAATCCTGAAAATTCATGATTGTGCCTTTCTCAGTTACTAACACCCAGAAGACGGGCGGCCCGTTCTGCTCCGTAAGTGACGATGATGGATGCACCCGCTCTGCGAAGGGACTGCAAGGATTCGATGTAGGCCCGATCCAGGTCGATCCAACCTCGATCGGCAGCAGCATTGAGTTGCGCCCACTCACCGCTGACATGGTATGAAGCGATCGGGATGTCGAAAGTATCATGTACCCTCGAGATGATGTCGAGATAGGGCAGCCCTGGTTTGACCATCACGATGTCCGCCCCTTCTTCGAGATCGAGGGCCACCTCCTGAATTGCTTCCCGAGAGTTTCTGGGGTCCATCTGATACCCCAATCGATCCCCACCTGCCGGAGTGCTGCCCGCGGCATCCCGGAAGGGGCCGTAAAACGCTGAGGCGTATTTTGCCGCGTAGGAGAGAATCATCACCTCGTCATGTCCTGCCCCATCGAGGGCAGTTCGAATCGCACCCACCTGGCCATCGGCCATCGCAGAGGGAGCGACGATATCACAGCCCGCTTCCGCAAAAACGGTCGCCTGCTGGGCCAGCACTTCGAGAGTGGCATCATTGTCGACCTGGTAACCCTCTTCGTGAGTATCAGTGATGATCCCACAGTGACCATGGTCGGTGAATTCACAGAGGCAAACATCTGCGATGATGAGAAGATCTGGAGCTCTCTGCCGGATCTCTCGAATCGCCCTGGGAATCACTCCGGCGGGATCGACGGAACTAGAGCCTCTGGAGTCCTTCTGATCTGGAACTCCGAACAGGAGCACAGCAGGAACTCCTGCTTCCTCGACCTCGAGTGCCCGATCTCCGATTCGATCGGTAGAGTGATGATTCTGTCCAGCCAGGGAATCGATGGGACGATCGATCCCAACCCCGTCGCAGACAAATAGCGGTTGCACCAGATCGTGCCTCGTCAGGTGCGATTCAGCCAAGAAATCGCGGATTGCGGGATTCCGTCGCCGGCGCCGCATCCTGCGGATCGGAAAACTGGCCATGGGTTCCTCTTTTCCTCGCGATGAAACTGCGGGTCCAGTCGATGGTCTCAATTCTGGGAATTCGAATCGCCTGCCACCAACCGGATGCAGGCTTGGATCATCTCTTCCACTGTTGACCGTACCGCCATTTCGATCTGTTTCCAGCCCCACTGACGTAGTTCTTGAGCGGTGGCTTCTCCTGCAGCGATTGCCGGTATTCCCTGCAATTCCTGGATACTGTCTCCTGATCGACGGCAGACCGCTCGCACCGCGGACGGGCTCGAGAAGATGATACCGGTAGTCTCAGGGAATTTTGAAGACCAACTTACAGGGTCTAGACTCTTCTCCACCTCAGTCCTGGAAACCTCGACTCGAATCACCTCGAAGTCAGCGGCGACCAGCCGATCCTCGACGATGGGAAGCCCGATGTCACTGGTGAAATGGATCGCCCGTCGAGCGGGCAAGGAGTCGATCACTTCGGCTGTCAGCGCCTCCGCTCCACGCCCATCCCCCTCGATCCGCACCTCGAATCCAGCGTCACGAATTGCTGCTGCTGTTTGAGGTCCCACCGCAATCCAGTACATCCGATGCAGGCCAGTTCGATCCTCGACTGCCAGCATCTCGATCAGATGTCGCACCGTGGTAGCACTGGTGAAGATCAACAAACTCTCGGGTGGCAGAGACGCCAGCGAGGAAATCACACCTGCAGGCTCGATAGCACTCAATAGGATCGCAGGCTCCACAATCACTTCTGCTCCGAGTTCAGTGAGAGCATCTCTCCAGGGGTCTGCTCGATCTCGGGGCCTGGTCAGGATCCAGCGAGAACCCTTCAATTCAGAACCGATCATCCGAGGCCCAGTGACTCATCGAGAATTTGAAGGATCTCATCTCCGCCAGCTTTGCGAATCAACTTCGCCAATTGCTGGCCGATTTCTCGAGAGGAAGTGGCTGATCCCTCGAGCCCTAACCGAACAAGGCGGGATCCATCGGGGAGACCAATAACACCGCAAAGACTCAGGTGGTCGCCGGAGACCACTGCCAAGGCTCCCACCGGTAAATGGCAACCACCACCGAGAGCCCCCAGTAATTCCCGCTCCGCTTCGACGCAGATCCGAGTGATCGGATCGTCGAGGAATCCAACTACCTCAGCGAGAGCAGTGTCATCGCTTCGAATCTCGACGGCGAGAGCTCCTTGCGCTGGAGCAGGAGTCACTTCCGTGGTCGAGATGGCGCATCGAATCGAGTCCTTCAGCGCTAATCGGTGAAGGCCCGCACAGGCGAGGACCACTCCCGCATCTCCACGCTCCGCGTGAACTCTCAGCCGAGTTTCGACATTTCCTCGGATCCCCTCCACCACCAGGTGAGGATATCGATGAAGGATCTGACTACTCCTCCTCAACGAACCCGTGGCCACCGTCGCACCAGGAGGCACATCGACGAGGCCAGGGTACCGAGATGAAACCCACGCATCTCTGGGGTCTTCTCGTGGAGGAATGGCAGCAATCACCAGCTCTGGCGGCTGTACGATGGGAAGATCCTTGAGTGAATGGACTGCGAGATCTACTTTCCCCTCAGCGAGCGCACGTTCCACCTCGACGGTGAAAACTCCAGGAGCCCCTACCTCATGCAGCGGAGTTTCCTGATCCTGATCGCCAACAGTATCGATCAACACTTCCTCGACGCTGACTTCCGGATGCATCTGTTGAATCTGCTCAGCAACCCAGCCTGATTGTGTCCGCGCAAGGGTACTGGCACGTGTTCCCAATCGAATTTTCATCTCTGGTCCTCTTCATCCACACTCTCCTGTTGAAAGAGAGACTCCAATCGATTCAAGAATGATCCATTCAACTGCGAACCTGCTGCCCGGAACTCCTTGAGCGGTCGATGAAGGGCACGTTTTAGCAAACTCCTCACCAGATCGGTGAGTTTATTGTGCAACTCGCCATCGACCTCGTCTCTCAACAGTTCCAGCTCCTGCTCACTGGCATCTTCGATCGATTTTCTCAACGCTCGGATGATCGGGTCCAGTTGCTGGTTCACTGTCCAGATCTGGAACTGCTGCCTCTCGTGTTCCACGATCTCTTCAGCACCTGGAATAGCTTCCTGCCTCGAGTCCAGGTTCTCTTCTATCAGGCGTGCCAGATCGTCGAGGTTGTAAAGGAAGACCTGTGGAAGTTCTTTCACTCGGGAATCGATGTCTCTGGGGACCCCCAGGTCCACCAGCAACAATCCCTTTGGACGCCCCACCAGCGCCTTTCGAATCAGATCGGCATCGATGATGGGATGAGGGGAAGCGGTCGAACTGATCAACACATCTGTATTCACGATCACCTCGGCGAGGTCATCGAGGGTGCCTTGCGCAGCCCCATACACATTGGCGAGTTTCTCTGCGTGCTCTTGGCTCCGGTTCAGGATCGTAATCCTGGCATCCTCGATCCCTTGCAGGTGGGTGAGGACCAGTTCTGCCACATCGCCGGCACCGATGATGCAATAGTGTAATCCCGACACCTTGCCATGGATCTTTTTTGCCACCTTGAGCGCACCATAAGCCAACGACAGGGCGCCGTCTCCGATCGACGTCTCGGAACGGACTCGCTTTCCGCATCTCAACGCCTTCTCCCAGAGTTTCCGGATCACGGTACCCGCCACCTGGGCCTCTTCCGACAACTCGATGGCGGATCGGACCTGACCGAGGATCTCACTCTCTCCAAGCAACTGACTCTCGAGGCCAGAAGATACCCTGAGCAATCGTGTGATCGAGTCCTGATGCTCCAGGATCAGTTCTTCAACATCACCGGGAATCACGAACTGTCGTTCTCGCATCCACTGCCTCAGAGTCTGTTCGAGGATCTCCCGTCCTCGCTCCTGCTTTTCTGTCGCCAGGAACAGTTCCGTCCTGTTGCAGGTGGACACCAGCAGTGCATTCTCGATTTCCATCTTGAAACGCAGGTCGGACAGAAAGCTCACTGCTTTCTCTCGTGAAATGACGATCTTCTCCCTGGTTTCTATAGGAAAAACGGCATGACTCAGGGTGAGGCTGCTGATCCTCATTGGCTATGAGGTCCAAATTGGATCACCCAGGCGCTAATGAAGATCACAGAAGCCAGGCCCACCACGGAGCACCACGCCCGCCACTCGGTGACGGTGCCAGTGGAGCGCGGGACCAGCGCCAGGATTACAAAAAGTCCCATCAGTGCCAACGAGATGGGAGTGACTGGGCCAGTGGATGCCTCGACGCCACTTCCAAGAAATATTGAAGTCCCGACGGTGATCGCAAGAGATCCTGCAGCGATTCCAGTAGCAATCCGGATCAACCGAGAGAGTGATTCCAATGAAGATAACCGAGTGAATAGAATCCCAAACTGGCCCGTCTTGATGGACCGCTTGAGAAGTAGCCACAGTACCCCGTGGACTCCTGCGGTGGTGACTCCAGCAACACCAATCCAGGCGGTAAATGCATGAAGAGAACTGATCGATCCGATCGGCGATTGTGCCTGGACCTGATCCCCGAGCGAGAAACTTGCGCCTGCCAGCTGCAGAACAAAGGTCAATCCCAGCCCAAAGATGAGGGTACAGCGATCGCCCGAAAACCTGGCCAGTAACAGGTGCATTGTGACGATGAGAAGAGCCAGGAGTGACAACGTTTCCCAGTGGCTATCGACCGGGCATGCTCCGATTTGTATTCCCCGAAAAATCAGCGCCAGCAGATGAACTGCTACGACCATCCAGGTCCATGGGGAAATGGATGAAGTCTTTGCCGCCCCTATCGACCGGAACTCTCCAGAAAAGAGAACTCCGTAAAGCACCGTCAGGGTGATCCCAACACAATTGGTGATGATCTCCAGCAAGTACCCTCCCGACGATTACACTCCAAGCGCCTGGGTAATTTCCTCATCCAAACCGGGGAAAGAGTTGAGGAATTCTACGCGCTCCTGGCTAATTCGTGCGACATGAACCCGATACTCTTCCGATCTTCCTTGAGCCTGATAGAGCATACGCGGTTGAAGAATGCCGAGATCTCCGGAACTGATTCCTGGAATCTCTGAAGCCACTTCGTAACCGAAGTCCGGGTCTAATTCCCATTGGATGCTGTCCTCGGCGATCCCTTTTACGATGGCACTCGAGTGCTGAATCTTGACCTTCCTTGATCGATCATCGGCATCCGGGCCACCAACTCTTCCTGTGTTGAGAAGGTAAACCTCCATCGGATGAGACTTCAACAGTTCCAGGAAGCGGTTGCCTTGTTGCGAGTGAAGTAATGGGAAGAATGGATTCGTCCCCGGAACACGCAGGAACTTGCCCGCCTCTTCCTTGCCACCAGCACTGGTACCTTGGGTTTCACCGAGCATGAAGTATGCCGCAGCCTGACTCACATCGAGTTTGCAAACTCCAGGGATGATGTTCTCGTTGCGGTTCAAGATCAGCAGGAAATCGGCCTTCGGAACCTCTCTGGCATCGATGGCTCCATCGATGTCCTCCATCCGAATCACCGCACGGCCATTCTGGGTGTAGGCCTCATCGAAAAAGTCGAGAGAACGGTCCTCGTTCTGCGCGACATTTTCGAGGTAAGAGACGTTTCGACAGACGGCAGCATGAATGGTCGGCTCATCCTTGATGGATAGCCCGAAAGTCTTGGCAAAGCAGCCATTCTCGGTCGCCTGAATCGAGCCATCCGCCATCATGGCGACAAAGTCATCCTGAACAGGTCCCGAATCATTCTGGCGGGTGAAAGTGGTGGTGGTTTTACCGGTGCCACTCAAGCCCACGATCAACGCGGTCTTCTTCATGTCGCCGACCGGGATCTGCTTGCAACCGGCATGGAGCGCCAGCCCCCCCTTGTTGAATACAAGAGAGTTCCACATTCTCAGCCCACCCTTTTTCGATTCTCCGAAATAATCGGAATTCATCACCCGAGTGATTCCGGCTTCCAGGTCGACAGTGATGCAGCGACCATTCGGATAGCCTTCAGCGGTCACACTCGGGGTGTAGACAACCGTGAGTTCCGGCTCCCAGTCATCTCCTTCAGTACCCTCGAGTGGGTAATAAAGAAGATTTTGCATGGCTGCGATGTTGGCATACGCTCGCTCCATCCAGAGCCTTGCAGGAGTCCTGTATGCGGGATCATTTCCGATGTAGCCATCGACACAGATCATCTCAGCGGATCGAATGAATTCGTCCTGAATTCCTGCGAGGCGATGCGCTTCTATTCGAGTCATACACTGATCGCTGTGCTTGCTGGGATCGTCATCGATGATGTATGTGGATTTCTTGGAACGTGCATCCACCTCGGTCTGAATATTGAGATTATCGAAGCATGTCACTTGAGCATTGGACATCTCGAAACTGAGTTCTCTCAACTTCTCTGCGGTGGGACGGAAGATGGTGTTTTTTGGCTCGATCTTGAAGCGATTCAAGGTTGCCATGCCTCTCCTTACTGATACCACTGGAAGGTACTCTCAAGGGCTCGTTTTGACGGATCAATTGGTTCAATTCAAGCGTCAGGCTACCATCGAGGCTATCAGGTGCACCCCAAAGTGATTGGAAAAGTCCAACTTGCGATTCACCTGCAAAATTCGAAGGTTCCGAGTCCGCTATTCGACCCAGGAATCGGCTCCAGGATCGATCCAGATACGCTATTTATCGCCACCCCAGGGCGAATCCGGGCACCTCTCATCGGCCAGTTGTGCCGTCGCATCATCGACCTGCTCCTTGCTGCAGACCTTCTTGATCCTCTCCAGCGCCTGATCGAGTGATTTCCACTGTCCCGTGAGCTGTGGATCCTTGCGTCCGACCGGGGGGAAATCGACCTTCCAGGCCACCTCTCCCTTTCCCAGGGAAACTAAAGTCACCTTGATGCCTTGTTCTGCATGACTCGTCATC
The DNA here is from genome assembly GCA_018694835.1 of Planctomycetota bacterium. GTDB lineage: Bacteria > Planctomycetota > UBA8108 > UBA1146 > UBA1146 > QNYK01. The sequence continues at coordinate 19,660 of JABHOG010000003.1, read as the reverse complement.
TGCTCTATTCCTCCTACTGGATCCGATTCACGATATCTTCTTCAAAGGGGTGAGTTCATCCACAGACCCACTCCCTCTCCATGGTAATCAATGGCTCGCTGGTCCGGAACCATTTCCTTCGAGGCCTTGCTACCATGTGTGGTGACCCCCACCATTTCATCAGCCCTGAGTCACTACCGGAGACGTTGAAAAAGGAGTGCTTTCTTGCACGAGTTTGAAGCCATCATCCTGGATCTCGACGGTACCCTGATCGAGGACGGCGGAGGGATTCGCCCACGAGTTCGACGTGCTTTGCACCGGATCTCAGATGCGGGCGTTCATGTGATGGTCGCAACTGGCAGATCGGAACAGTCCGCGGCTCCAGCCATCGAAGACCTCCAGATCCTCAACCCGATGGTCATCTACAACGGAGCCGCCGTCTATTGCCCCAGCAGTCGCTCCTTGATCGAGGAGAGAAACCTCGACTTGCAACATCTCGATCAGTTACTCGATTACGCAGAAACTCATGACCTGCTTCCGGTGGTGATGTGTGCCGGCTCGAAACGAGCATTGTCCCCCAGGTCAGAGGCACTGAACTATGCACTCCACGACATGAAAGCAATCGAGATCGTGCACCCCGATCAAATGCGAATCGATCGACCCATACGCCTCTCTCTCTTTTCTGAGCGGCATCAAGATACCCAACAATTCGCCGACGAAATCAGGGCCATTTCAGATTCGGATGCCTATTTCACCTGGTTCCCCCTCAACCTCCTCCCTTCTCATCGGGACAGTTCCCTGCTGGTCGTGGATGTCCAACCTCCATGCGAAGGAAAGAAAGAAGCGCTTCGTTTTCTTCAACAACATCATGGAATCTCACCCGAGCGATGCGTCGCAGTCGGTGATGCGACCAACGATAGTCCGATGGTGGAACTGGCTGGACTCGGAGTCGCGATGGGAAATGCCATGGAAGAATTGAAGAAGGTGGCCGACCGTGTCATCGGAGCCAATGACACCGATGCGATCGCAGACCTCGTCGATGAAGTGTGGATTCAATAGAGATCAATAGGTCAGGAGTGGTCGAGACTTGCTGACGAAGCCCTGATCCTCGAGATCAGTGCTCTTTACCGGTATATAGTTTCGCCACCTGCTCTGCATACCCGTTGTAGAGCAAAGTGGGTCGTCTCACTCCGGTGCCGATATCTCTTTCCATCGATTGGCTCCACCGAGGATGAGGTTTGGATGGATCGACATTGGAAAAGAACCCGTATTCATCGGGCAGCGCCTGATTCCAGAAGGTCGGGGGTTTCTCCTCGGTAAATTCGATCTTCACGATCGACTTGGGCGACTTGTAGCCATACTTCCACGGCACGACCACGCGCCACGGTGCGCCATGTTGCATCGGTAGTCCGTGGCCGTATATTCCGACTCCCACCATCGCCAGATCGTTCCTGGCTTCATCGAGTCGCAATGCTTCGAAGTATGGCCAGGGCCACTGCTTGTCTTTCTGTCCCGGGAGGCGCTCCTCATCGAGAATGGAAACAAATCGGATGTACTTGGCCTTACCGAGTGGCTTGCACCGATCGATCAACTTGCTCAGGGGATAACCGACCCAGGGAACCTGCATGGCCCAGGTCTCGACACAACGGAACCTGTATAGTCTCTCCTCCAGCGGCGCCAGTTTGATCAGATCTTCGATATCGAGAGTGAATGGTTTTTCGACAGCACCTGCGACCTCGATCTTCCACGGATCGACCTTGAAGTTGCGGGCCATCTGCCAGACCCGGTTCTTCTGCGTGGTGAACTCGTAGAAGTTGTTGTAGACCGAGGAGATCTTCTCTGGGGTGAGAGTTCTGGGTTCAATGTCGAACCTGGTAGATCGCTGGGCTGGGAATACATCCTTGCACAGTTCGCCAATTGCAGGCTCGATGGCCGACCGACTCCCATCCTGTGGCATCCAGCTGCCAGAAATCCCGTGGAGAAAGTGGGTGACTCCAAGAGTGGAGAGCCCTGCCATTCCAAGGCCCATTCCGCGGATGATGGTGCGACGATCGATGAAGCGATCCTCAGGGGTGATCGAGAACTGCTCGGATGACATCCGCGATTCCTTCCGCTGGGCCCTGGCACTGTGGTCGCTCCCAGGCTACAGGTCCGTCGATCCCACTCAAGTCCCCGATCGGAGAGTCGCTGTTCGCAAGATCAGAGTCCGAATTGGCTGGAAGGTGAGCGGACTGATGAGCTAGCGGGATGACGGGGTCGTAGATCTGGCAGACCCAGGGATCTTGACGGTACGAACTGCAGTCCCGCCGTCCACCTCGGTCTCGGTCCATGCGACCACCGCGGATCCGTCCTTCAATGCAACGATCCTCGGATATCCGCTCCTTCGACCAGGAGAGGTCGAACCGATCCGATGAGAACTCCCCCTGGCCGATCCCGGGGTCCAGCGGCGAACCCGAACCTCTCCACCGTCTCCCTGGCGCTCGAGCCAGCACAACAGGTAGGACCCATCGCCGAGACCTGCGATGTCCACCCTCCCCACCGGACGGCCATCATCGATCCGAACCGCACTGCTTTTCTCGCTCTCCAGGGCTGGATCGAGAACAGTCGCCAACACCGCTCCTTCCGGAGCCGGCTTATCGAGCACGCGATCCACGCCGGTATACCAGGCGACCGCTCTCGTGCTCCCCGAGGATGCCATCGATGGTCCATTGACAGGACAACCCTCCTGCACCCATCCATCTTCACGCACCAGGCCCTGCTGATGAATCTTCTCGGCTCCAACCTGAAGCCAGGAAATATCCCGAACCCCGAGGAAATCACGATCGCGATAGACGAGGGTCACATCTTCCCCATCGACCAGAGCGTCGAGGGGACAGCAGTCGCAAACACGATCATCGAGCAACCGGTCGATTCCGCGTGTTCCTTTCGCAGAAATTGTGGTCGCGCGAAGCGTCATCGACTTCCCTTCTCCATCCGCCATCGCTCTGCCATCGAGCCAGGCCAGGAAGAAATGATCTCCCATCGACTTCAGTGCCACGAATCCATGCTCGGTCTGTGAGTCATCGCGATGGGGAATGATGGGATCACTCCAGCTCTTCCCTTGATCGCTGGAGATGCTCACCTTGACGCCATAGGCGTAGGTCTTCTGAGAGATACGATCGAGCCAGTGAACCGCCATGGTTCCATCGAGAAGCACCGCAGCGGAAGGGAAGTCTGCCCAGTTGACGAACCAGCCAGATCCTTGAGCCGCCGTCACCGCTTCTCCCCAACCATTTTCCCCGAGGGTCGAGAGACGCAAACAATCTCCCTTTCCATCGGCAGCAGGCTCGACCCAGGTGAGCAGTGCAGATCCATCGGCAGAGTTGGTCAGATTCGGTAATGCAGAACCCTTGGCAGTCTTCAGCATCAGCGGTTCGATCCGCAGAGATGCTTCTTGTAATCCCGCTCCCTCCGTTGCGGATCCCGCAGGAGGGGATTGAGCGCCCAGGGCACTCGACAGGGAACATAAGATCAGAATCAGAGACACCCGATTAATAACCTGCCGCATGGCCATCCTTTCTCGACTCACTTGCGCCTACCCAGACCCCCTGGCGGAAATCCCTCATCACTGCCTGATAGCCACCGAATAATCCGGTTCGAGTTCCGATGTTGTGCCCCATCTTACGCAACTGATCGACCACTTCCTCATCGAACCCCGACTCGAGAGCCACTTCCCCCCCGTCATTCATGATGGAGCCGGTGGGCTGAGAGGATCCAACATGAACCACGCGGGGAGCGTCTCCGGCTTCCTGCAAGTTCATGCCGAAGTCGATGAGATTCATCAGGACCCATGCCTGCGCCTGTGGTTGCGTGGCCCCCCCCATCACTCCGAAGGAGAGCCAGGGCTTTCCATCTCGAGTTGCAAATCCTGGAATGATGGTGTGAAACGGTCTTTTCCCTGGAGCATAGATGTTGGCATGCCCGTCCTGCAGGCAGAACAGTTCTCCACGATCTTGCAATCCAAATCCGAGCCCGGTGGGACAGACACCACTACCGATTCCTCGGTAGTTGCTCTGGATCAGCGACACCATGTTACCAGCAGAATCCGCCACCGAGAGATACACCGTATCCCCTTGGTCTGTCTGGCTCCTTCCGGTGTCGACCCGCACCATCGCTTTCTCCGGGTCGATCAAGTCGCGTAACTGGTTGGCATACTTCTTGGAGATGAGATGAGCCACCGGCACATCGTAAAACTCCATATCTGTGTACTCACGAGCTCGATCCTCGAACACCAGTTTCTTGGCTTCGATGAAGTGGTGAAGAAGTTTCGCACTGCCAAAGCCCCACTTCTGAACCGGAAATCCCTCCATGATATTGAGCAGTTCCAGCACTGCGATGCCCTGACCATTGGGAGGTAACTGCCACACTTCTATATCACGGTAACGAGTGCTCACAGGTTCGACCCACTCGCCCTTGTGAGATTCAAGATCAGCCACCGTTAGATAACCGCCATGCTGCTGGACGAAGGTTGCGATCTGCTCTGCGACAGGTCCCTTGTAGAATCCATCCCGTCCCTGAATAGCGATCTGCTCGAGGGTTTTTGCCAGATCAGGGTTGCTCCACAACTCACCCTTCTCTGGAGTTCTTCCATCACGGGTGAAGGTGGCCGTGAAGCCCGGCTGTTCTGCCAGGATCCGGCCACTGATCTTCCAGTAGTGAGCGATCAATTCTGTCACCGGAAAGCCATCTTTGGCGTGGCGAATTGCAGGGGCCAGAACTCCACCGAGAGGAAGTTTTCCAAATCGATCATGCAATGCTGTCCAACCATCGACACATCCAGGAACCGAGATGGGCAGGGTCCCGTGTGGAGGAATGTCTTTTCTCCCGAGCGCATCGACTTCGGACCGTAACTTCTCCAGTGAAAGCGATCGAGGCGAACGTCCTGAACCATTGTAGCCATGTAGTTTCTGGCTCTCCTGGTCCCACACTATGGCAAACAGATCTCCGCCGACTCCGTTGCCGGTCGGCTCCATCAGGCCGAGGCATGCGTTGGCAGCGATTGCAGCATCCACTGCGCTCCCACCTGCACGTAGTATTTCAAGTGCCGCTTCCGTCGCCAGCGGATGGCTAGTTGCAGCCATTCCGTGAACAGAAAAAACCTCTGACCGAGTCGCAAATGACTGTCCTGTGATTCGATCTCCCCCGGAGATTCGAGCCGTGATGGAGATCATCAGAAGTACAAAGATCATCAGTTTCATCGCGCTTCTCCTCTTCCCGTACTCAACAGCAACATCGATACAACTTCTCCACCGGATGGGAGGCAGTGCATCCTATCTTCGCACTGCGAATGAAGGAAGAGATTGGCTCATGACTCCACAGTCGATTACCCTTCCACCAGCACTCGAAACCCTCAAGGAGTCGGTAGCGATGAAGATAACCCAGCAAGATTTGTTTGATCGAGCCCGCCAGGTGATTCCTGGTGGAGTCAACAGCCCAGTCAGGGCTTATGGATCGGTAGGAGGAACTCCCCGATTCATCGACAGTGCCAGCGGTTGTCGTATTCGGGATACCGAGGGAAAGCAGTACATCGATTTTGTCGGATCCTGGGGACCGATGATTCTGGGGCACGCTCACCCGGTGATCCTCGAGGCGATCGAAAAAGCACTCAAGGATGGCACCTCCTTTGGTGCACCGACTACCAGGGAAATCGAGTTGGCCTCGTTGATCGTGGACCTGGTCCCCTGTGCCGAGATGGCCAGACTCACATCCAGCGGAACCGAAGCCACGATGTCTGCATTGAGGCTGGCGCGAGGAATCACCGGTCGGGATCTGTGCCTCAAGTTTGAAGGCTGCTATCACGGTCATGGAGATTCGTTCCTGGTCGCCGCCGGATCGGGAGCGGCCACCCATGGGCATCCGTCGAGCCCCGGAGTCCCGGAAGCGATCGCCAACCTCACCACCGTGGTTCCCTACAACGATCTCGCAGCGGTTCAAAACCGGATGGAAGAGATGGGAGATCGAGTCGCTGCGATCATCGTTGAGCCGGTCGCTGGCAACATGGGTTGTGTACTCCCTGCCCCGGGATTTCTCGAAGGTCTGAGAGAACTTTGTACTCGTCATGGTGCCCTGCTGATCTTTGATGAGGTGATGACTGGTTTCAGGGTCGGGCCCAGAAGCGCCCAGGGGCTGTACGGGGTGGAGCCCGATCTCACCACCCTTGGCAAGATAGTCGGTGGCGGAATGCCGATGGGAGTGGTCTGTGGCCCCTCCTCGAAGATGGAGCAGTTGTCCCCGGTAGGCCCGATTTATCAGGCCGGAACCCTCAGCGGTAATCCGCTCTCGGTGGCAGCGGGAATCGCCCTTCTGAGCCTGTTGAAAGAGGGTGCGGAGCAGATCTACCCGGCACTGGATGCCAGGGGTGAGCGCCTTCAGGCGGGCTGGAAGAGTGCGCTCGATCAGCATGGAATCGAACACTGCTGGAATCGAGTCGGCTCGATGTTCGGTCTCTTCTTCACAGCGGGACCGGTCACCAACTTCGCCGAGGCATCCACTTCCGATTCGCAAGTCTTCCGGCGTTTCTTTCACGGACTACTGGAAGCGGGAGTTTCGATCGCCCCCTCACCCTTCGAGGCGGGGTTCCTATCGATGGCTCATTCCGATGACGATATCGATCAATCGATTGAGGCGGTCTCCTCGCTGCAGTTCTGAGCGATTGCGCAACCAACGGATGATAGAAAGAAAAAGGGCCTCCCGATCCAGTAGATCGGAAGGCCCATGATTGTCTATCTCAGCAGATGATCTTTACAGATCGTCAGCGTCTCCGTTGCATCCCAGTCCATCGCCGGGGGTCGGATCGAGATCCGCTCCCGGGAACGGCGCCATGGGAGCAGGTCCATCAAGGAACCTGTAGTTGAAGCAATAGATCGCATCGGAGGCATCCAGTGCGCCATCGTCATTCGAATCACATGCGTCATCACAGTCGGGCTCGGGGCCCATCTGGAACAGGTAGTTGATCAGGTTAATTCCATCGGCGATGTTGACCACCGAGTCGTTGTTGCAGTCACCGCGAACGAACGGGTTGAAGTTCACCACGGTCAAGGTTCCACCCACCAGGGTCGGTTGATCGAGGAAGGCCTGTCCAGCCCAAACTGCATTGTCCTGAGCTGGAGTTCCCTGGCCGTCGACGAAGTCATTGGCCATCGATCCTTCGGCCATCGTCTGCCAACCCACGGTGAAGAGGGCAGTGGTGGCAGCCGCTGGAATCAGGTTGTCGAGGGTTCCGTCTCCTCCGGTGTCCGCAATTCCACCGAAGACGATGAAGCCCGGGGTCGTGGTCGGATCCTGGATGGCCCAGAACTCGAATGCGAAATCAGGAGCAATACCGGTCAGCATGCCAATCGAAGGATCGTAGGTCATGTTGGCCTGCACCCCATCGATGGCGGGCATGGTGACATTGACCAGGCTGACGGTCGTCGAAGCGGGCCCACCGAGGACGGCGGTCGAAGAGGACGCAGTGATCTGGTTGGGGTTGATCACATCCACCGAACCAGAGTTCTGAGTCGGAGGAATGCTGGCGCCGCCGCTGACCACCACGGTGCTCACAGGAGGAGTTCCATTGGTGTCGCAGAAGCTGATGGTGGTGGCGGAGGATCCGGCGATGGTCACATCCATCGTCATCATCTCGAAGTCGGAAACGATTCCAACCACTGAGCAACCAACAAAGCAGAGCACGACGCCCTGCGTAGCACCGGTCGTGAAGACTCCGATCTGGTCGAAGTCGGGTGTATCACCGTCATTTGAAGTCGCGGTATCTGCACCAGAGGCAGCACCATCGACTGTCAGTGCAGCGGGATCAACGCAGACCCCCAAAGACCACCCCTGGATGTCAGCGCCGACATTGTCCAGCATAGCCGCCGCAGTAAAACTGTCTCCAGTAGATCCTGATCCACCAGTCATGGTAAACGTATAATCAGATCCACCAGCACTTGCTGTTGCTTGGATAGAAAAAGCGATGGTCAGTGCCATCAGGCTAGTCATGATTTTGCGAAGCATTTGCAAAGTTCCTTTCGCTGTCACTCATGGGTGAAATACACCCAAATTTCACACACCCCTAAGATGATTTTCAGTTTTACTGGATCAACACCCGTTGATCCAACTGCTATCGGCCCAACCAAGCCACATGCTGATTGAAGACGCTCCGAAGTGACGACATGAACCAGTACTTCTCCAGAGTGGTAGAATCTGTCGCCTCGTATCAAAATTTCTGTTCAATACTCTGCCCAACGAGTTCGCTGATCATCGGCAAACCCGCGGTGAGAGAGGAACGACTCGCACTGGAGCTCTATCGCACCCGAGCTCAGTCGCACACACCTGACTCACCTCCTCGAAGTTCACTCGCACCCGAATACCGGCGCACCATGAACTCACAGGCCATATCAGCGACCACTCAGAGATAATATCGGCCAACCTGACCGATAATGCCCAACCATGATTCCGAACTGAAAAGAGCCCAAGCATCCCCGAGTATAGCGAATTATCGGTCGTTGCCAAGTACTGACCATTGCGGTGATTTCAGGTTCAGCCTGAGTAGGGGGCTGTTGGTGAGGACGACCGCGTACTGATAGCCACAGGACCTATCCGGAAAGGAGTGAGGAGTGAGGAGCAAACCAGGCCCCATGAACCCTCAAGATACACGGCCGTTCTCACAAACAGTTTACAGGACCCATTTTAGAGCGACAATTATCGGTCTCTTCAATTTCCTGAATAACCACTATCTGACCGTGTAAACAATGCCGTGTCAATCCGTTAACCCACTAACATACGCCTGTATATTGCGTATTTCATCCGCGCTGAGCGCCCAGTGAAACTCCGGCATCGCAGAAACTCCAGTTCCCGTCTCATATCCTTCGACCAATTCCGCGGACGGATCGACCAGGCTGCGAAGAATCTGATCCGCCCGACGTCGCGAACCCACCCCATCCAGTGCCGGAGCTGCCACTCCTCCCTGACCTCCGACCGAGTGACACCTCTGGCACTGAGCCGCAGGATGATCGAGGAAGAGAGCGCGGCCACGTTCCCGATGGCCGCCCACCAGCGCCCACTGATGGTCTGCCAGACGGTCCTCCCCCTTCCCCTCCTTCAACTGAACCGCACGCTCCACCAGCGCTACTTCACCAGCCATCGATGCCGCCACGATCACGTCCAGCGCCAGTTCTGGAGCCAATGTTCCTGCTTCCAGGGAATCGAGCCAGAGTCGCATCTGATCCAGCGCCTGGGGCTGGTCGAGATCGTCTCCCAGCGCCCGGATCGCCTGCTGCTGTAGTTCCATGGCAGGCCCCACTGTGGCCAGCTGAATCAAAGCCTGGACCCTCCTGCCACGATCCGAATCCAGCTTCTCCGCCTCGACCTGGAGGTGGGGGTCGCCGCTCTTTCGCGCCAGTATGCGACCGGCCTCCGCCTGAGCCGGATGACCGCTGACGATCTGTTGCAGCGCCTGGATGCGGAACCGGGTCTGCTGTGAGTCATCGGCGAGAATCCGCTGATTGGCCTCGAGCGGCAAGACCACCCCATGAATACTGGCGACCCTCTGCGCCTCTCCGGCCAGTTCGCCTGGCGAATGCATCAACTCCAACAATTCGGACTGGAGCGATGGAGCCACCTCGAACCGCTCCCTTGGAGTGCCTTGATAGGGACGAATCTTGCCTGAAACCCGATCACGGGGATCTGGTTGGAACCACTGAGCCAGCGCTCTCAGCGCCTCTCGCTTCGCTTCTGCTGGTACGTCGGAGCGACCGGCAAGACGAGCCAGCCCCGCTGCGTGAACTCGATCTCCGTGGCGCAGAGCGGCATCGATGGCGCGACGGAGAAACGGCATCCGGTACTCCCCCATCGGTTCCAGTGCTCCAACTGGAGCGGCCGCCACACTCAGGACTTGATCGGCCAAACTGCTGAGGGATTCGCCGATGGGCAGGTCGTGAATCGCTCGTGCCGCCTCGGTGCGAATCTCCGGATCTTCATCCGTCAAGAACCTATGAAGTAACGGATCGACCTGAGGCGAGACTGACGCAGCGTCACTCGATCTTCTGGGAAACTGGAAACCGGGATGACCTCGCTTGCGCAGCGCCAGTAGTACGGCCAGGCGAACTTCTCGATCCTCATCGTGGATGCGAAGGATAAGATCTGTGCCATTGGCCGAACCGGCAAGTCCCATCACTGCGGCATGACGCAGCAAGGGATCCAATGGGCCATCGATGGCCGCCATCTCCATCAAGCGCTCGACCGCTTCCGGCACTCCGATGCGTCCGATCGCCAGTGCCGCATGAAACTTGACCCGCGGAGCGGGATCATCGAGCAAGCGAATCAGCGGGCTGATCGGCCCACCACGCAACTCTCCCAGCACCCTGGCCAGTTGTTCACGCACTTCTGCCTCCTCGTCATCACAGAGGCGTGCCAGCGTCTGTACCGCACTGGAGGAGCCTTCTCGATTGACCCTGGCCCACTGTCCTACTCCCCAGATACCATGGCGCCGGACTCTCAGATTCTCTCCGTCGAGTGCCGCATCGAGCAACAACTGGATGGAATCAGCAGTGCCCCCGGCGAGATGAAACTGCACCCGCTGGCGCACTCTCCGATCTGGATGTCCCAATAGACTGCTCAACTGCGCGGGCTTGAGCTCCTGGAGATCGGTGGTGAGCCAGTGCCCCACACGATGTTTCTGACTCTGCTCCTGACTTTCGGGATGCCACACTTCCATCAATCGGCCTCGGTCGGTCGACACCCATCCGCCTCCCCATGCGGAGATCCACATCTTCCCATCGGGAGTGAAATCCACATCGGTACAGAGCACCTTGTTGACGAAAATTTCCGGGCTGGAAAGCTCGAATCCGGCTCCATCTTGCTCGAGCTCAAATCTCCACACCGCAGAACTCCCTGGAGTGCCGCGAAAATCACAAAGGAAGAAGCAGTCGCGATTTTGTTCCGGCAATCCTGTACCTGGATAATGGACAAACCCCGAAGGTCCACTGGTCAGGTGAGCGATGGGAGCCAACGCCCACACCGGCCGCACTGGATGATCGAGTTGCCAGATCCCCTCCTGATTCCAAGGACCTCGTCGATTGGCACCTTCCAGCGTCTGGTACTCCATCCGCCAACCGGTTTCTCCGCCCCAGACGATCTGCACCAGCCGTGCCCTGTCTCCCGCGTCCGAGTTATTATCCCCGGTGAACAGATCGCCCTGGTCGTTGAAGGCCAGTTCTTGCGGGTTCCTCAATCCGACATGCACCACTTCCAGGTCGCTGCCATCGGGTTCACAGCGAAACACTGCACCCGCTCCAGGATCGGCCAGCAATCTGCCGTCTGCAGTGGTGAGGTGATAACCCCGGTCTCCAATCGACCAGTAGATCCTGCCATCGGGCCCACGAACCAGTCCATGCATGTCGTGACCACGCAACGCGATTCGAATGCCGAATCCGCGTTGCAACGAGACGTGCTGCTCCGCCACACCATCGTCATCCGCGTCTGTCGCCAGCCACAGGTGAGGAATATTAGTGATCCAGGCCTTGCCATCTTCGACCAGCACGCCCGCCAGGGTTCCATCGAGGGGCGAATTGTATCCTGCAGTGAACAGATTTCGTGAATCGAGGATACCATCGCCATCGGTGTCGATGAGTCGTGCCAGTCGATCATCATGCGCGCTGTAGTAGTCCATTCCTCCCTGCCGACGATCCTTGTGCTTCTCGTACATCGCCAACCGGTCATCGACGGTCTCGAGTCTCAGATCATCGAGTAGCCAGAATGCACTCGATCGATTGTCCTCCACTCCTTCCTCTTGCCGAGCAGATTCGCAGATGTACGCGCGTCCATGCTCATCGATCCCGAAGGCGACCGGATCTCTCACCAGCGGCTCTGCTGCGACCAATCTTTTCAGGTATCCAGCCGGGATCTCGAGAAGGTCGAGTGCAGCACCCGCCTCATCGGGCCACTGATTCTGCTCCGATTCGGCGGGCACGGGCTGCGGCTCCTGAGCATCCAACGGGTTCAAAGTCACCCAGCAGAGCAACACCATGAAGGACATCACCATCGATAGATTTCCGTGGATACGAGCGAACATCGACACCTCCTGACCTCGAGATCCAGACAAAGAGAAGAGATCTCTTTCATAGGTTTCTACACCCCTCCCGTCAAGGGGGGGTGCCTAACCAGTTCTCCGAGGACTTTCGATGCTGCACCTCCAAGAGAACAGCCCTGCCGGTGAAAACCGACAGGGCTGACAAGAGTCGAAATTGTGGTCCAAGTAGATCAGGGACAGTTCTGATACAGGTCACAGATCAGTGAGTCTTCTGTCGGATCGATACCACACTGATCAAATGGCGGAGGTGGTGGTAGACCTCCTGTGAACAGAACACCGAAGTGATAGATGGCGTCCGAAATGTCGACCACACCATCGTCATTGACATCCAGCGCATCGAGACAGGTGAACTGTAGTCCCTGGAATATGTAACCGATGATCACGACGGCATCGGTGATATCGATCGTTCCGTCATCATTTGCATCTCCTCGAACGAAGTCGGAGGTGCACTCTTCTACGGTGACCGTGAAGGTGTCCGTAGTTGTATTTCCAGAGGCATCCGTTGCGGTCACCAGTACTTCAGTGACACCCACCGGCAGGATCGAACCAGAAGGTAGCGAGGTACTGACGGTGACATCGGAGCAGTTGTCGATGTAATTGATCACTCCCCAGATCACCGTTGCAGTACAAGTTGAAGGATCTGGATTGGTCACGATCGGTCCCGGAAGGTTGACCACCTGCGGAGAATCCACATCGGAAACGACCACCAGCATCTCTGCGGATGTGGCGTTTCCGTGGACATCGATGGCGGTGTAAGTGACCACGCTCTCTCCCACAGGGAAGAAGGATCCAGCAGCTGCGCTCGCCTGGACGGAGGCCACTCCGCAATCATCTACGGTAGTAGGCTCGGGCCAGAAGACCGAGGATCCACACTGTCCTGCACTCGAATTACTGGAGACCAGCCCCTGCAATCCACTGATGGTCGGCCCAACGTCATCGACGACTTCGATGTTGAAACTCGCCTGAGATGAATTGCCGTGCACATCGATGGCGGTGTAGGTCACTGTCGTCAGACCCGGAGCGAGGAAAGAACCGTTGGCGACAGAACTGACCAGAGAATCCTGATCACTACAATCACTGGCGGTCGGTTCGATCCAACTGGCCATCGCACCGCAACTACCCGGGTCGTTGCTGAGTAGTTGATCTAGCGGCATATCGGCAATCGTCGGCCCATCGATATCGAGCACGGTGATCGTGAAGTCCTGCTGGGCGATGTTGCCTTGCAAGTCGGTTGCGGTGTAGGTCACCGGATGCATCCCGATCGGGAACAGTGCCCCTGGAGTCTCGCTTCCCACCAGTGTGAATACAGTACAGTCAGTGGCAGTTGGAGCGGCCCAGGTCACCGCAGTTGAACAACTCCCGGATGGTGCCTCGATGACGATGTCGAGTGGCATGCCACTGACGACAGGGGCTTCCCCATCGACCATCGTGATCTGGGTGATCTGAGTGATCGAATTGCCTGATTCATCGGTTGCCGTATGAGTGACCTGAGAGTCTCCAAGTGGAAACTCCATGCCCGGTGGATGACTACTGGTAACGGTAGCAAAACCACATAAATCGCCCGCCTGAACTGGATCCCAGCTCGCGACACCCACACATTCGCCAGCAGAGGTGAAGAAGGTCAGCTGAGAGGCGACATTGACAAAGAAGGGTGCCCCCACATCCGCCACGATCACCTCGAAACTGGCCTGTGACGAGTTCCCGTTGCTATCGACAGCGGTGTAAGTCACCAGTGAGATTCCGACAGGAAAGGTCGACCCACTGGAGAAGTCGCTGGTCATCAAGACGCTGGAACAATCGTTGGAGTTTGGTGCCAACCAGGTCGCTGGAGCAGAGCACAGTCCCGTGGTGCTATCGACCTCAACTGGAGCGGGCAAATCCGTGATGGTAGGCGCCTCGATGTCGAGAACCGTGACCTGGAAACCGGCACTGGAGGAATTCCCGTACACATCAGTAGCGGTGTATGTGACGGTAGTCGTCCCGAGAGAAAACGCCGAGCCGCTGGCGTGGCTCGACTCGATGGTAGAGATCGTCGAGCAATCGCTCGCAGTTGCGGACTCCCAACTCGCCAGACCGGTACACGATCCAAGAGTCGAGTCGACAGTGATACTGGCCGGCATCGTTACGATCTGAGGAGCTTCGACATCGAGCACTGTTACCGTGAAACTGGCTGAACTCGAATTTCCGACCGGATCGGTGGCGGTGTAAGTGACGGATGTGGCTCCGAGAGGGAACAGCGACCCGCTGGGTACATCACTACTGATTAGATAAGAGACGCAATCAGTCGCTTGCGGTTCGGCCCAGGTAGCGACCACCTCGCAAGCACCGACTGGAGAATCCAGGGTAATGTCTGATGGCATGGTGACGATCACCGGTGGAGTCACATCGAGAACAGTGACATCGAAACTGGTGCTGCTCTGGTTCCCGGCACTATCGCTAGCGGTGTACACCACGGTGGTGGTTCCGACCGAAAAAGATGAGCCGCTGGCCTGGCTGGATTCGAGTGCACTGGCTGTGCAGTCGGTTGTGGTCGGTTCAGGCCAGATCGCAACCACCGAACAGGTACCCACCGCGGTATCGATGGTGATATCGGGCAAGGATCCATGGATGATGGGAACTTCCCCGTCCAGGATTCGAACCAGGATGCTGTCGGAAGAAACATTGCCATGCACATCCGTGAAGTTGAAGGTGATGATGTGAATGCCGATCGCCAGTATCGACCCACTGGCCACATCTGACTCCATGGTGAACTCACTGCAATCGCTCGCCTGAGGGAGCCCCCACGTCGCTACCGCTTGGCACGCATCGAATGCGGTGACCACTTCAACATCGAGCGGCATCGAATCGATTGTCGGTGCGGTGGTATCGACGACCACAACAGAAAAACTGGTCACGACCTGATTGAGACCTTCATCCTGACAGGTGTAGGTCACGAGAGTCTCCCCTATGGGTAGCATATCTCCGAGTTGATGGGTCGAGGTCACCGACAGATTGCTAGTGCAATTATCTGTAAATGCAGGCACCTCCCATGCCCCTGCCACCTGACAGGTGCCATCGGGATTTGCGAGAATGATCTGTGCCGGCGGACCGGCCACCTGAACGGGATTCTCGTTATCGAGAATTTCGACCGTGAAAGTCGCCGAGCTGCTGTTGAGATCCTGATCGAGAGCCGTGGCAGTCACCACACTGATTCCTCGTGGGAAGATCGCCCCCTGTGGAGGATCATAACTGATCGCCACTGAAGAGCAGTGATCCAATGCCACCGCTTCCGCCCAACTCACTCCCGCACCGCAACTTCCTGGTTGAGTCGTTGCGATGAGGTTTGCCGGTACCGAGGTGAACTGAGGAGACACTCCATCTGTCACAGTCACGGTAAAGGACATGTTCGCCTGATTTCCGGTGACATCAGTAGCAGTGTAGGTCACCACGGTATCGCCGAGAGGAAGTGCGGCTCCGCTGTCATGAGTACTGACCAGGGTGACTGAGTCGCAATCCACAACCGATGGTTCGGTCCAGGTCGGGATTCCCGTACAGGAATCTGCCTGTGTACCAATCGAGAAACTCTGCGGCATCGTCAGGATCTGCGGGTCCTCAATGTCTGCAACGGTCACATTGAAAGACAAGGTGGAGGTATTTCCAGACTCATCGGTACAGGTGTAGGTCACCGGAGTTGTGCCGATGTTGAAGAGAAATCCAGAAGGATGGCTAGATCCAAGAGTCGTAGTTCCACACAAATCCTCAGCGGTGGGATCCACCCATGTCGCTTGTGCCGTGCATAATCCAGCTTCTATCGGAAGATTGATGTCTGACAGGGTCGAAGTGAAGAAAGGAACTTCCTGGTCCACCACCGTCACTGTGAAACTCTGAGAACTCTCGTTCAGCAGGGAGTCGGCACTGGTGTAGGTCACGACCGTATCACCGAGCGGAAAAACGTCTCCCGGATTACTACTGACCTGAAAGGTCACCGCTTCGCAATGATCGAGAACCAATGGATGAGTCCAGGTCACTGCAGCGGTGCAATCCCCTGGCAAGCAAGCCTGGATCTGATCTGCTGGCATCTGGAAGAACCCTGGAGCTTCGACATCTGTGACGGTGATGTTGAATGATTGCGAGGTGCTATTGCCACCCCCATCGGTCGCGGTGTAGGTCACAGTCGTGGTTCCCAGGTCAAAAAAGGCTCCCTGAGGATGGCTCTTGACCACCGTAGGAGCAGTGCAGTCGTCGCTGATCACAGGTTCGATCCAGAACACCTGAGCTGCACAGATCCCGAGGTCGGTACCCGACTGGACGTCGGCCATCGTGATGTCAAAGACCGGTGCAGCAGCATCCATCACCGTGACAAAAAAGGTGTGAAGGACCGTGTTCAACGACTCGTCAGTGACGGTATAGGTCACTGCGGTCACCCCCACTGGAAGTGCAGTACCGGGTTCAACATTGGTCGTGAGAACCGCAATGCTACAACTATCCGCAGCGGTGGGCTGCTGCCAGGTGGCGATCGCCGTGCATTCGGTGGGATTGGTGGTGACCGTCATATCTGCCGGGGCTCCCACCAGCGTTGGTGCGGTCGCATCGAGCACTGTAACCGTGAAGGCTATCGTCGACGCCTTTCCCAGTTGATCAGTGGCTGTATAGGTAACCTGATGAGATCCGATCGGGAAAACCGATCCAGACGAGTGGGAGGAAGTCAGCGTCACACTGGTGCAATCCACAGCCACAGGCTCTATCCAGGTCACCACAGAACTACACTCGGTTCCCGATGCCACCACCTCTATGAATCCCGGGGAAGAAGTGAATACCGGGAAGTCATTGTCCAACACATTCACTGTGAAACTCTGTGTAGTCTCGTTTCCACTGGTGTCAGTTGCTGTGTATGAAACGGTCGTGGATCCAACTCCAAAAGTTGAAGGAGGGTCGAAATCACTGATCAGGCTCACCACACCGCAACCGTCAAATGCTACCGGAATGTTCCAGTCGAGAGTCGCACCACAGGTTCCCACGGGCGGAACCATGGTCACACTTCCAGGCACTCCCGTGAGGGTTGGAGGAGTGTCATCGAAGATGTTGATCGAAAAACTCATCTGAGAAGAATTCCCCTCAGCATCCACCGCAACGTAGGTGACTACCCGGCCTGCAAGAGTAACCAGTGAAGGAGAAGTACTGGTCGAGGTCACGAAGAAAGAGGAACAATCCGTGACCTGTGGCTCGGCCCAAATTGCACCACCCAGACAGGTGGTTGGCTGGGTACTGATCGCCATGTCAGGCAACTGCTCGATGACCGGCGCGCTGCTATCGAAGACCTGAACGACAAAGGAGTCCTGGATAGTATTTCCCGAGGCATCCGTGGCAGTCACGGTGACCGTGGTGGCCCCCAACTGGAAGATGTCTCCAGACTGAAGGTCCGAGGTGACGGCAGGAAATGAGCAATTATTGGCATCCAGAGCGAAGGGTGGAGCCCAGCTGACCATCGCAGAACAGCTAATGGAATCCGCCGTCGCATTGATGGTACCTGGGATCGAGATGAAGAAAGGTTCATCGGGTTCAAGGACGCTGACCAGGAAACTCAGTTCCGTGACATTGCCCGCTTCATCTGTCGCAGTGTAGATGACGGTGGTCACCCCCGAGGCGAACAAATCGCCAGAATTGTGACTGCTACTGAAAGTGGTCAAGAAACAAGTGTCCGAAGCCGTGGGAGCAGTCCAGTTGGCCGCAGAATCACACTGGCCACTACCGATGGTGATGGTGATGTCTGCTGGCATTCCGGCAATCACCGGAGGCGTGATGTCATAGGGAGTTCCGGCCAGTGCATCACAAGTATCCGGGATACTGTTCAGATTGCAGTCCGCAAGGTCACCCGCCTCGATCTCGCAACTATCCACCAGGCTGTTTCCATTACAGTCCATTCCAGCGGCGAGATCGCAACTATCCGGCACACCATTGCCATTGCAATCGTCCGAGAACCCTTGAGCGATTTCACATGGATCCAGAATATTGTTGTTGTTGCAGTCCACCAGGCCGGTTGCGAAATCACAACTATCGGGAACACCATTCCCATCACAGTCTGGAATTCCCACAGCAAGATCACAACTGTCGAGAACACCATTACCATTGCAATCAGTGAAGACCAGGCTGGCCAGATATTGAGTCCCCGCTTGCGAGGCAAACATCGCCGAAGAAGCGGTGAGAGCGAGTGGCTGGGTGTTACTACCCCCCGTTACCGACAGGCACGGATCCACGGGGTTGACCGTTTCTATGCGAAATCCGGAGTTCCACCCTGTAGCGCTTCTGCTGAAGAGACGCAGCCCGCAGTCGGTGGTGACCAGAGCATGCTCACCAGACAGTTCCACGCTTCGATCCACCGGAGCGGTGAAGATGAGTGAAGATTCAGGAGCCCATCCTGTGGCTCCTCGAAGAAAGATATTGGCTCCCAGACCTGACGGTAAGAGCAACCGCAATTCCCCGGCACTCTGATCGAGACTGATCGAGGTTCCCGAGCCACCCGCCAGTGGGTGAGTCGCATCCAGAAACCACTGATTGGAGGCAATACCCTGATACTCGTAAGTCAGCACTTCGGACACTGCCGGAGCCGTGACGCTGACAAAATTGCCGCTCAGCGAGACGGAGGTTCCGAGTCCCGAACCGAGAGTACCAGCGATTGTCCCCGTAGAAATCCAACTGGAGACTCCAGCGCCGTCAAAGACTCTCGTATAGAAGTAAATCTCGTCGGTCGCGGAGGCTCCCACGGCGAGAAGATCTCCCGAGTGATCGAGCACAGATCCCCAACTCGGATCGACAAGCCCCGCACCTACACCCGAGATGATATTGCTCTGGTTCCAGTTGAGACCATCGAAGGAGAAGAATCGAATCTCACCCGCGAGGCCGACTACCAGGTCATTTCCATCGAGGGAGATCGATCCAAGAGTGGCTCCTAGCAAATCAATGGACTGGTGACTGAGCCAGACTCCGGTGTCTCGGTTGAGCACCTCGATGGTAATTCCATCGCTGATTGCAGCCCAGTTTCCATCCATGACTACATGAGTGTCGGTCAAGGAGAGACCCATCGGCTCGGTATCGATGACACATTGTGCCGGCGTGATGTCGACGATTCCCACCGTCAGCACCACCATCAGACACCACCATCGGATCGCCGAAATGACGGAAACCGACTGCGGTTCGTCCATCAGAGTTCTTGATTCACGAGACATGAAAACCCTCCCCATGCACTCCACCTGCTACTCGAAATAGAAACACTGGAACTATCAAATGTATTGGATTGTTAGTTTCGGGCAATATTCTTGTGCTGTTTGTCAGTAAGTCATCGGATGTCCAGTTGGAGTCAGATTTGTCCCGATAGTACTGAATAGTGATCCACTATCGATGGCTGCCCTCGACCAGAGCCGCTCAACACGATAGGCTGCGCCGCTTCCATCGATGACGTACACGATGAAAAGCCGATCGAGACATCCACCATCAGACGATTGTCCCCGTAGCTCAGCTGGATAGAGCATCGGATTCCTAATCCGGAGGTCGCAGGTTCGAATCCTGCCGGGGACGCTTTCTCATTCGATCCACCGATCT
>JABHOG010000093.1 GCA_018694835.1 Planctomycetota bacterium | reverse complement strand
GGCAACGGGGTCGATAGTGCGCACCCGACGATTCCCGCCAGTGGTCCCGGGAGATACGAATCGGGGACTCCCAACCTGCCCGGAATCGCCGGACTCGACGCGGCATTGAACTCCTTCGAAGAGCATCCGGTGGCTGTTCGATTCGAGCAGTTGAGCCAGTTGCGTGAGGTCTGGCGCCAGGCTATCGCCGACCTCGATGGTGTGGAACTTCGCGGAGAGAGTCGAGGAGAGGGTCGAACAGATGCACGGACCCCGGTGCTCGCTCTCGATTTTCCGGGGCTGCCACCGGAGCAGGCCGCCGCAATACTGGAAGTGAGCAGCGGTGCACGCTGTCGTGCCGGATTGCAGTGCGCCCCGCTGGCGCACCGCCACATCGGGACGCTGGACGTGGGGGGGACGATGCGCATCGCTCCTGGACTCGAAAGCGATGAACAGCAACGGGACCAGGTGGTCGAGGCACTGCGACAGATCGCCAGCGGGAGTGGTGGATGAGGAAACGGATGCGGCTCTTGCTCGATGAACTTAAGCTCGATGAAATCGAGGTGGAGAGAAGAAATGAGTTCTTCGAGTCCTTCGAGTCGTTGGCGTCATCGGGCACTGCGGATTCGCAGACTACCGACCGTCGCAAGGCATCGCTGGCCGCGTGGATGTTCGAGGCCTATCCAGGGACCGTCGATGTTGATGGAGAAACTCTCGAAGATGCTCTGGCAGTGGTCGAAGGTAACTTCAACGGTCGTTACGGCCGATGGATCGCAGATGGATCCTTCAACCTCCGATGAATCGGAGGGAAGTGGTCTCATTGCAGCGAGTCTTCTCACCCTGGCCCCGGGTTTGCCGTTGCTGGCATTTTCGATGACGCACCCCCGGTACCAGCGTCGCGGCACTGCAGGATCGCGGATTCACCGAGGTGCACCTTGCGGTGGCACGAGCCAATGAAGCGGCGATCGGTCTCTACCGGAGCCTCGGTTTCAGCGAAATCGAGGGGAGAGACGAGTGAAGAAGAATGAGCGAGGGGGGACTCGAACCCCCACCCCTCTCGGGACCAGAACCTAAATCTGGCGCGTCTGCCAGTTCCGCCACCCGCCCATATATTTCTTCCAGCGTCGATCTTTCCGATGTTCTTTCCGCGATGTTCTTTTCGCGATGAACTTCGATCCACCTGTCGATCTGTTCACTGCGGCGGTGGCCGCTCGACGGGTCAGGAGAATCTCGCTCAGAAACTACTCCCGCTGGCCCTGACGGGCAACTCGACTCGATGTTTCGTGGTGACTCGTCGTTTCCGTGGCCTCAGAGGGGGCTCGAGGGGGTCTCGATGGGGGCGGAATGGCGCTCTGCGGGTCGGGCGGGAATCCCCCCGTACGGGTCAAAAATGCCGCTTCAGCGAGAAAATGACCCGATGACTGCAGATTTGCTCGCCGATGGTCGAAGAAACAGCATGGCATCGTCCGTGCCTTGAAAGCGTGATTCACCATGACCGACCCACAGTTCCCACAGCAGCAGATCGTTGATCTGTCCACCGAACTCTCGCAGATCATGAGCAGAATTACTCAGTTACATGAGGAGCAGGCGCAGATTCTGGTCGATCTGGACGAGGCAGGGATGGTTGCCGATTACGACTCGATCGAGAAGTCCCGTGATCGGGATGGACGCATTTTGAATCGACTCATCGATGAAGAGCGTCAGCGCTCGATCGTCGGAGAGGAACTGGGCGAGGCGATCGGCCTCGACAATCCAGAGAGCTTCTGCGTGGAGGATGCCATCGATTTCTTGCCGGAACCGCTGGCGCAACAGATGACAAAACTGTGCCAGACGATTCGCGAGCAGGCGCATGGCCTGAGAGCTCAGAACCGCATCGGTGAGTTGCTCGGCATGCATGCGTTCGATCGGGTCGAGGTGTTCCTCAGCCCCGGAGCACAGAACCTGGTCGAATCGGAAACCGATTCGACCCTGCCAGCGGCACCACAGGCTCCGCGGACTCAAGGTCGCTTCGATCCCACAAACTGATCGGTGAGCGGGTTCATCCCCCCCCCGAACCTCTCGACCGCCGATCGATTCACCGATTTATTGCGTAGACTCGACACATCCCGGCTGGCAACTCCCTCCTGTCGATCGGGTGCACTTTCATTGCCTGATAACGAGGCGTTCATCTTCGCCTCGATCCAAGATCCTCGATCCTCGATCCTCGATGACGGATGGTGGGAACCGTGCTGAGGATTGGATCGTCCTTGTCGCTGGGTAGCGAGGAAGGGGACAGGCATGGGGTATCGACTGTTTGTGTTTGATCTGGACGAGACACTCTGGTGTGAGGATCTGGAGGAGGTCTGTCCCTATCATGGGCCCTTTCAGCTGAAGGGTCATCACCTGGCGACCTGTGCTACCGCAACGGTGCGGCTGCGGCGCGGGACCCGGCAATTGATGAGATCGATCCACAACTGCGGAGGGATCTGTTCCCTCGCCTGTCGGGGCGATGCCGAAGTCTGTGGTGAATTGCTCGATGCCTTCGGAATTCGAGATCATTTCTTCTATCCAAGATACGGTCTGATGGAGAAGGGAGAGGCGATCCTGGAGGTTCTGAAGGAGATCGAGGAGTGTCTGGGGGTCGAAATTCGCCCGGATGAGGTTCTTTTCGTCGATGATGCACCGGCCAATACCAAGGAGGCTCGTCGGATCGGAGCCGCTACCCTCCTCTACGGCCGGGATGTGCGGAATATCGGTGAGTTGCAATCTCTCGTGACTATGAACTGCAAGACCGCTTGAATTCGAGGGCTGATTCTCTTCATCTTGTGGCTTCTCGGTCGAACCTGTCGGCCGTGGACCTGCAATGAAGGAAAGAATGGAGCCCGGATGGATCAGAGTCATCCAGGAGGTGTGAGTGTTACCGCTCCCCCCTCCACACTCGAGAAGATGGTCATCGAAGCAGACGGCTTGAGTCGTTCGTTTGGTCAGACGAGAGCCGCAGAAAAGGTGTCCTTCAAGGTGAAGCGAGGAGAGATCCTCGGTTTCCTCGGACCCAACGGAGCGGGCAAGAGCACCACGCTTCGGATGATCACTGGCTTGCTCGCCCCCGATGAGGGGACGGCGAAGATCTGTGGGATCGATATCGCCAGCGATCCCATCGCAGCCAAGATGAAATTCGGATACCTACCCGAGAGCGTCCCTCTCTACGATGAGATGGAAGTGATCGAGTACCTGCGATTTGTCGGCACTGCCCGGGGACTCGTCGGCTCCGATCTGGCCAAGGGTATCGAGCGGATCTCCCATCGACTCGGATTGAAGGCGATGTTGCGCCGTCGATGTGGAACCTTGTCGAAAGGTTTTCGCCAGCGAGTCGGATTGGCCCAGGCGTTGATTCATGAACCGGAAGTGGTGATCCTCGACGAGCCGACCAACGGCCTCGACCCGCGACAGATCATCGAAGTGAGAGATCTGATCCGGGAGTTGGCCAAGGAATGCGCCGTCATCTTCAGTACCCACATCCTGCAGGAGATCGCCGCGATCTGTTCGAGGATCATCGTCATCCATTCGGGACGATTGATCGCCGATGGAACTCCTGAGGAACTGGCCGGAGAGTATCGTGAAGGATGGCAGGTGGTGGTCGAAGGAAGCGGAGTGGCTCCGCAGCGATGTGGTGAGTTGCAACTGGCAGAAGGTATCCCTGGGTCTCCGGGAGAAACGGTTCACCAGTGGCTCGGAGATTCGATTCCAGATCTCCAGCACTTGCAGAAACGGCTCCAGGAGAGTGGATCTCCCCTGGTTCAGGTGGGTGTTGGGCGGGAGAGCCTCGAGCAGGTCTACCTGCGCCTGACAGGCGGAGAGGAGCTGCAGAGATGAATAACATCCTGACCGTTGCCAGAAGAGAGTGCGGAGCCTACTTCGGTACCCCGATCGCGTGGATCTTCATCGCACTGCAGATCGCAATCCTGTCCTTTTTCTTCTTCCTCTACTCACCCTTCTTCATCATCGAGAGTGCCGACATGAGGGTCTGGTTCGGATTGACCCCTTTCACCATGATGGTCTTTGCACCCGCGGTAACGATGCGGTTGTGGTCGGAAGAGTTGAGGACCGGTAGCACCGAGGTGTTGCTGTCGTTGCCGGTGCCGGTCAAGGATCTGGTCATCGGCAAGTGGCTGGCCTCGGTGGTCGTATTGCTGGCGAGTGTGGTGTGCAGTCTTGGCATTCCCGCTACCATCTCCTGGATGTCTGCCAGTCCGGTGGACTGGGGACCGATCATGGGCGGCTACATCGGAACTGTTCTTGCGGGAATGATGTTTCTGGCACTCGGGTGCTGGGTATCGGCACTTTCTCAGAACCAGGTGGTTTCTCTGCTGGTCGGGGTGACTGCGGGCATCGTCTTGGTACTCGCCCTCAGCCCTGACTTCGCAGCATTTCTCACCAGTACCAGCGAACCGTTGGCAAGAACGGTCGAAGCACTGGGAGTGCAATCGCACTTCAGGTCGATTGAGCGAGGAGTACTGGCGATCAGCGATGTCGTCTACTTCTTGTCGGGCTCCTGTTTGTTCCTGGCACTGACGGTGTTCCAGGTCGAACTGAAGAAGCAGTAGGGGGGGAAGATGAATCATCGGAAATCACAGTTCGCCACTCGTTGGATCTCTTCCCTGGGGTTGTTGGTCCTGTTGCTGGTGATCTGCAACATGATTGCAATTCAATTTGACCAGCGAATCGACCTGACCAGGATCGGAATCCACACGGTCAGCCCCGAGACGGGAAGAATCCTCTCTGAACTGGGGGAGGAGTTGACCATCGAGTACTGGGTCAGCGAGAAGATGCCCTCAGGATTGCAAAATCTCCGTCGAGATACTGTCGATTACCTCGAGGAATTTCAGCGTTCGGCGACAGGAGCGGGAGCTGCACTGAAGGTTCAGGTCATCAATCCCAGTCGAATCATCGAGGAGTACGTCAGAACGAAGGAGGAGTCGGGAGATATTCCGGCTCAGGATCCAGCCCAGGCCCTGATGGGAGGCTCGACTTCCTTCGCCGATGAGATCAAGCAGCAGTTGGCCCAGCAGGGGATCCCCGAGTTACAGGGTCGATCCTTCAAAGATGACGGTTTCGAGATCGTGCCATTCTACAGTGCGTTGGTTCTCAAGTATCTCGATCGAGATGTCGAGGCGATCCCGGTGCATACCAATCTCGAGGGACTCGAGTATGAACTGGTCAGCCGCATCGCCAAGCTGGCCAGTAGTTCCAAGCCAGTGATCGCCTTCTTCCATGGTCGTCCCGAGGATCTGATCACGACCGATTCGAGTGGCAGCCCGCTGCAACAACCGGTCGGTCACTTCGACCCCTTCGTCAACGACATCCTGAAGGAGCGGTTCGATGTTCGTCGCATCGACCTGACCAAGAGTTCACTGGTGCCGGAGGAGGCATCACTGCTGATCATCGCGGAGCCCAATGCGCTCACCGATCGTCAGCGATTCGAGATCGAGAGATCGATCATCTCCGGCAGACCCGCGATGGTGATGAGTTCCACCACATCGGGAACTCTCGATCAAAGACTGCAGTTCACACCACTGGCTCCCGCACTCTCCAGAAGCTGGCGGATGTGGGGGGTCGAGACGGTGGAGAACGTACTGGTGGCCAGCAAGGAATGTGGCTCCATCGAGGTTCTTCGAGCAGGTCCCTTTGGTTCTCAATTTCGCCAGCCGGTGCCCTTCAACCTGTGCCCCTCTGCCAGTGGCAACGGGCTCGACGGGACCTCACCGCTGACCCGTGGCGCTGGTTCCATCATCTTTCCCTTTGCCACTCCCTTTGCGATCAATCAAGAGATGGCTGCGAAAGCGGGTGTCGAGATCTCGGTGCTGGCCAGTTCCTCCGATCAATCCTGGTTACCGAAGTACAGTCCCGGGTACACCAAGGAGATGGACACGGTGCCCGTCGATCCGGCACTGCTTGGCGTGAGGCATCTGTGCTTGTTGCTCGAGGGCAGTTTTCCTTCGACCTTCGAGGAGGGAAGCGCGGTTCCCCCCTGGGATCCGACAGAGGAGACCGATGCGGCGGATGGGCCCAAGGTGGCTCCGATGGAATCGCAGCCAGGAAGGGTGTTGCTGCTGGGTTCTGCCGACATCGCAAAGTACGCTTCACTGAGCATGTATCAGCAAAATGTCCGCTTCCTGGTCGGTGCCATCGAAGCGCTGGCCCTCGATCCGGATCTGGCGAAGATCCGTGCCAAGGTTCAGGTCTCCAGTGCACTTCGCAAGACCGAGCGTAACGAACGAAACCTGGTCACCTATGGCAACATGGTTGGAATCCCGCTGATCTTGATGTTGATCTATCTGGTTTATTCGGCGAGTCGAGCGGCTTCTTCTGCGTCTCATGAAAACCGAGTCAACTCCGAGAGGGTATCGTCATGAACTCCAGAAATTTTGCGATGGTTCTGGCCATCATCGTGGGATCAGGACTGCTCTACTACACCAATGAAGACGAGTATTCCGATGACGTTGAAATTCCGACCGCCATCGCTTCCTTTTCTGGCCTGGCAGTGGATCAGGTGACAAGAGTGGAGATGATGCTGGGAGATTCTTCGGTCGTACTGGAGCGAGAAGGAGAAGACTGGAAGGTCCCATCGGCGTGGAACTACCCGGGAGACCAGGCGGAGATCGAGAAACTGCTGCTAGATATCCAATCGATCACCGGGGCTCATCAACGCGCATCGAAGGTGCAGAGTCATGGCACCTTTGAGGTCGGTGATAGCGGTGGATTGAAGGTGGCTCTGAAGGATTCAGCAGGCAAATCTCTGGCAGATCTGGTGATCGGAAAAGCGGATGGATACCAGCGTTCTTTCATTCGCATCGGGGGATCCGATGAAGTGTATAGCGTTGCGCCAAATCTGAGGAATCGCGTAGGGTTTGCCGGCGGTAGCCTGGAAGCAGGACGCTGGACCCACAAGATGTTATTTCAACTTCCCCCCGATGCCGTGGTTACTCGCATGCACATCCAGACTCCCGAGGCCAACGCCCAGTTGGATTGGAAGAATTCGCCGCAATCGGTCCCCGAGGATCCAACTCAGGTGACCGTGGTGTCGGGATCGGATGATCCACTGTGGATGGTTCGATTCTCCAGCGAAGTGGAGTCGGTACCAGCGGACGAATCGACCGTCAAAGGCATTATCACTGCTCTCAAGAATGTCCAGGCCGCAGAGCCTGCAGACCCGACGGATGCTCCGGCGCTGGGACTCGATCCGGTCCAGTCCTTCATCGAGATCGAACTGGCGGATGGATCGATACACACCATCCAGTTCGGTTCGGAGCAAGATCTGTCGGTTGGCGGGAAGGGTGTGGCTGCGCGAGTGATCGGGAATCATCGCACGGTGCTGGTGCGTGACTGGGTGGAGGAATCCCTGCTCAAGGTGGGTGAAGTGCTTCGTGCGGTGGTCGAGCCCGAGGCGCCTCCTGCAGAGGTGGAGCAGGCGGATGCCGTGAATCTCCCGACCGAACAGGTTGCGCCTGCGGTCCCCGGTGAAGATGAAGCCGCCGATGCGATTCCCGAGCCAGACTCCGACGGCTAGCATGGAATCGGGTCCGAGTCCCGGATACCCTGCACCGGAGTCAAGCGTGGCTTCGCAGGAGGATCTCAATGGCCAAGTTGTATTTCAGGCACGGTACCGTGGGCAGCGCCAAGACGCTCAACTTGCTGGCTGTCGCTCATAATTATGAGCGACAGGGTAAGAAGATCGTCGTCATCAAACCTGGATTCGATGATCGGTATGGGGTTCAGGAGGTGGCATCTCGTGCCGGCCTGCACCGCCCGGCTCACATCGTATTGTCGGAATCCCAGAAACTGGATCAGGCAGATTTCGATCAGGTCCAGTGCGTGCTGGTCGATGAGGTACAGTTTTTGTCGGTCGCTCATGTCGAGCAACTTCGTGACATCACCGATCAACTGGGGATTCCGGTGATCTGCTACGGGTTGAGGACCGATTTCCGTAGCCAACTATTCAAGGGTAGTCGCAGACTGATGGAACTGGCGGACTCCATCGAGGAGATCAAGACCACCTGTCACCGCTGCAATCGCAAGGCGATCTTCAACTTGAAGTGTGTCGACGGAGCCGCTCAACTCGACGGACCGAGTCAGCAGGTTGCCGGAGACGAAACCTTTCAACCGGTCTGTTCGATCCATTACGTCGAAGCTCTCGAACTCGAGTGCATCGAGGGAATTGGCCAGATCCATGTCGAGAGTGAGCCGACCACATGAGTGCAGATGTGATTTCCGAGTTGAAGGAGAAGTTGCGAGGGATCTCGCTACTGGAGCACTCGATCGCACTGCTGGAGTGGGACCAGGAAACCTACATGCCAGCCGGGGGAAGCGAGTCGCGCGCCGCAGCACTGGGTGAGATCGTCGGAATCAAGCACAAGCGAGCACAGGATCCTGCCCTGGGGGAGTGCCTCTCGAAGGCGGAGGATTTGGCTTCGGGATCGGGTGATCTCGACCTGCAAGCCCTGGTGCGTGAAGTTCGATACGATTACGAACAAGCGATTCGAATCCCGGTTCCTCTCGCTTCACAGATTGCCGAGTCCTGTTCTCAATCGATGGCGGCCTGGAAGTCGGCGAAAGACAATGACGACTTCGCGCAGTTTGCTCCCCTGCTCGAGCAGCAGGTTCGATTGCAGAGCCAGTTTGCCGATTGCCTGCAGGATGAGGAACTGTGTCCCTATGACATCCTCATGAATCAGTACGAACGAGGGATGACCTCGGCTCGTTTTGGTGAAATCTGCAAGGTTGTGGTGCCAGGGCTGCAATCGTTGGTCGAGCGAGCCGCTTCCCAGCCCACCACCACACCCGACTTCATGAAGGGCCCGTGGGATCGTGAGAAACAACTGGCCTTCTCGAAGGAAGTGGCGGCGGAAATCGGCTACGACTTCAACCGAGGATCACTAGATCTGACCTCGCATCCCTTTTGCACATCGCCAGCGGCGCCTCATGACGTGAGGATCACGACCCGCGTCTCGGAAGACAATTTCACCAGCAACCTGTACGGTGTGATTCACGAGTCTGGTCACGCGATGTACGAGCAAGGTCTGGACCCGGAGTGGGAGCACACACCGCTGTGCGATAGCATCTCGCTGGGAATTCATGAGTCCCAGAGTCTCTTCTGGGAGAATGAGATCGGCCGTAGCGAGGCATTCTGGAGTCACTTCCTGCCCAAGATGTGTCAATACTTTCCGGGAACTCTGGAAGGTGTCAGTGCCCGGGAGATGGCCAACGCGGTCAATCCCGTTCGACCTTCATTGATCCGAGTCGAGGCGGATGAAGTGACCTATGGATTGCACATCGCTTTGCGTTTCGAACTGGAGCAGGGGCTCTTCGATGGATCGGTCCAGACCTCCGATCTTCCCGGGTTGTGGCGCGAGAAGATGCAGGAGTATCTCGGCATCCAGCCGGATACCGATCGCGAAGGAGTGCTACAGGATATCCACTGGAGTTTCGGACTGTTCGGTTACTTCCCCACCTATCTGCTGGGCTCCCTCTACGCGGCGCAGTTCTACCAGGCCATCGACCAGGAGATCGATATCGAAGCAGAGGTCTCGGCTGGGCGCTTCGAGGGAATCTTGCAGTGGCTACGAACCCGGATTCATGCTCCAGGTCGACGGCGGTTACCGCTGGAGTTGCTGGAAGATGCCACTGGCCAGACCCTCGACCCGAGCGTTTTGATCACCTCTCTCGATCGCAAGGTCGGTCTGGTTCAAGGGAACTGACGCGGCGTGCGGTGGGGGCTGTCGAGATTTGCTCACTGGCTTCATCTGCAATGGCCAGCAGGTACGGTGGAAGCGCTTCCCGAGGTTGCTGCTGACTACTCCACCCGTGTTCCTGGGCTCTTCATCGTCGGAGACCTGACCGGAACTCCGTTGTTGAAGTTCGCCATCGATTCGGGTACCCGTGTGGTGCGATCGATGGAGCAGCAGTCGATCCCTTCTACAGACGATCGTGTGCCGCTGGTGATCGTCGGAGCCGGGGTGGCGGGGCTGGCGGCAGCGATGGAGGCCAAGCGCCTTGGCATCTCCTTCCAATTGATCGAGTCGGCACGACCACTCGACACTCTCGAGAATTTCCCACTCAAGAAACCGATCTTCACCAATCCCGACACGATGGTTCCTGAAGGAGACTTGCAACTCCCCGAAGGAGATCTCGACCGTGAGGGCTTGATCGCCAGCCTGCTCGAGCAATCGCAGCGCGCCGGAATCGAATCGATCTCCGGCCGGGTCCGGTCGGTGAATCGAGACGCTGGTGGGTTGACCGTGAAACTGGAGGACGGCACCCACATCGAAGCCAGTCGTGTGGTGATCGCCATCGGTCGTAGTGGAGACCATCGCAAGCTGGGTGTGGCCGGGGAAGGTCTCGATCATGTCTCCCATCGGCTCCATGATCCTTCCGATCATCGTGGCGAATCGGTGGTCGTGGTGGGGGGGGGTGATTCCGCCTGCGAGGCGGCGATCAGCCTCGCCGATGCCGACGCAAAGGTGACGCTGACCCACCGGGGAGATCAGCTGGTGCGTCCCGGGCGTGCCAGCATCGAGGGAGTGGAGCAACGTGTCGAGAGGGGCACGCTTCAGCTGGAGGCGTCCGCCAAGGTGATCGAGGTCGATACCCAATCTGTGACGCTGGAGACTCCCACCGGGGTCAAGAAGATCGAAGCCACCTCGGTCTATACGATGATCGGTCGAGAGGCACCGCTGGGATTGTTGCGGCGAAGTGGAGTGAAGATCCGCGGCGAGTGGACCGCCCGTAGTTGGATCAGTTTACTACTGATGATGGTCCTGTTCAGCTGGATCTATCACTGGAAACGGCAAGGAGTGTGGCCACCACTGGCCGAGTGGTGGATCGATCAGGGTGGCTTTCCCCACGGCCTCGACCAGTGGTGGGCCAGCCTCGGAGGGGCCTTCGCCGATCGTAGCACCCTGCTGGGAACGCTGGTCACCAGCGTCGCGCAGCCTGGGTTCTGGTACAGCCTGGTCTACACCCTGGTGGTTCTGGTGTTCGGGATCCGCCGCATCCACAGGAGGCCAACCCAGTACGTAAGATGGCAAACCTGGACTCTCATCTCGATCCAGGCGATTCCACTGTTTCTGTTGCCCTACTGGATCTTACCCTGGCTCGGTGACCTCGGTTGCTTTGACGATGGCTGGGGTCGTACTCTCGCGGATGCATTGTTCCCGATCACCGAGAACTATCCTCCGGGGCGGGAGTACTGGCGAGCGTTCGGATTGATCCTCGCGTGGCCGCTCTTCTTCTGGAACGTGTTTACCGATCAACCGATGATGGCGTGGCTGGTGATCTCAGTGATCCAGACCTTCGTACTGTTACCACTGGCCATCCGGCGCTGGGGCAAGGGTGTGTACTGCGGTTGGATCTGTTCCTGTGGAGCACTGGCGGAGACACTTGGGGATACACAGCGGCGCAAGATGCCCCATGGGCCCTGGACCCATCGACTCAATTTCGTCGGCCAGTTTTTCCTGTTATTGACCCTCATCCTGCTCGAGGCTCGGCTCTGGTCGTGGTGCTTTCCCGACAGTTGGCTTGGATCCTGGTCCCTATCCATCTATCACGGAATCCTTCACGGCATTCCACTACTGAGTTATGAATGGACCGTCGACCTGTTCTTCTCGGGAATCCTCGGGGTGGGATTGTACTGGCACTTTTCGGGTCGGGTCTGGTGTCGTTTTGCCTGTCCTCTGGCGGCGTTGATGAACATCTATGCACGCTTCTCACGCTTTCGCATCATCGCCGATAAGAAACGGTGCATCTCCTGCAATCTCTGCACGGCTGTCTGCCACCAGGGGATCGATGTGATGGGATTTGCCCAGCGTGGGATCCCGGTCGAGGATCCGCAATGCGTACGATGCAGCGCCTGTGTGGAGGAGTGTCCGACGGCGGTGCTGCGCTTTGGAGAGGTGGATCGAGATGGCCGTGTGGTTCGTCTCGATCTACTCGAGGCGACCATCTAGGCGACCATCTGCTGGTCGTGGATCAGCGGCGCGGAGCGGCTCCCGAGAAGGGCACCGGAAGGCCATCTGCTCCGAGCCCCCATCCTGCGAGCGGTTCGTTGCGTCCCTCGGCAATCATCTTTCTTTTCTTCGACAGTGCCATGCGGGTCACTGCGTTGGAGATGTCCGAGATCGCTTTACGGCGCGGGCCGAGCAGTTCATCTCCGTCTTCATCGAGAAACTGATCGATGGCACGCATTCTCATCGAGGCCGAGATGGTCGGTGGAAGATGACCGACCTGTGCCAGAGCGGTGATCAGTTTGTGGCGACTCGGGACACGACCGACGGTGGCATCATCGAGATCGACGATGCCCAGTTCCCAGGGCCCCTCGGCGGGCCCACTCACCAGCACGTTGTGTGGTGCCAGATCGCGGGTATCGAATCCCTGCGAGAGCACCTGTTGAAGTCTGGATCCGATCCAGCGACAGAAACCAAATTGATCGTTGGTGCGCCAACCGTGATGACTGCAGCGTGCCACCCAGTGATGAATCGGTTCACCGGGAGTCCATGAACTGATCAGCACCGCATCTTCTCCGGTGGTGTCGAGCACCCAGGGAATCGGCAGAGGCAAACCGATGCGTAGCCCGGCTTCCATTGCCCGCCACGATCGAAACGCTCGTTGCCAGCGCCAGTGGCGGAGTAATCCTCGCGAGAATCTTCGAGCGATTCCTCGTAGGGATGCGGGACCGGTCGGCAGGTAGACCTTGCGAGCATAGCGACGGCCCTGCCATTCGATGGATTCCAGTCGACCTCTTCGTCCACTGGCCACGATCGAATCCTCGGTCACATCGAGCAACTGTCGTGCGAGCAGGGAATCGCACTCAGTACCGAGGAGGAATCGGTCATGGATCGAAATTGAATCCCGTGGCACCCTGACTCCCTTCACTGCCACCGATGACCCGGTGGGGCTGGCTGTACAGGGGAGATGGTAGCCCCCTGGCTCGATGGGACAAGCCAACCGAACTACCGATGGGGGAGGAGGCACGATGATCATCGAAGTGGAATCTCATCCTCTGCTCGATCCGCTGGCGATCCGTGCTGAACTTGCCGGGCCTCAGGGAGAGCAGAGTCCCGAGTGGTTAGAGCAACTGCTGACCCCCGCTGCGGGCCCTGAATCGGTCGATGAACAG
Source organism: Planctomycetota bacterium (assembly GCA_018694835.1). Lineage (GTDB taxonomy): Bacteria > Planctomycetota > UBA8108 > UBA1146 > UBA1146 > QNYK01. The sequence goes on along the minus strand of JABHOG010000093.1, from coordinate 35,242 downwards.
TGTAAGAAGCATATTCGAGCTCTGTTGAGGCATGGTGGTTACCGTCCTGCCGGTCGTGGCAAACCCTCCAGCGAGTGGCTGGTGGCGGCCGCCGCTCGAGGGGCATTGGCTTCGATCTTGCCGCTGGTGGATGTGGGGAATGCGGTCTCTCGCAGCGCGGGAATCCCACTCAGCGTGGTCGACCTCGATCGGCTGGAAGGGCCGCTGAAGATCTCGCTGGGAAGTGTCGGAGAGAGTTACATCTTCAACCGTTCCGATCAGCAGATCGATCTGGCCGGGCTGCTGTGTCTGAGAGATGGCCTTGGCCCCTGTGCCAATGCGGTCAAGGATTCTCAACGATCGAAGACGGACGCCACTACTTGTAAGGTGTTGATCCTGATCTGGGGGACGATCGATCTACCGGGGGCCTCCAGACGCATGGGGAATCGGCTACGACAGTTACTGGAGAGGCTGGGCGCGGAAATTGAGGAGGTTGGATTTCATCGGGATGGCTCGAAGGAATGACTGCACTCCGGTCGCTGGAGCCACTAGAATGGCACTCTTAGTCAGGGCCTGACCATTGAGTGATGTGCCCTTCATGGGTTGGAGTCTCGATTGACCCTTGCAACCGTGGAACAACTGATCGAGGAGATTTCCCGTGGTGGGATGGTCATCCTCATCGACGATGCCAATCGTGAGAACGAGGGGGATCTGGTGCTGGCCGCCGAGTCGATCACGGCAGAGCAAGTCAACTTTCTCGCCACCCATGCACGGGGTCTGATTTGCGCTCCGCTGGGGTCCGAGATTGTCGAGCGACTTCAACTGCCCAAGATGCACTCGCAACCGAGTGATCCGACCGAGTGTGCCTTCACCATCTCGGTCGATTCCAGAGACGGGATCTCGACCGGGATCAGCGCCTTCGATCGAGCTCACACTCTTCGTCAACTGGCCCATCCAGATTCGACCCCGGGACATTTCAATCGACCCGGTCACATCTTCCCGCTGAAGGCGAAGCCTGGAGGAATCCTCAGCCGCCAGGGCCATACCGAGGCTTCTGTTCATCTGATGCGGAGAGCAGGACTGCAACCCGCAGCGGTGATCTGTGAAGTGATGAATGAAGATGGAACGATGGCGAGGCTGGAGGATCTAGAGAAGTTCGCAGAACTACATGGCCTGCTGCTGGGAACCATCGACAGCCTGGTGGAGGAGTGCCGGGAATCATCGATTCCCGATGCTCTCGGGAGTTCCGAGGTGAAGCCGGTGAAACTCTCTTGGGCACAACTTCCGACCCCCTATGGTCTGTTTGAAATCGAGTCGTGGAGCGTGGACTGTGGGGAGCCGATCACGGTTCTGCGCCAGGGCCAGCTCTCGACCGAAGATGGGGACGATGTTCCACTGGTGAGAATCCACAGCGCCTGTTTCACCGGCGATGTGATCGGATCCTTGCGCTGCGATTGCGGTTCTCAACTGCAGATGGCGCTGGAACAGATTGGATCGAAAGAGCGGGGAGCTCTGCTCTACTTGCCTCAGGAGGGGCGTGGTATCGGGCTGACTCGAAAGATTCAGGCGTATCACCTGCAGCAGCGCGAAGGTCTCGATACGGTCGAGGCGAATGAGCGTCTCGGTTTTCCACCGGACCTGCGTGATTACTCCGATGCGGCGGCCATCTTGCGGGCACTGGGGGGGACTCAGGTGCGATTGTTGACCAATAATCCAGCCAAGGTCGAGGGCCTGGTCACCCACGGCGTCGATGTGGTCGAACGGATCTCCATCGAACCGGAGCCGGGACCGGTCAACCTGGACTACCTGCGCGCCAAGAAGAACAAGATGGGGCACCTCTTCGAGGCGATCTGAGCAGGACGTCACCAGCACTGAAGTGCAGATGAAGAGCGGGCCCGCAGGGGGATACCCTGCGGGCCCGTTTCATTTCTTTCCGATCAGTCCGAACCCGGTGGTGAAACCTAGTTACAGACCGCAGTGTTGTAGTTGGGGCAATCGAGCGTATCCACGGTCGGATCGATGCCACAGGTGGACGGGCCTGGCGCCGGCGGCTCGACACCACCAGCGAAGATGTAGTTGAGGACCGAGATCGCGTCGGAGATGTCGATACTGCCGTCATCATTGGTGTCGATCGAGTCGAGACAGGGGGAAGGAGTGGCCTGGAACAGGTAACTCAGGGTTCCGATGGCGTCGGAGATATCGACTCCGCTGTCGCCGTTGACGTCGCCACGCTTGAAGCGCTCAGGCAAGCACATCATGACGCAATTGATCGAAGGCATCGCTTCACCACAGCCGCCTGATCCACCGATCTCCAGTGAGAAATCGACCAGCTCCGCTGGAAGGGTATGGGAGGTCGTGGTGGCAGTTCCTGCCATCGTGCTGACCAGAACACCATCAACACTGAAGGTGAGGTCCTGGTAAGTCGGGTCATTGTTGGTCCAACTCATGGTGACGGTGCAGGTTTCGTGATCGATGGTGCAGATCAGATCCGAGGGTCCGATGGAGGGGGGAGTCTGGTTACAAGTCCCGCTTCCGAGTCCGGCGGCCGAGGCCTCCAGGTTGCGGATTCCGACCACCTCGTAGTTTGCGGCCACTCCGTCTGTGAGGGACACGGGAAGGCTGGTATCGGTACCGGCATGAGTGGTGGTGACGCCATCTCTGGTGATCTCGATGGAGTCGTAGAGCCCACCATTGGTCCAGGAAAGAGTCGCATCACAGGTGCAGGGATCGTCGATAGTGACGGTGACTCCCGACGGAGCCGGAGTCTCGACGGAAAGGCTTCCGTGGTCGAGGATCGGCTGTTGAGAAACCCCGCCGACCGAGATCACGCAGTTCACCGACGGGCTACCGAGGGTGTTGATGAAGGTCAGGTTCGAGGACGAGCCAGGCTCGGCAGTGGCGCTGAGGCTGTACTGGATCACGGCTACCTGGTGAGTTCCGACAGGGATCGACTCGAGTGGTGGAGCCAAGCTGACGATGGCACCCACGACGACTCCCGTTCCACCGACTGGAGACAGTTCAAAGTGGAAGTAATCGGCACCACTGCCGGCGTTGGCACTGGTGAGTGCCGAGCCTTCAGTGACCAAGGTTGCGGTCAAGAGTGCGGAATCATGAGTCAGGCCGAATTGGAAACCCTGGGCAGGACTGGGGGTTTCCAGGTCGACGGTCGCTTCGATGGTCGCTCCGGGTAATCCAGAAGTGGGGACCGAGTGAAGTGCAAAATTTTGGGCCTGAATGCCAGAAACGCAGATCATGAGGCAAATCGCCCCTGTAATACTCTTCCAGAACAGCATGCTATGTATCCTTCCTCGCTTTGTAGCCCGGTCCCCGAACAGAGGAACCGGTATCACCACTCTCCCTGTCCTCAATAGTTGGAAGGGCGGAAGATTCCATTCTATAGGGCTTACAACAGTTTACTAGTGGTTGTTTGTAAACGAAGACGGTCTTATGGATGACTGGATAGCAGGCCCCGGATTCGCCGCAAGGATAGGTTCCCTGCAGTGATCGGAGAGAGGAAAAGGCGACCACACCTCCTCGATAGCCCTACTGGTCGGAATTCGTTACCGACTACTGTCAGGAAAGTCCGGTCACCGAGCGCAGACTGACTGCGGCTGCACTGTTCTTTCTGTGGCCCTCAACGAGGGATGAGAATGGTGGTACCGACCCGGATCGAGTGGATGTCGTCGAAGCGAGAGGGGTTCGCCGAGACCAGATCGCGCCAGCGCTGGCCGGTGCCATAGAAGCGTTTCGACAGCGACCAAAGTGTATCCCCCTGGCGCAAGCGATAGGTCCGATCGAGCGGATCGAGCGGATCGAGTGGTGAGATGTTGAGCACCGGATCGATGAGAGTGGTCGCTTCGAGGTCGCGAGGAGCGATCGCCTGAGCGACCGGCTCGTCCCAGGTCAGGTCTTCCTCGAAACGAGCCTGATCACTTTCCGAGGAACTTCCCAGCGGAATAGGGATGACCATCAGCGGATACAGGGTTCTCTCGCCATTGACCTCCTGATAACGCCAGAAGGGGAAGAACCAGTTGCCATGACTCTCCTCTCCGGCGCTGGTGATGGCACGACTCTCGGTGGTGCCTGCAATCCATAGCGGTCCGGCACTGATGCGTTCTCGGGCCACCGCCACCCCGTCGATCTGCTCGGTGGTGGTCATGTCGTAGGAGAGGAGTCCACCGAGGACCGCCATCCCCTGCTGTTCCTCGTTTCTTATCTGCCAGGTACCGGTGACCATCGCCGCGACATCGGCGGGACCGACTTCCGAACCCAGCGGGCCCGTTCGATCGACCGGGGAGGAACTGCATCCGGCCGCACAGGTCAGCAGTATCAGCAGGAAACTCAGACTCGACCCGGTCGGAGATCGCAGGGACGAAGAAAGTTGAGATGGGTGGGAGAGGGACGGAGCAGTGGCACCGTCAGTGGATTCAAATTTTTGGTCTTGCACGACACGCCCTTTCAGAGGCTGTAGTCGAGCGGCGCGGTGGAATTCTAAGGAATTTACGACTTTCTGACAAGACCACCTGAGATGAGCCAGATGGGGATGATCAGGATTGCCGCAGAGACCCAGTAGGGAGCAGAAGGACCCACCTGCCAGTAGAGGATGGCGGCGAAGAATGGGCCGATGGCTCGTGCGAGACTCCCCAGTGAACGGAAACTGCCCAGTACCTCACCTTGTTGGAGAGGACCGACCGACTCGCTGACGATGGTCGATAGCATCGGCATCACCATCGCCGCACCGACCGACAGGGGGAGCAGTGATAGCCACAATTGCCACTCGAGGGTGGCGATGGCAATTCCCATCAGACCGACAAAGACCAGGACAAATCCGATCAGGGAAGTGGCATGAGGGCCCCATCGTCGAGCCAGGTGTCGCGACAAACCGCCCTGGACTAGCGCCAGGACCAAGCCGATCGAGACGAACATCACGGCGATGTCGGTGCTCTGCCAGGAGAAGCGCTGCTGCACCAGGAAGGCGAGGGTGAACTCCATGCCGCTGAATCCGATCAGGTAGATCAGGTTGGCCAGTTGAACCCGCCGCACCTGGTGGCCCCAGTGGCCGCCGAGAGAGATCTGCCAGCGCAAAGGTCTCGGGGGGAATCCAGCGGGTCGAGTTTCCTTCAGGCGCAACCAGACCCACAGCCAGTTGATGGCGGAGAGTAGACAGACGCCGAGCGCCGCCGCCGTGAAACTATTGGTGGCGAGCAGTGCGCCCCCTTCCTCGGCGGGCCAGAGGGGGGTCATATCGATCAGGCTGAGTGCGCCACCGATGGCAGGGCCGAGGATGAAGCCGAGCCCGAAGGAGGCTCCGATCAATCCCATGCCTCGAGCTCGTTCCGGTCCGGGGGTCAGATCCGCCACTGCTGCGGTGGCTGCCGAGATGTTTCCTCCGGCGATTCCCGCCAGCACTCGCGACAGGACCAGCAGCGCAAAGTTACCGCTGAAGGCCCAAAGGAGCGCCGCCATCAGGTTTCCCCAGATGGTGATCAGCAGTACCGGTCGACGACCGATGCGATCGGAAAGGCTGCCCCAGAAGGGACTCAGGAGAAATTGCAGGAAGGAGTAGATCGATCCGAGGACCCCTCCGAAGAGGACTACCAGACGGGGTTCATCGATTTGCGGTGAAAGCGATCGCAGGGCATCGAGCCATCCCTCGAGCCATGGGTCACCGCGATAGGAATCGAGGATGGCAGGAAACAGTGGAAAGATGATGGAGAAACCGACCAGGTCGATGAACAGGGTCAGTAGTATCGGACCCAGTCCTGGTCGAGAAGGGGCGGTCTGACCTCCGGAATCGGATTTGGATGAGGGCACAGGTCTCGCTTTCGAGCGGGGTGAACAGCTTTCGATTCTAGGACCGGGATCCTCTGATGCGGCTCCCGATCAGGGTAGGATCCTCACCAGCGAAGGGCTTGCGGTCAAGGGAGCCATCGAGGTCGCTGCTGAGAATGGTCTACTGGGGCTGGTTCGATGGGGCTGGTTCGATGGGGCTGGTTCGCAGGAGTCAGGCGGTCTATTCTCTGATCATCGCGTCGTCAACGAAGGAGGCACGGGAGAAATGTCCCGAAAAGAGTCCGAATCAAACGCCGAGCAGCGGCAAGTCTCTCCCGAAGCGGTCGGGACCGACGAACGCCTCGGTGATGAGCAAATCCGCCCGAGCCATCTTTCCGAGTTTATCGGGCAGAGCAGCGTGGTCGGGAACATGAAGGTGTTTCTCGGGGCCGCCAAGGAGCGGGGGGAGGCGCTCGATCACGTCCTGTTGTCGGGGATGCCGGGGCTCGGAAAGACCACACTCGCCGGCTTGATTGCCGGTCACATGGAGGTGGGTTTTCGAGCGACCAGTGGACCGGTGCTGGAAAAGGCCAAGGATCTGGTCGGTCTTTTGACCGAACTGGAAGAGGGCGATGTGCTCTTCATCGACGAGGTGCACCGCATCAGTCGGGTGGTCGAGGAATACCTCTACACCGCCATGGAAGACTTCCAGATCGACATCATCATCGATTCGGGACCCAACGCACGCTCGATGCGGATCCACCTGCCTCGTTTCACGCTGGTCGCTGCCACCACACGAGAGGGCAATCTGACCGCACCCTTTCGAGCTCGATTTGGAATCCAGGAAAAACTGGAGTTGTATGACGATGACGAGATCGTCGAAGTGCTCCTTCGAAGTGCGCGGATCTTTAGCCTCGATGTGACCCGCAAGGGTGCCGAAGCGCTTGCCGGTCGTTGCCGGGGGACACCGAGGATTGCCAATCGATATCTCAAGCGGGTCCGTGATTTTGTCCAGATGCAGGGGCATTCACAGATCGATGAGGGAGCCGCCAACGATGGACTGAGTCGTCTGGGGGTCGACCCCGATGGGCTCGACTCCCTCGATCGGAGGATCTTGCAAACGGTCGCCCGTGCCGAAGGACAGGCGGTCGGGATCAAGACCATTGCGGTGACCGTCGGCGAAGAGGAACGAACCATCGAGGATGTTCACGAACCCTATTTGATCCGCTGTGGGTTTCTTGCCAAGACTCCCCGAGGGCGAGTGCTCGGGCCTCGATTCAGGGATGATCAGATCGACGAGGCTGCGCCACCTTCCAATTCTGCGACACCATCCTCTTCTGCGACACCATCCTCTTCTGCGCCAACATCCCAGGGTGCGCTCGACCTGGAAGGCCACTCGTGAGCCGGGTGCTGATTGTGGCAACGATCCTGGCGCTGGGCTCGTGGGGGCTGCTGAAGGATCCACTGGCCAGCTCTCTCGTGGCACGCACCGCTTTCCAGCCGACCGGCGAGCCCCTCATCGGGATTCTCCTCGAAGAGGGTCAGTTTCGCCGCACTGTCGAATCATCCGATGGCCGATTGCAGATCCGCTGGGCCGGAGATTCGGCGACGATTACCGCTCCGGTCGAGGTGATCGCCAGCGCCGGTGTGATTCATATCGGGAATCGTCAATGGACTGATCGGGTCTGGGTTCGCTCGCGGACCGGTGAGATGCAGACCGGAGATCGATATCACGAGGGGTGGGTCGAATGGATTCCCGAACCCGAGGCGACCGGCTGGCAGATGATCGAGCGACTGTCGCTCGAACGATACCTGCTGGGAGTGGTCACTCGCGAGATGTCCGCCAGTAGTTTTCCTGCGGCGGCACTGCAGGCCCAGGCGATTGCCGCTCGAACCTATGCATTGTTTCAGATGGAGGCGCGCGGTCGAGGTCGATCCTATGACCTGCGAGGCGACACCCGCAGCCAGGCCTATGGCGGTACCGCGAGGGTGCCGAAGGAAGTGATCGATGCCGTCGAACAGACGCGAGGTCAGGTCTTGCTCTGGCAAGGAAAACTATTCGAGAGCTTCTTCCATTCGACCTGCGGCGGTCAAACCTGTTCTGCAGCAGAGAGTTACTTCATCCGTGGGGTTCCGACGATGCCTAGCGTTCGCTGCGAAGGTTGCCAGAGCAGTCGATTTTTTCGCTGGAGCGAGGACGTGCCACGACAGCACCTGGCAGATGCTGTGGCTTACCTGTGTCAGGGGACCGGGATCCAGCTGGGTAAAATCGATACGGTGGTGGCCGTCGATGCTGCGGGGTCTGGACATGTTCCCTACCTGCGTATCGATCACAGCCTCGGTTCCTTCGAGGTCGATAGCAAACGCTTGCGTGCGACTCTTCGCAGTCGTGGCCGTCACAAATTGCGCTCGACCAACTTTGTCGTGCAGCCATCTGCCAGTGGATTTCTCTTCTCCGGGAGAGGATGGGGACACGGAATCGGCATGTGCCAGGTCGGTGCCCAGGGTTATGCAAGGCGAGGCGCCAATGACGTGTGGATTCTTCAGCATTACTATCCAGGGGTCGAGATCAGGAGTTGCTGGTGATGGAGAAGATTGAAGCACAGCACCCGATGCTCGATGGTTTTTCTTTCCAGCTGGACGCGGGATCGCAACGAGGTCCTCGAGCCGCCACCCTGACGACACCGCGGGGTAAGATCGAAACTCCCGCTTTCATGCCGGTGGGAACCCAGGGCACCGTAAAAGGGGTAACCCCGGATCAACTGCGTTCGATTGGCACCCAGGTGGTCCTCTCCAATACATACCATCTCGCCGTCAGGCCGGGAGCCGACACGGTTCGCGAACTGGGAGGGCTACACCAGATGATGGGTTGGCAAGGGCCGATCCTCACCGACTCCGGTGGTTTCCAGGTCTTCTCTCTTGGCCATCGCAATCGTATCGAGGAGCAGGGAGTCCACTTTCGCAACCACATCGACGGAGACGCGCTACTCCTGACCCCGGAGTCGGTGCTCGATCTGCAGGCCCGCATGGGCAGTACCATCGCAATGGTGCTGGATGTCTGCCCTCCTGCGGGAGTCGATCGTGACATGGCCGCTTCTGCGCTGGCGCGCACCGAACGATGGGCGATGCGTGCGATCGAACACCGTCAGCGTTTGGAACTGTTCGAGCCGATGGCACTTTTTGGCATCCTGCAAGGGGGAGTCGAGGAGGATCTCAGGAAAGAAGGGGCACAACGACTTCGGGAACTACCCTTCGATGGATACGCCATCGGGGGAGTCAGTGTCGGAGAGAACCGCGATGCGATGCTGGCGACCATCTCCGGTGGCGCACAGCATCTCCCCATCAACCGGCCACGCTACCTGATGGGTGTAGGTGGTCTCGAGGAGTTCATGGTGGCGATCGAGGCGGGGATCGACATGTTCGATTGCGTGATCCCGACCAGAAATGCTCGAAATGCGACCCTCTTCCTCTCCGACGGATCATCTCTCAATATCCGCAATTCGGTGCATCGTCGAGATCGAGAGCCGCTGGAGCAGGGGTGTGATTGCCCCGCCTGCCTCCAGTTCAGCCGTGGCACCCTTCATCACCTCTATCTGCGCAAGGAGATGCTGGGCTACACCCTCGGGTCTCTGCACAACCTGAGGGTCTTCCACAGGTTCCTTGAAAGAGCGCGTCAGGCCACCCTGGAAGGGTCCTGGGAGCAGTTCAGGGGGGCATTCTTGTCACGATTCCATTCCCGGTCTGGTTGAATCCTGAGCAGTGTGGCACTAAGATTCGCAACTCCCCATGGGCGTGCATCTTGCGATGTGGCTCAGGGGGCTGATTTGCGATTTGCAGATCGATGCTTGACCAGGATCCGCGAAAGGACCAGCGATGCTGTCAGTCTTCACGTTCATCACGGGGTCGATTCCCGGACAGATCCGTTGCGCAGCGATGCTGGCGCAGGAAACCGTTCCCCCGGTGGCCGAAGGTGCTGCCGACCCGGGACTGTTCGATATGCTGCCGTTGTTCGCCATGATGGCATTGGTGTTCTACTTCATGCTGATTCGCCCGCAACGCAAGCAAGCCCGTGAGCATGAGCAACTACTCTCAGGAATTCAAAAACACGACAATGTACGTACGGCCGGTGGAATTGTCGGCAAGGTGGCGCAGGTCGATGCCGATCATGATCTGGTGATCTTGACCATCGATGAATCGAAAAATGTTCGAATGAGAGTGGCTCGCCAGTCGGTGGTCGCTGTTCTTTCGAAAGAGGATGCCCCACCAAAGATCATGGAAGAGGATAACGCACGATGATGTCCAAGTTTTTCCGCGGGTATTTCCTGCTGGTTCTGCTGATTGCAGGTTGCGTCTACTCCCTCGGGGATTACCAGACGAGTATCAAGAAGGGGATCGATCTCGAAGGCGGCTCGGAACTCCTGTACGAGATTCCGCTGGAAAATGTCCCTGCATCTCAGAGGTCCAGCGTGGCCTCCGATGTGAAGGATGTGATCTCTGCCCGATTCGACAGCTTTGGCCTCAAGGAGATCAGCGTTGCCATCTCTGGCAATAACAGACTGCTGATCCAGTTGCCCGGATCGGACAATGATGCGCTCGAGCGCCTCAAGGGTCAGATCGAGCGGGCTGGCCAGTTGAACATCCATCTGGTCTCGGCTGAAGAATACAGCAGCCCGACGGTGGTCGCAGAGATCGAGGCCGACATGACTCGCCGAAAACAGGCGATGATGGCCTACAACTCGCTCCCCGTTGACCAGCAAGACCCCCAGTTGGTCCCGAAAGAACTCGACCGGATCGTGACCTACCGCAAGCCAGATGAGAACGGTAATCGCGGGGAAGCGGTAGTGGTCGAGAATGGCCCGGAGAACCGCGTCTCCGGCTCGTTCATCCAGAGTGCCAGCAGTGGATTTGATCAAACCAGTGCGCCTGCAGTCAATTTCACCTTCGGTGGTGCAGGAAGCACTCTCTTCGGTAACCTGACTCAGAATGTCGGCAGATCTCTCGCCATCGTTCTCGACGGCGTTGCGGTGAGTGTCGCGACCATCAATGAGCCGATCTACAGTCGTGGACAGATCAGCGGTTCCTTCACCCGCGCCGAAGTCGAGGACATCGTGACCCTGCTTCGTGCCGGTTCGCTGCCGACAAAGCCGGTGCTGAAGAGTCAGCAGACGGTCGGTTCGGTTCTCGGAAAAGAATCGGTCGACCGAGGAACCCAGGCGATGATCTACGGCTTCCTGCTGGTGGTCGTCTTCATGCTGCTCTATTACCGCGCCGCAGGATTGGTGGCCAACCTGTCACTGTTCTTCAACCTGATGCTGGTGCTGACACTACTGGTCATCTTCCGCAACACCCTGACCTTCCCGGGAATGGCCGGCATGCTGTTGACGGTTGGAATGGCGGTCGATGCCAACATCCTGATCTTCGAGCGAATCCGCGAGGAGCGTGATCGAGGAAAGCAGTTACCTGCGGCGTTCAAGGCGGGTTTTCAACGAGCCTTCTGGACCATCTTTGATGCCAATCTGACCACCCTGATCACCGCTTTCGTGCTGTTCCAGTTCGGAACCGGACCGGTCAAGGGATTCGCCGTGGTGCTGTCGATTGGAATCTTCACCTCATTCTTCTGCTCGATCTTTGTCAGTCGTCTGTTACTCAGCTCATTGATCGACGCAGGAGTCATCAAGGAACTCAAGATGGGGCGCTTGGTTTCAAAGACCAGTATCGATTTCATGTCGATGCGTGGCGCGGCTCGGGTGCTCTCGATCATTCTGTTGCTCGGTGGCCTCTTTGCATTGATCTATCGAGGATCGGATGCGATGGGCATCGACTTCACCGGTGGAACCAAACTGGTAGTCAACTTGACCCAACCAACATCCGAGGGGGAACTGCGCAATACCTTCAAGGGATTGGCTACCGGAGATGGTGCAAGCCAGTTCGAGGATCTTCAGATGCAATCGCTCTATGATCAGGGTCAGTCCGCCGGGAGTGACCTCGCCACTCGCTACTCTCTCAAGACCAAGACTCTCGGCAGTGGTACCGAGGAGACCGAGGCATTCAAGGACGAGGTGGAGTCGGTGCTCGCCGAGAAGGGCTTGCTGGCGCCAAATGCCATTGTTGTTGATCGCGATCCGGTCGATGAAGCCGACGAGACCGATGTCGTGGGAGCGGCCAAGAAGTATGTCTTCACAGCCGAATTGAATGCCATGAGAGGGGAAGGGGATGAGGGTGTCACCGCCAGCAAGGTGGAAGAAGCCATCCTCGCCACAGGCTTCCCCGTCGCAGCAGTGACCGAGAAGAAAGAGTCTTACGGCGAAGGCATCGTGACCTTCGAGGTTCGAAGCGAGGCTCAGGAGAACAGCACCGCTGCCCTGGCCTTGCACGAAGTCCTGACCCAGAACCTCAAAGATGTCAAAGGGATCGACTTCTCGGAACCCTTCCCCGAGTACGGCAGCATCAGCGGCAAGGTCGCCCAGGACATGCAGGGCAAGACCTTCGTCGCACTGATGATCAGTTTTCTCGCCATCATCTTCTACATCAGCATCCGCTTTGAACTGCGTTTCGGCATGGCTGCGATCGTTGCACTGGTCCACGACATCCTGTTCACCCTGGGTGCCATGGCAGTGGGTGATTACCTGCTGGGCGACATGCTCAATCTGAAGATCAATCTACCGGTAGTGGCGGCCCTGTTGACGGTGGTGGGATATTCTCTCAATGACACCATCGTGATCTTTGACCGGATTCGTGAGAACCTGGTCGATACCCGACGAGATGCTAACTACAACGATATTGTTAATAATTCCATCAACCAGACGTTGAGCCGCACCTTGCTGACCTCGCTGACCACTTTCCTGGTCGTGTCGATTCTGCTCATCTTTGGTGGAGACGGTCTTCAGGCGTTCTCCTTTGCCCTTTGTGCAGGGATCGTCGTGGGTACCTACTCCTCGATCTTCGTCGCCTCGCCGGCCCTGGTTCACTTCCAGGAGAAGGCGAGAATGAGGCGAGAGCAGTCTCTGGCAGAGGCCGCACTGAAGGGGTAGACCGCCCGTCGTTGAGTTCGATCGACCAGGAGGGCGAGCCGGTTCCCCGAACCGACTCGCCCTCCCTTCATAGGTGGGGCTCGGCCACGGAACTGGCTTGGCCATCACTGGGGATCGAAAATATTGAGCACCCCTCTCACCATGCTAGATACAGGCTCCGGTTCGGGGTATCTTCCCGGCGAACGGTTGTGGAGGATCTCCCTCCGCATGCAATCGGCACCCACCTCGGGGAATCGAGAGTCTTCGGACCTCGCGAGGGAATGGGGGACTCCATGGGTACAGGTACGAAGATAGGCATCGTTCTCATCATGGTGCTGGTGGTGGTTGTCATCGCCAATCTACTCGATAGCGAGGTACAGAACGGTCCCACTGCTGAAGAGCAGGTGACCGGAATCTCCAATCGAGATACGACCATTCGACCGTCGTCTAATCGTCGGTCGCTCTCCAACGCCACCTCCAACCGCTCCGCTGTGACGGCAAGAGGGAGCGGCAAAGAGCTGCGCAGACCGGTGGTGAGACCGGTGACACCGTCCGCTCGGGTGGATCAACAGGATGATTCTGCGCCGCTGATCGGGCCCAAGGATGCTCCTCTGATGAATACCACCGTCGGTGGATCTCAGGTGGAGCCTGCAGTCGCCCGCACCGACCAGATCGAGGTCACTCCGGCCGCCGGCGTGATCCGAAACGACGGTGGCATCGAGCCCGTCGTCACCACGCGGACCCACCGGGTGCAGCAGCCTGTGGTGGTGTCGCAAAAGGTGAGTCCCAGCAGCCAGATCAAGGTGCTCGAGGGGGATAGCCTGTGGAGGATCGCCTCTCGTGAACTGGGGGCGGGAATCCGCTGGGCCGAATTGCTGCCAGTCAATCCCGGTCTGACCGAGACCACGATGTTGATTCCTGGCCGTATGCTGACGATTCCCAGCTCTGATTCTACTGCCACTGCGATGAAGGTACCGGTCACCATGCAGGCCCCTGCAGAAGCGACACGCAGCGGAATGCGACAGGTTCAGATCCGCGATGGAGACACCTTGTATGACATCGCACGGGACGAACTGGGCAATGGTGGCCGTTGGCTCGAGATCCAGAAATTGAATGACGGACTCAATCCGAACGCACTTCCCATCGGCAAGAAGATCTGGGTCCCACGCTGATCGAAGAGATCATCATCCAGCAGGGATGAGATGCGATCTGCTGTGATGCGATCTGCTGTGATGCGATCTGCTGAGCTGCGAACAGTATCGCTGGATCAGCGGAGACGATCCGAGTGTCGGATCAGCGTGTCGGGATCAGCGTGTCGGGGTCTGGCTTCCCTGACCACGCCGCAGCTTGTCACTCAGGGTCATCTCACCCGCCATGTGCTGGCCGGTGAGTTCACGTAGCGCTTCTTGCTGGAAGAATGAATCTTCGACCAACGCCTCCCGCTCAATCCTCGACTGTTCCAGCCGATTCTCCAGTACCTGTCCCTGTGAGATCAAGGTACCCAGATGAGCCTCCAGGTCGCGATTTTGCGTATGCCTGGGCAGGTGAACCTGGGCCACGATCGACAGGGAAATCCCGACCAGTAGCACCATGAACTGAGGAGTGCTGAATCGGAATAGATCGGTCACCATCCCGCGGATTCGCAGTGGCAAGGATTCATTGATCGGCTGGATCCTGGACAGGTCGAAACTCCATTCGACTACGAGGTGAGTTCCACGAGGTGAGTTCGTAGTGCAAGCCCCGCGGCGACCGGGTGGGATGATTGAAACAATTTTCGATCAGAACTGCAAGGGTCCCATCAAAGCACGCTCACCAAGATCTGCGTGAATACGCAGCAGTCGGTTGTATTTGGCGTTCCTCTCCGATCTGCAAGGTGCTCCCGTCTTGATCCAGCCGGCCCCTGTGGCCACGGCGAGGTCGGCGATGAAGTCGTCCTCGGTCTCTCCCGAACGGTGAGAAATGATAATCCGGTATCCTGCTTCGGAGGCGACTCGGATCGCCTCCAGTGTCTCGGTGACGGTGCCGATCTGATTCAATTTGACCAGCAATGCATTGGCAGACCCTTCGGCAACGCCACGAGCAATTCGCTCCGGATTGGTGGCGAACAGATCATCTCCGACCAGCCGAATCCCGGAGAGGCGGGATGTCATCTGCTTCCAACCATCCCAGTCCTCCTCATCCAGACCGTCCTCGATGCTGGTGAAGGGGAAGCGCTCGCAGAGGAGAGACCAGTGGTCGATCAATTGTTCGGAGGAGAGAGGCTCTGGGTGAGATCCCAGATGATAACTCCCATCGCGAAACAACTCACTGGCCGCGACATCGAGGGCGAAGTTGAATTGCTGATCGTGGCCGACGGTGTATCCCGCCTGCTCGATGGCTGCGACCAGTTCATCCAGCACCAATTCATCGCTGACAAAGTCGGGAGCAAAACCGCCTTCGTCACCGACCGCGGTGACCAGGTGGCGAGATTTCAGGCGCTTTTTCAATACATGATAGACCTCGACCCCGGCGCGCAGTGCCGTCGGGAAATCATCGAAACCGACTGGAGCCAGCATGAACTCCTGGACGTCGACGGCATTGTCGGCGTGAGCTCCGCCGTTGATCACATTCATCAGGGGAATCGGCAACCTGACCGCATCGTCACCTCCGAGGTGGCGGTAGAGCGGTAACTGGCGACTCATCGCTGCGGCCCTGCAAGTCGCCATCGAAATGGCCAGGGTTGCGTTGGCTCCGAAGCGAGACTTGTTGGCGGTTCCATCGGCACGACAGAGGAGTTGGTCGATCTGTTCCTGGTCACAGGCATCGCGTCCGGTGAGCAACTCGGAGATCTCTCCACGGAGGTGAGAGAGCGCCTTGTCGACTCCCTTGCCGCCCCATTCGGCGCCACCATCTCGCAACTCCAGCGCTTCTGCCTCGCCGGTCGAGGCCCCCGATGGGACCATCGCAGTGGCGCGGCTGCCATCCTCGAGCAGGCATTCCCCCTCCAGAGTCGGAAAACCACGGCTATCGAGCACCATTCGCCCCTGTATCTGCTGGATCGCTGTCATCGGATCTCCCTTCGGAACAGTTGCCTCTGGTGGTCGGATCGCTCACGATGCCACGAGGCTGTGACCGATTGTCCGGCTCATAGGTGACCGGTGTCAACCGATCGAGAGGAACCATGCAGACCATGACCACGACTTCCTTGAAAGCCAGCACTTCCGGGTTGCTGGGCAATCGCCTGACTCGCCATGGAACTCCGGTGATCTTGTGGGCCTCTGGCCTGTTGTTGGTCACGGGGCTACTGCTGGGATATGGCCTCGAAGACTCACCTACCCGATCGGCCCTGCTGGCGCTGCCGCTGATCTTGTGGCTCTTCGTTCTCTCCTTCTTCCGTAATCCCCAACGTCCAGTACCTGCCGGGGATCTGCCGATTTGCCCGGCAGACGGCAAGATCATCGTGGTCGAGGATGTCGATGACGAAGTATATGTCGATGAGCCGGCAGTGAGGATTCAGATCTTCCTGTCCGTCTTCAACGTTCATGTCAATCGCTCCCCGGTCAACGGAGTGGTGGAACACCTGAGACATGTCGATGGTAGTTTCAAGAGCGCGACCCAGGCCAGTGCAAGAGAGGTCAATGAACGTCAGGAGATCGGGATCCGGTCTCATGACGGGTTGAAGATTTTGGTGCGACAGATCGCCGGGCTCATCGCACGCAGGATCGTCTGTCCTCTGCAAGCGGGAGATGCCATCGATCGAGGATTTGATTTCGGAATGATCCGATTCGGATCGCAGACAGAGATCGTGATCCCGCCAAAGGATGGAAAGAAATTCACGGCCGCAGTGAAGGCTGGACAGAAGGTCCAGGGTGGAAGGACGATTCTTGGTGAATGGAAATAAGGATATGCCGCGTCACATAGCAGTGATTCCAAATATCATCACTCTCTGTAATGCAGTCTGTGGATTCATAGCTTTGACCCTGATCGCAGGAAGCCTGGAGGGAGGTGAGACTCATCTCCTGGTTCGGCTGCATCAAGCTTCCTGGTTCATCCTGGCGGGAATGTTGTTCGATGTTTTCGACGGGAAGGTGGCTCGGGCCACAGGCGGAGGTACGACACTCGGGGCCCAACTCGATTCTCTCGCGGATCTGGTCACCTTCGGGCTCGCTCCGGCAGGATTGACGCTGGCACTGTTTCACCACGGGAACCTCGATCAAGTCAGTGATGCGGGGAATCCCCTGAGCAAGTTGATGTGGGTCTTCTGCCTCGCCTACTTCCTTGGAGCGCTGTTACGACTGGCGAGATTCAATTCAGTTCGAGACGGGCATGAAAGTGAAGACCATCTCGCCTTTGATGGGATGCCGACTCCGGGTGCCGCGGGGGTCATCACCAGTCTGGTCTTGATGTACTTCACGCTGACTGACTGGGACTCCTGGTACCTGACCTACTTCAGCGCCACCAAGCCAGAGGGGCTCGACCAGGCGCTTGCGATGATTCCCCAGTACCTTCCGATCTGCTGCTTTTTGCTCGGCTACCTGATGGTCTCCAATCGGATCACTTACCCTCATGTGGCCAGCCAGATGTTTGGCCAGGGGATGCATTTCGACCGTTTCGCAAGCATGGTATTTGGCGTCACGGTGGTGGTGTTTTTCAAGGAGCCGTTGCTGTTTGTGGTCTTCTTCGGATATGCGTTGTGGCCTGCGGCTCACTGGATCGGTTCGCCTCTGAGGCGATCGAAGGAGCCACCGGCCACCGTTTCTGAAGAGGAGTGATGATGGATTGGGGTGTCAGGTTGGCTCTCGGATCCAACATGGGCGATCGAGATTCACACCTCTCCGCCGCCCGAGACCTGATCGCAGAGCGGGTCTTGCAAGAGATGGAGTGGTCGCCGATCCACCAGACGGAAGCGGTGGGCCCTCCCCAGGGGCGTTATCTGAACCAGGTGGTGAAGGGAGTCAGTCGCCACCAGGATCCTGTGCGATTGCTCGAGGAGTGCCTGCAGATCGAGACCGATCTGGGGCGAGTACGTGAATTGAGATGGGGGCCCCGGGTGATCGATATCGATCTCTTGACCTTTGGTTCGATCAAACGCGACGAGCACCCTCTGACCCTTCCTCACCCGCGGATTCATCAAAGATCTTTTGTGCTGGCACCCTGGGCTCAACTGGAACCGGAGTTCCAGATCACTGCTGGCGGAAAGACGGTTCTGGAACTGCTAGAGGAGTGGAGCCCACCCAGCGTGGACCCGCGAGATGTTCCTCTCGATCATCCTCCTCACGATCAGGCCCTGCGATGAAGGTCATCGGTGCCGATTCTGTGGATTCTGTGGACCCACAAACTGCCAGCGGTATCGAGGAACTTCGTCGCTGGCGTCGAGCGTTGTCCGGCGATTCCATCCTGGGACTGGTTCCGACGATGGGGGCGTTGCACGAGGGGCATCGCGCTTTGCTTCGGCAGGCGCGCCAGCAGTGTGATCAGGTGGTGTTGACCATCTTTGTCAATCCAACCCAGTTCAGCCCCGATGAGGACCTCGAGACCTATCCCAGAACCCTCGAACAGGATCTGCAAATCGCACGGCAGGAGGGGGTGGATCTGGTCTGGGTCGGCGACCGCGAGGAACTGTATCCCGCTGGATTTCAGACCCGTATCGACCTGCCGCAGATGGCGCAGCAACTGTGCGGGATTTCACGTCCACACTTCTTCGCCGGAGTCTGCCTCATCGTTCTCAAGTTGTTTCAAATCGTTCAACCTCAACGGGCCTTTTTCGGCGAGAAGGATTACCAGCAGTTGAAGATCATCCAGCGGATGACCCTGGATCTGGACATCCCGATCGAGGTGAGAGGTTGTCCACTGGTGCGGGAGAAAGATGGCCTGGCCCTCTCCAGTAGAAATCGGTATCTCGAAGATGAGTCGAGGCGGCAGGCGTTGACCTTGTCCGCGGCGCTGTTCAGGGCCAGGGAACTGTGGTCCGAGGGAGTAGTTCAGAGTGCAGAGTTGAAGCAACAGTCGCTCGAGCGACTCGATCCTGCAGTGGATCTGGAGTACTTCGAGGTGATCGATCACGAGCAACTGACACCGCTTGAGATGGTCGATCGGGGCCGCGGTGCAGTGATCTGCATGGCAGCAATCGTCGGTGGCGTGAGGCTGATCGACAACATCATCCTGGAGCCTTGATGAACCGATACCCGCTGATACAACGTCAGATCAAAGAGCAGCAGGGGACTGCCTCGGCCCCCGCCAAACTGAATCTTTGGCTGGAAGTCTTCGAGCGTCGCGCCGACGGGTTCCACGAGATCGAGTCGCTGATGGTGCCGATTTCCCTGTTTGACCGCCTGACCATCGGTGTCGCTTCCGCAAAGGATGATGCGTCCACTTCAGTGGAGCAAGATCGCTTGCAGGTGATCGGGACCGGTGCTCCGGAAACCGCGGACAATCTGGTCATGCAAGCGCTGGCGCTGGCGCGCAGCACCCGCTCGATTCCGCCACTTGAGATCGAACTGACCAAGAGGATCCCGTCGCGCGCGGGACTCGGGGGTGGCAGCAGTGATGCCGCTGCGATGCTGGTGCTTCTCGACGATCTATTCAAGGCTCCAGGGGGGGTAGAGGAGGTCTACAGCCATGCTCAGCAACTGGGTTCGGATGTCACTTTTTTCCTCGGATCGGGGGCGGCGGTCGCCTGCGGCAGGGGGGAAAAGCTCCGAGACGCCCCTCAACCACTGCTAGGTGGGGATCTGGCTCATTTCGTTCTGCTCATCCCCGAGATCGGCATCGACACCCGGGCGGCATACGCATCCCTGAGTCCGCACTTGACTTCGGGCGATTCTCGGTCCACCTTTCAAGGGTGTGAATTCGTCGAAAAGTCAGACTGGGTTGGCTCTCTTCACAATCGACTACTCGACGGGGTACGGCGAATCGAACCGACGCTGGACCAGATTGCGAACTTCCTGGAACGGGTTCACCCTGGGCGCTGGTCGATGACAGGAAGCGGCTCCTGTTTCATCGTCGCCGCAACTGGACGGACGGAAGCCGAGGAAGAGACCTCTCTGCTTCGATCCCATCTTCGTGATTGGGCTGACGGCACCGGACATCTGGTGACCGAAAAATCTGGATCTGTTGCGATCAAGATACTGGAAGTCCCGATGTGGATTCCGGAGGTGGATTCCGGAGGTGGAATCTCCAGCGAGCGCCCGATCCTGGGATGACCAGAGCACGTAAGCAACAAGAGCACAGGCAGCGGTCGAGGGAGAGGATTTACTATGGAGATCACTGAAGTGAGGATCAGCCCGGTGGGCGGCCGAGATGACAAGCTACGAGCGTTCTGTAGCGTCACCTTCGATGACTGTTTCGTGGTGAGAGACATCCGTCTCATCGAAGGAAACAAGGGCCTCTTCATCGCCATGCCGAGTCGCAAATTGACGATTCGGTGCCCTCGATGTCATTACAAGAATGTCGTCAGAAGCATGTACTGCAACGAGTGCGGAAATTCGATTCCTCGCGGCCTCTCGGATGAGATCGAACAGGGACGCACCAAATTGCACGCAGACATTGCGCATCCAATCTTGACCTCCTTCCGCGAAGTGATTCAGGAGGAGGTATTGGCCGCATATGAGGACCACCTCGACGGCCTTGAGGATGACCCGCATTCCCAGCGACCGCGCGAGATGGCCCACGCTTCTGCATCCGATCAGCCTCGACGGGGCGATTCTGACCAGCGACCGAGCCGCGGGCCGGTCCACCAGTCGCGAGCGGGAGATGAAGCGATCGAAAACGAGCCGTCTCGATCGGGTCGTGGACGGGGTCCTGAAAGATCGAATGAGCGAGAAGATCGATCCGAGTCGGGGACGACGGCAGAAGCGGATTTCCTCGGCAAGGATGAAGCGGCGGACGATTTTTCTGAGGGTGTTGAGGATTCCGATTCAGGTGACATGCCTCCACCGGATGATAACTTCAGTGCAGGTGTGTTCTAGAACTACTACTTCGCAGGAGTGTAGACGAGATAACTTCTGGACTATAAAAGGTCCGGTTGGTCGGGGAAGAGCGTCATGAGGGGTCAGTCACCACCTTCGAGGAGGACCGTACGGGCCTTTGGGTCTGGCACTGTCTGTTATTTGGTACCATCGATTCCCCGCGACTCCAGAACTGGGCTTTCCATCTGGGTGGGAGTCCTCTGCATCCTTCTGCTCGCCTGGCCGGTGAGCGCTCCGACACTTCTCGCCCAGTCCTCTCAGGAGCCGCGACTTCCGGACCCGGTCGCCCCGGTGGATGGTCGACTCGAAGAGAGGTTGGAACTGGAGAGCGAGGCGCTCCAGGATCCTTTGCCCGATGCGACTCCCATTCATCCGGACGAGCAGTTGCGACAGGATGTAGTCTCGTATTTCAATTCCGCAGATCCTGCCGATTGGGTGCGGGCATTGACGCTGCTCGGAGCGCGAATCGATTCGGGAGAGGCTCCCGCCTGGAGTGCTCCGCTGCTGCTCGATCTGTTGACCGATCGTGCCATGGAGCATCCGCAGCGGACCCGCAGCATCCTGGACGATCGTCTGATGAAGGAGAGCAACACGGGGATCCCCGTGATGCTGGTGCTGCTTCGCCTCGAGGCGAACTGGCCCTTTCTCGATCAGGTCCAGAATAATTTCCGCAGCTGGGCTGCGGACCCGGAGCAACGAGTTCGCCTGCTGACCGATTTTTCGGCGGAGAAGGATCCACGACTGATCTCCCGTTTGTTACCGATCCTGGCCGCTTGGGATCCAAGAGGAACCCTCGATGTCGCCATCGATCGCCTCGCTTCGGACCAGGAGGCATCGCCGGCAGCTCTGGTGGATGCGCTCTCCCGCTTCCTGGGATTGCAGCAGGGTCGAGCGGAGTGGGTCCGCTGGTGGGGGGAGAATCGGGATCAGCCCATCTTCGTCGGGATCATCGAGCGAAAGAGTGCCGCTGCGCTGGCGGAACAATTGAAGACCTGGGAGCGAGCGCATCGATTACTCCGTGAAGTGGAGTCCGCTCCTCGCTTTCGCAACTGGATTCTCGATTCGATGAGAGATTCGGAATCTATCGCCATCCGCAGTGCGGCGCTGGGAGAGGTTCCCCGTTTCGCCCAGAGCATCCAGGCCACTCGTGTTGGCGATGGATCGGTGAAGGGGCCTGACCTCGGTGGGATGTCGGTCAAGGAGATACTCGAACCGCTACGCGATCGCTGTCTCGAACTGGTGAGAGCGCTGGATCATCCATCTTCGCTGGTATCGATTGCCCAGAGTGAAGAGCTGGCGATCGATTCGATCGTCGCGCTGTCGAACATGCTTCCTTTCAGTCAAGATCTGGAGCTGGTAAGACTCCTCGAGGAGAGGATTCATACCCTGGTTCCGGGGCTCTCCAACGGCAAGCGAAGAATCGCTCGGGAAGCGCTCAAGATGGCGACCGCCTTGAGATCCCCGGTCACCGATGTGGTGGACGATGCCATCGAACGTTTCATCCCAGCACGTGGTGACGCTGCAGATGTGGCGGAGTTGAAGCGATTGATCGCCGCATCGAGAGCGGTCGGAATCACCATCCGAACTGTCGAGTATCTCACGGTGATCTCGAACCAGGTTCCGGAACTGAATCAGGTGGTGCTGGAAGCGCTAGTATTCGGTGAGATTCCCGAGGATGCGGTAGTACCAGTGCTCACCTATTACGCCAAGTTGCTCGAAAACTCGACCGATGAAAATCTCCGCTCGATCGCCATCAACGGACTGGGTCGTCTTGGAGTCGAAGAAGTGATTCCGATGTTGACGCGCCTGGTGCTCGGCGGAGAGATTGGATCGGAGTTGGAGCGTCGTTCCTCACTTCAGATGATACGCAGCATCGGAGGGGTTGGAGCTTGCGATGGTTTCATTCAGATCTTGACCAAACTCCCTCGCTCGGATGGACTCTTCTCCGGCGTCATCCAGGAAGCCGTGGATCTGGTTCCCACCGATCCATCCCTTGGATTCCTGCGCAGATTGATGATCGACGACGCTGGCCAGCAACGAGCTTGGATCAATGATTTGATCGATCACCAGGATGTGAAAGCGATGTTGCTGGCTGTGGCGCAACCCACCGACCTGAGAACTCGTTCTCCTGGCCGATTCGAGCAGTGGCTGATCTTGCAGAAACTGGGCTTCGAACGAGCGATTGCCCTGCTGGTCGAGGAGGATTCTGAATCTGGCTGGAGTGCCTTGCTCGCCGAAGCGACCGCCACCCTCCAGTTCCTCGGGGATGATCCTCTACCAGCAAATCTGAGCGTGATCGCACGTCAGATCCGCATCGTGGTGGTGGAGATCGTCAACCGACGGGCAGTGGAGGCCGCGTTGGTCGCCGCGGATCCGGCCGTCATCACCTCGAGTTTTTCCCGCTACCTCGATGGAATCGCAGAAATTTCTGGAGAAACACCGGTAGCGCCCCGGTTGCTGGGCAAGGATCCATGGGAATGGCTGCTTCTGCGCCTCGAATCGAGGCCCCCGCTCGAAAGTGACCCGGCTCTGATTCGTTCGATGAGAATGCTAGCGGAAGGGCACTTTGCACGGGACGATGTAAAGGAACGCCTCGATCGACTCGAGGCGAGAGTCGACAGTGGAGATCAGGACCGATCTCCCACCCCGCCGTTACCGGTACCCCCCGAGGAGGCTGACGGCAGGGAGTAACATCCCGTGACCGGAGGCTGAGTTGAGTGGGTCGAATTTTGACAGACTGAGGACCAGCATCGGGAGGGGCTCCCGTGAGGAGTCCTACCATGATGCGGTGGCCATCGCGGCCCCTCTGGGTGAGCCGAGGCGAATCTACGGCGCTTCCGACCCGGGTACCTTCCTTCGATCGGTGGCGAAGCCGTTCCAGGCGCTGGCGATGCTGAGAGCCGGGATCGCAGAGACCTTCTCCCTGACTCCACGAGAACTGGCAGTGATCTGCTCGAGTCATGCTGGAGAACCGACTCACCGCGAAGTGGTGAGAGGGCTACTCAAGCGTGGGGGGCTATCCGAATCTCACCTCCAATGTGGAATCCATCCTCCTTTCTCCAGAAGTGAACGGTTACGCATCATCGCTGCCGGTGAATTACCCGATGTCACCTGTAGCAATTGTTCCGGTAAACACTCAGGCATGTTGCTCAGTTGTGTGGCTCGCGGTTTTCCAGTCGAGGGGTATCTCGACCCTGATCATCCGTTGCAGCGTTCTATTCGTGCTGCCCTGGAACTGTTCAGCGGTGAGATTCTCGACGAGACCAGGCTCGGGATAGACGGATGCGGCTCCCCGACCTACTTCATGCCCATCGCTTCCATCGCTCGCTCATTCAGGAACCTACAAGACCAGCAGTTCCTCCAACGATGTGGGTTAGAGCAGAGAGTTCGGCAGATTCATGACGCGATCGATACTCATCCGAAAGCGTTCAGTGGAGAGGGCAGGCTGCCCCTTCGCTGGAGTCGCTTCTTCCGTGGTAGATGGAGAGCCAAGGAGGGCGCCGAGGGAGTGATGGCGATCTGGGGCCCCTCTGGAGCGCTGGTCATCAAGTCGCTCGATGGAAGTGATCGAGGTCTGGTACATGTGGTGCCCGATCTGTTGCACCGGATGCATTGGATCGACGACACGACCTTGCAACAGTGGAAACAGGACCAGCCGTCTGTGGTTCGCAATGTCGCGGGTCGTGTGGTCGGGGAAATCACCGTCACTGTCCCCGATCCCAGCTTGCTGGAAGAGGATCACAGCTATTCGGAGCGTACTGGCAGTTGCCTAAGCTAAAGGTTGTTTGTTAAATGGAGTTCTAGGTTTGAATGCTGAATTGTTTGACGACTATCTCCGTTATCTTGCGGATCGTCGACTTGAGCGAATTGGAATTGAGAAACAATACAATACCAATAACCGATTCCTTTGGATGAGTGAAACCATTGACCTAGCGAAAGAGAAGAATCTCTTCGAAACGCGAGTCAAAGAGTATCAGTCTGCAGGTTCTCTCGAGTGGTAATCCTGGTGGGCTAGTGCCTCTGAGTGCTAGTGAGCCTGATTTTATTTTGGGCATTGGGATGGCAGCAGTACTAGAAATTGCAAATATATGCTAGTCGATTTGCGGGAGAATCTACATGGAGTATTCAAGCAGGTTAGGCCTGAAGCTAATTCCGAGTTGCGTAAAACATACCTTTATTTGGATGCTTTAAGTGCGGTTCAACGAGTACGGAATAACCATTGTCCTCCAAGAACTTCGTGAAGTGGTCGATACGTGTCCTAGGGTCTTCTGGACTGACATCATGGTACTCCCCATGAATGCTCTGTATGCGGGCTAGCAGCTCAGTAGAGGCATGTACCACTTCGTATTCCGAGCCTTCGATGTCAATTTTCAGCAAGTCCACTTTTTCTAATCGCTGCTCTTTGAAAATTTGTTCAAGGCTAGTGGTCTCAACTTCTAGGCATTCTTCGGTCAGCAAATCGTTGTCTCCGAAGGAGGAGAATGCGTCGCTTGCCTTGGCTGATTTTGGCAAGTAGAGATTTAAAGTTCCAACGCTAGAAGTGACCGCCTTTTCAATTATGACGACGTTTTCGTGGCCGGCTGTATTCTTCTTGAGTCGCTCGATGTTATCTGGGATAGGTTCACAAATGATGAGCTTTGTACATTCTGCGGCTATTCTAGCGGCAAATAGACCTACATTACCGCCGAGATCTAAGACCACTTGTGGCTTGGTTTTTAATCCCTCAAGTCGGTACTCGTCTCTTAGGAAAATCCTGTGAAACGTATGAAAGTCGGCATGGTCTCCTCTAAGGAATAGAGGGGGACCCTCTCGGAAACAAACTTTTAGTTCAGCTTGAGGGTCGCGGCATTTTCGAAAACGTATAATTTCAAAGGGATTCTTTGTGACTGTGCGAAGTTCGAAATAGTCAAAGAGGTCATCTATCCTCATGTTTAGAACCACCAATTCAAAACTTGTAGATTAGTTTTGGTTAGGAATCTAATCTCTTTGTATAGAAGTATGCATCCGACTTTAGTGGAAGCGGCTCAGAAGATCAATCTCTGATCGAGGTGTCTTTTATTGATGGCCATTTGGAACTCGGCCTAGCCGTGGAGAGTGAAGTTGGCTGGCGCGTAAGTTATTATACTGCTGGCAGCGGATTCTCGAGGTAGATCTTCTGACAGGGAGGACAGAGGTCGAAGTGGAACTCGCGATGAACCTGGTCCTGCGCTTCCTGCTCCGTCAACTTCTCCAACTGCCGCATCAGAGCGGACCAACTGCCAGGATTAGACTTCTTCAGATCCTCCTTAGTGATTTCCATCGGATCGTAGGCGGCCTGTACCACGATGTGCACCTGATAGCGCACATCTTCATCGATCAACAGGCTCTTGGTACAGCGATCACAAGAGATTCCCTCCATCGGATGGCCTCCTTTCTTTGGTATGGGAAGCCAGCGTATCCACCGCGGGTCGATCCCCTCGCCAGGCATCGAGCCAGATCCATTGGAGAATTTTGAAGCCCGCCTTGCAACTTCCGAGCACCGTTCCAGAGATCTTCGACTCGCCGATGCGGCGCCGATAGGGTAGTGGGACCTCTAGCACCCGCAATCCTTGTCGGAGTGCTTTCAACTGCATCTCGACGGTCCAGCCAAAATCGGGGTCGCTCATCTGAAGCTGTTGTAAGAGGTCGAGTCGGATCGCCCGGAACGGGCCCAGGTCTTGATAGCGATGGCCATGAATCCACCGGATCAGTGTCGTGGCCAGCGCATTTCCCCAGCGTTGTTGAGGGGTCAAGGAACCCGCCTCGATTCCCGGGTGTGCTCGACTACCGAGTACCAGATCTGCCTGATCTTCGATGATGGGAGTGATCAGAGCGGGGATCTGTGCCGGGTCATCGGAGTGGTCGGCATCGAGGAACACGACGATCTCATCGGAGTTTGGCTGCGCCAACTGATCGAGGTCTGCCAGCGCCGCAAGGCAGGCGGAGCCGTAACCTCGTCGGGTTGCGTGGACGACCCGGGCGCCGTGTTTTCGGGCCACCTCTGCGGTGGCATCGCGCGAGCCGTTATCCCCGACATGAATCGAGTCGACCCAGTGGGCGGGGATCGCATCGATCACCGAGCCAATCGCCGCCTCCTCGTCGAGTGCCGGCATGACCACGCGGATCTTCCAGGAATCGGCGAGGCCAGTGGTCAAAGGTCGAGATCCGGGATTTCACGGGCACAGTTTAGCAGTGGCAACAGGTGCTCGATGAAGTCCTCGAGTCGATCGAGAGGCAAGGCGTTGGGACCATCACAGAGAGCCTGATCTGGATCGGGGTGTACCTCCAGGAACAGGCCGTCCGCTCCGGCGGCCGCTGCGGCCCGAGCGAGGACTGGAATGAAGTGGCGCTCGCCACCGGAAACACCTTCCGGTCCACCTGGAGTCTGAACGCTGTGGGTCGCATCAAAGATCACTGCGGCACCGGTCTGTTGCGTCAGAGGGATCGCCCTGAAGTCATTGACCAGCCGGTGGTAGCCGAAGGAGGATCCCCGTTCAGTGACCCACACGTCGGCGGCCCCTGCTTCTTGTAACAACTGGACTCGAGCAGCGACATCCCAGGGAGAAAGGAACTGGCCCTTTTTCAAGTTGATCACCTTGCCGGTCGCGGCCGCCGCCTCCAGCAATGAGTTCTGACGGCAGAGAAATGCCGGGATCTGGATGACGTCGACCACTTCAGCGGCACGACGAGCTTGCTCTTCATCATGAACATCGGTGGTCAGGGGAAGTCCAGTCTCCTGACCGACTCGGGCCAGAACTTCCAGTCCGGCATCGATCCCTGGGCCGCGAAAGGAAGAAGCACTCGAGCGATTCGCCTTCTCGTAACTGGCCTTGAAGATCACCGGTAGATTTTTCTGTGCGGCGATGTTGGCGATGACCTTGGCGACTTCCAGGGTGAATCCTTCGTCCTCGATGACATCGGGGCCGAGGATCCAGGCAGGAGCCGCGAGTTGCTTTTTTCCCAGGGAGAAATGATCACGAAGAGTCTGCAATTCAGATCCACCCTTCTGGCCCCGCAGGGGGTCTAGTTGGTGGGAACCCAGCGGCTCCCGCTGGCGTAGGATATCCGTCAACTCCTCGGGCATCCAAGCAAGGCGTGTCGCCAGATGGAATCGGCCATGATAAGATCCCGCCGGGGAGACAGTTGGAGGTCTGGATGTCCGAGAAATCGTCGATACTGCTCTATGGAGCCACCTGGTGCCCGGATTGTACCCGTGCATCCCGATTTCTGGATGAACACAAGGTCGTTTACCAGAAGGTCGATATCTCGCAGGATCCGCAAGCGGCCCTCGAGTTGGAGCGCCAGACTGGCAAGCGTGGGATTCCTTTCCTGGTCGTGGGGGATCGGTGGGTTCGAGCCTACACTCCCGGCGGTGGAGAGTTCCCCGCCGCAGAAATCCTTGCTGCTGTCGCTCTCGACGATTGAACCCCTGTAACAGAAGGCGATACCGATGAATCTGATCCGATCGATGATAGTGCTGATCCTGGGATGGCTGATCTCGATATCGGTACTGGCGCAGGATCCTCCGGGACTCGACGGCTTCGATCTCGATGCTTTTGGCTTCGATGATGATTCTCCCGTCCAGTTCTCTGCTGAGGGTGTAGATGGTGCGGTGCCGGGTACCGAAGTGGTGGTCAAGGTCTTCGCCACCATCGAACGGGGCTGGCATATCTATGGATTCGAGATGGATCCAGAGCAGGGGATTCCCACCACCTTGGTGCTGGCCGGATCGGGAGATCTGGAACTCCATCATGACATTCGTGAGCAGTCGGCCCACCAACGAGATGATGCCATCCTCGGCCTGGTGCACGAGCATGAGGGCAAGGTTCAGTTCGAGGTTCCGCTGCAGGTGCCCGAGTCCGCAGAGGCGGGTCCACGCAAGGTCCTCATCGACATCAGTTACCAGGTCTGTGATGCCAAGCAATGTCTTCCGCCTTCGATGGCCACGGTCGAGGCTGTGGTCACGGTGGGGGCCAAGAGTTCGCCCGAAAAGGGTGCAGCAGCGAAAGAAGTTCCCGCTTCATTGAAGGTGGAAGCGGCGCTCCAGGGTTCACCGGTTTCCTGGCGAGCGATCGGAGTCGACCAGCTGCAAGCCGGGACCACGGTGCAGGTCGAACTTCACGCCATCATCGAACGGGGATGGCATATCTACGGGATCGGGCTCGATCCCGATCTGGGCGATCCGACCACTTTTCACATCGCTGAGGACTCTGCACTGACCATCGGTGAGCCGATCGAGGTGACGCCACCTCGCCCTCGCGATGACGGATCGGGTGGAGTGCTGCTCGAGCATGAGCGCAAGGCGATCTTCCGGCTGCCGATTTCGATTCCGCAGCCGCTGCCGAAGCCGCTGAAGGCACTCCAGCTCCGGGTCGGATACATGGTCTGCGATGCGCGGCTCTGTCTTCCTCCAGAACAGGTTTCACTGGAGATTCCGCTCTTCTCGGGCAAGGCTCCCACGGAATTGTCTCCATCCGAGATCGAATCCACTGACGGAAATGATGCCCCTCTTCGTCCTGAGGTCGCGGACGGTGAAATCCGCATCTCGGCGGGATTCAGTCAGAAGGATGTGCAGCCCGGGAGTGTGATCGACTTCCAGCTGGAGGGGTCGGTCGAGCAGGCACTGAGGATTCCTGCCATCCGCAAGGACACCCGGGGGGCGGCGGAACAGGCCGGACTGCTCGGGATCATCCTGCTCTCCTTCGGTGGGGCACTGGTGGCATTGTTGACTCCCTGTGTCTATCCGATGATCCCCATCACCGTCAGCGTCTTCACCAAGCAAGCCCACGAGAGTCGTTCTCGGGTGTTGTGGCTCGCCGGACTCTTTGGCGCGGGAATCGTCGTCTCCTTCACCGCGCTCGGATTCTTGCTGTCGGCGCTGCTCGGGGAGGAGGGCGCCAACTTCATGGCGACCAACGGGTTTGTCAATCTGGCCATCGGAGTGCTCTTTGTCGTGTTTGGTTTCAGCTTGTTCGGTTACTACGACATCCAGTTGCCCAACTGGCTCCGATCCGCGGTGGGAGGCAGTGGTGGTGGTGGTGGAGCCGCCAGTGTGCTGGTGATGGGGCTGGTCTTCAGCGTCACCACCTTCACCTGTGTCGGCCCGATCGTCGCATTTCTACTCGCTCTGGCGGCGGGGGAAGGTCCCGGCTACGCCGCAATCGGCATGCTCGCCTTCAGTACCACCCTGGCGGTTCCCTTCGTATTACTGGCACTGTTTCCCAAGGTGTTGACGGGCCTGCCTCGCTCTGGCGGCTGGCTCTCGACGGTCAAGGTGATCCTCGGATTCATCGAGTTGCTGGCGGCGTGGAAGTTCTTCAGTGCAGTGGCCACCTACTGGCAGTTTGGTGACGTGGTCAACCGCGAGGTGATCATGGTGATCTGGGGTCTGACACTGCTGGCGCTGGCCCTCAATCTGGCCGGAAAACTACGTTTCCCGCACGATTCTCCGGTGAAATCGATCTCTTTCGGAAGAGGGCTGTTGCTGGGATTGACCTTGATTGGAGCGATCAGTTGTTTCTATGCGACGACCGGCTGGCGACTCAATGAGAACCTCGAAGCACAGCTGCTGGTGCCCAGTGTTCACCAACAACAGCACCTTCCCTGGGTGGTGCTCGATCGAGACCATCCACTCGATTTGGACGACCAGTTGCAGCAGCTGCGCGATCAGAATGCTGCCGGCGAGAGATCTCCTCGACCCATCTTCGTCAACTTCACTGGCCACACCTGACAGAACTGCAGGCTGATGGAAAATGGCATTTTCCGCGAGCCCGAAGTCGAGCAGTTGCTCGGCCAATTTGAACTGTTCGAGATCTTTACCGATGACGCCACCAGCGAGGTGGAAGAAGGCTATCGATCGAAACAAATCGAGTATTCCGGCTACTACGCCAACCCGACCTACATCGTGCTCGACAGCACGGATCAACTGGAAGTGACGCGGGGTTCGTTCACCAACAGTAGCGATGAGTTTGCCGAATTTCTCGAGGAAGGGTTGCTCGACCGACCCGCCTTCGAGAGTCGTATTCAGTTCGATGGATTGACCATCGTCGAGCATGGAACTGAGGTCACGGTCTTGCAACAGCAACAACCGTGGAGTTACGAGGGGCAGCAGGCGGGCATTTATCGAGAGAGCGATGTCGAGCAACTTGTTTCCAGTTTTTCAGCCTCGACATCCTTCCGGGTCGGTGATCAGGTGGAGGAGGGGGAGTACATCATCCGCCTCCGATTTGTCGGAGGGCTGTACCGCGGAGATGAACGCATCCGCACCTTCTCGCTACCGATCAAGCTGGCGTTGCAGGTCACCTCTGGCTCCTGAGCCAGAGGTCAGTGAAGCGATGGATGGACTGGCGCTGTGCCTGCTGTTGACTGGAACTCGCGTGAAGTTCTGCGTGAAGATCTGCGTGAAGATTCTGCCTGATGATCCTGCCTGACCGGTGAGCTTTGTAAGATCTTGTCGCGGTGGGCTCCCTCATCTTTGAGTCGCATCTCTCCTTTTCTGCATCTCTCCTTTCTGCAACTGCGATATCCCTCTTCTCGAGTGAGCGACGCATCGTCCGGAAGCAGGCGATTCCCTGGAACCGCTGGTCGCGGGCAATTCGTGGGGAGTGAAGATGATCTTGGCGAGAGAGATCAGGGAAGGACGCGTCGTTGAAGGAAAACCATTCGCTGCAGATGTTTGAGGAGAACGTGGAGCAAAAGGAGCACGAGAGCAACGCGAAGGAAAAAGAGCACGAGAGGAACGAGGAGGAAAAAGAGCACGAGAGGGACGGGGGAAAGGAGGGGAAGGAGAGGAAGCAGCGTGGTCCGATCAACCATCGGCCAAGGGCGATGTGGATGGCGATGTGGATGGGATTGCTGCTGTGGAGCGGCACAGGAGTCGAGGTTCTGGCCCAGAATCCCGATCGAGCGATCCCCGCCAGTCTCAACTGTGATGGAGACTGCCCAGGAGTCGGCACCTCGGAGACCGGGTGGCGCCAACTGGTCTCCCCCGTGACCAATGAGTGCACAGGAACGGCATTGCAGCTGATCCTCCACCGTCTCGAGATCGAGGTGTTTCTTCAGCCGGATCTGTGCCCGATCTGGGTGATCATCGAACCGGCTCATCGAGTCCCGACTACGGTGGCGGGGTGCTGCCTCCTCTCGCAACAGTCACTGCCGGTGATGCGACAGTCGCTGCGTTGTGAATGCACCCGAATGTTCATCATTTGTTGGGACCATGACTGCCTGCCGCAAGGAGAGGCGATTGAGATTTCGGAGCAGATCAGTTGGGTCGCCTCGCCCTGTGCGGGCGGCACGTTGACCGAGCCGTGCAACCAGAGAAGTAAATAATTACGTTTGATGTGAGAGGAGCGAGGAGATGAGAGATCGAGAAAACGGTAGTTGGCTGGTTGGCAATCCGCGCGGGTCGAAGTTGGCGGTGGTGGCGGTGGTGGCGGTGGTGGGGTTGCTGGCGCTACTACTGTGGTTTCGCTTCGGCGAAGGCGAGCGGTTGGCCGAAGTCGACGAGGGGAGAAGTGAGGCCAGGCTGCAGCTGGTCCGTCAGAAAGAGCCCTTGAGCGAGCCACCCACAGTGGGTCTGTTCTCCGATGGAGTTGCGTCGCGGGAGCAGGAAGCGCTCACCGATGAGTCGCTCACCATGGTCTCGACTGCCAAAAAGGATGCGTGGCGCGAGCCGCTCGATTTGGTGATCGCTGCAGGGCGAGCGCAGGAGGATCCAGCAGCGGCCATCGCTGCACTGCTGACGGCTCAACCGGGGATGGGAGATCAGCTGTTGACCTTGATACTGGAGACGGAAGGGGGGCAAGACGAGCAGGATGCGTTGATGGTTGCGCTCGCAACGGCCCTCTCCATCGGCACTAATTCCGCAGATGGATCGGTGGGCCATCTGCAGCAGGAGGTTGCAGCGGGAGGGGAATGGGCTTCGCTGTGGTTCGACCGCGGCGGGACCATTCTTGCAATGGCCGATCTGTGGATCTCTGGCGAGCAGCGCGCCCGCTACTTCCCACGCTTCTTACAGGTGGAAGGAGTGCTGCAACCGTGGCACGCCATCGAACTGGCCTCGATGATGGAATCGACGGCTGGACCACTTCCTCTCGAAGGGGAAGAAGAAGAATCACGGACTCGGCTGCTGAAGATGATCGAGTGGAGTCTGGCCACAGCAGATCATGAAGCGGTGGCAGTAGCGGGTGAATGGCTCCAGTCACCGATCCCGGGACTGCGTCGAGTGGCCCAGAAAAGTGTCGTTCTGGCACTCGTGGATGATCCAGCCGGGGCGGCAAATTGGATTGGTCAGGCGCAGGAGTCGTTACAAGTACCGTTGATCGAGGTGGTGCTCCAGCGCATCTCCGGCGCGCAGTTGCCAGGTTTTCTGCAACATGCCGCAGATCTGATGCTGCAGCAGGAGTATCAAGGTTCGGCTCTGTTGTCTGGATTTTCGCGCGCCACCGAGCTCGATCTACAACAGATGATCTATCAGCGTGGAGATTCGATCGACTCGGAGGGGTACCGCAATCTGGTGCTATACGGCAGCCAGGGAGGCATCGGCCGGGGAGGAAGTATCTCGCCAGGGTGGGCCCAGTCTTTGAAGAGGGTGGCGCAGAGCGACCCTTCCAGGTCTGTCCGAGGTACTGCCTTACGCATCTGTGCCATGAGTTGGCCTATTGGCGATCCGGGCGGCTTTCAGCAGCTGATCCAGACCAGCGATGTCGATCCGCGCACCGCAGAAATCGCAGCTTCCTTACTGAACGCCCGGGGATCAGCTCGATGAAGTCTCGCTGATGGAGAGCACCACGATCCAGTATCGAGAGGTTCTCGGTGGAGACTTGCCGTCACTGGCGGGGCACCTCGGTCGCAGTTCACAGTCGGGCCGGCAGCTCCAGCGGCGTTGCCGTTGGAGATGCCGGTCACTCCTCAATCGTTCTCACGGCGCCTCAGTCGCTCTCATGAGGCTGCTTGGTCACCTTGACGTAGTAGAGGTCGGTCGCCACTTCGAAGCGCTGCTGGCCCAGCTCGGTCGACAGGGTCTGCCATTGGGTGGTCGGTGAGATCTGCTGCCAGGCTGTTCTTTCTCCGACCCGGATCGGCATGGCGAAGCCGGGTACGTCCGTCTTCCAGCGGTAGGACACGCTGTGTTTGGCGTCATCGAAGACCAGTTCGAGAAGAGGTAGTTGCGCGTGGCGCAAATATTGATCGAACACCGGATGGAGGTCGATTCCGAATCGTTTGTTGAAGAGTTTCACGATGTCTTCGGTCTCGATGCACTGGTACTTGAACGTATCGTAGACCTCGCGTACCAGCGCCCACCACTTGTCATCGTCTCCTAGCACGTTGCGCAGGGTGTGGAGAAACAACGCTCCCTTGAAGTACTGGTCGCCAGGAGGTTCTTGATGCGTGCCCTTCTGCGTGATGATCGGTCGCTGATTGGAGACCTTTTCCTGATAGCCGTTGATGTACTTCAGGGCGTCTGCGTAGCCGAATAGCTTTTCGACGTACATCGCTTCGAGGTAGGTGGTCCAACCCTCGTGAATCCACATATCGCACACATCTGCTGCCGTGATGGCATTGCCGAACCACTCGTGACCACTCTCGTGAATGATGATGAAGTCGAACTTCATGCTGACGCCGACGCCGGTCCAGTCCTTACCGAGGTAACCGTTGGTGAATCTGTTGCCGTAGGCCACGGCGGATTGGTGCTCCATCCCCGAATACGGTACCTGCACCAGCTTGTAACCATCCTTGATGAAGGGGTACTCGCCGAAGTAGTGCTGGAACGCCTCCATCATCGGCTTTGCCTGGGCGAATTGTTTCTTGGCCTTCTTCAGGTCTTCCGGCAAGGCGTAGTAGTCGAGGGTCAGTTCACCGAGTTGATCCGAAAAGTGCTCGTAGGCCGCTACGTTGATCGAAACGTTGTAGGAGTTGATCGGATAATGGACGCGCCACTTCCAGCGGGTGAACCCGTCCCCGAGATCTTCCTTGCCCATGTATCGGCCGTTGGAAACATCGGTCAACCCGTTGGGGACCGCCACACTGATGTCCATGCTCTCGACCTCGTCACGCCACTGGTCCTTGCACGGCCACCAGTAACTCGATCCAGGCCCTTCGCATGCCGTGTAAATCCACGGTCGACCGGCAGGGTCCTCCTCGAAACTGATGCCACCAAAACGACTGCTGCTCTTCGGAGCACCCGAGTAATGGAAGTCGATCCTGTATTGTTCTCCGGCTTTGAATCCGTCGGGGTTGTCGATGAATACCGCGTTGAACTCGCGCTCGAAGGGAAGCTCCTCGGTATCGAGCACGATCTTGTCGACCGAGAGGTCGCTGTTCAGATCGAGCTGGATACGGTTGTCGTCTGACAACATTCGAAAACCAATGGTCACCTTGCCGCGAATGGTCTTGGTCTCGGGAGACACGCGGATATCGAGGTGGTAATAGGTGAGATCATTGTTGGCGCGATAGCGCCCGTACTCGCCACGCAACTGTTGTTTGCGCAGTTTTTGGTCCGACTCCGGATCCTGGATC